>CAYSRR010000038.1:7998-16340 GCA_964433375.1 uncultured Streptomycetaceae bacterium
GTTTCCACTCAGTTTCCACTCAGTTTCCATCAGGTCAAATCGGCTTTTTTGCCCTCGCCGCCGTAAACGCGCGACTTGGGGGGCGACTTGGTGATGGTCACCGGCGCGTAATCGAGCCGCGGCGGCCCGTCGCCGGTGCGGTAGGCGAGGGTGTGCCTCAGGAAATTCGCGTCGTCCCGATCCTTGAACTCGTCGAGGCGCGTGTGCGCGCCGCGCGACTCCCTGCGATTCAGCGCCGAATGGGCGATCACCTCGGCAAGCTCGAGGGTGAAGCCCAGTTCGATCGCCGACAGCCACTCGGTGTTGAACGCGCGGCTGTGGTCGTCCAGCTTGAGGCCGCGCTGCAAGCGGTCGCGCAGCACGGCCAGCTTGGCGCACGTCGCCTGCATGGCGTCCGCCTTGCGGTAGATGCCGACGCCGGTTTCCATGGTCTTGTGCATCTCGTCGCGTATCGTCGCGACGCGATCGCCCTTGTCGTTCTTCAACAGCGCCAGCAGGCGGCTTTCCACGGCCTCGGCCTGCTTGCGCACCGTCTCCGATTTAGTCGCGGGCGCTGCCTTGGCGTACTGCGCCGCCCGCTCGCCGGCCACCTTGCCGAACACCACGATCTCCGCGAGCGAGTTGGAGCCGAGACGGTTGGCGCCGTGGATGCCGACGCTGGAACATTCGCCCGCGGCGTAGAGTCCCTTGAGAGGCGTCTCGGTATTTCCGTTGCAGAGGATGCCGCCCATCGTGTAGTGCACCGCGGGGCGCACCGGGATCGGCGACACAACGGGGTCGACGCCGACGAAAGTCTTGGCTACCTCGGTAATGAGCGGGAGCCGTTCGTGTATCTTCGCGGCGCCGAGGTGGCGCAGGTCCAGCCACACTGCCTGGCCAAGGGCGGTGGTGACCGTGCGTCCCTTCTGCTCCTCGTGCCAGAACGCCTGGGACAGGCGGTCGCGCGGCCCGAGTTCCATCGCTTTCGGGCGCGGCCACGGATCGGTCGGCCCGAGGCCGTAGTCCTGCAGGTAGCGATAACCGTCCTTGTTGGTGAGGATGCCGCCTTCGCCGCGGCAGCCTTCCGTGATGAGCACTCCCGTGCCGGGGAGGGCGGTCGGGTGATACTGGACGAACTCCATGTCGCGCAGGGGCACGCCGTGCCGGTACGCGATGCCCATGCCATCGCCGGTGACGATTCCGGCATTGGTGTTCTGGCCGTAGACGCGCCCGGCGCCACCGGTGCAGATGATTGCCGCCTTGCACTCGAACAGGTGGAACTCGCCGGTGGCGATGTCGATCGCCACCACGCCCTGCACCCGCCCGTCCTCGACAACCAGGTCGGCGCAGAAAAACTCGTCGTAGCGCTTGATCGAGGGGTACTGGTGCGAGGTCTGGAACAGCGTGTGCAGCATGTGAAAGCCGCTCTTGTCGGAGGCGAACCAGGTGCGCTGCACCTTCATGCCGCCGAAGAAGCGTACGTTGATGTGACCGTCGTCCTTGCGGCTCCACGGGCAGCCCCAGTGCTCGAGCTGCACCATCTCCTCGGTGCAGTGCGCCACGAAGTACTCGACGACGTCCTGGTCGCACAGCCAGTCTCCTCCGCCCACGGTGTCGTCGAAGTGATGGTCGAGGCTGTCATCGCTGCGGATGACGCCGGCGGAGCCGCCTTCGGCGGCCACCGTGTGACTGCGCATGGGGACGACCTTGGAGATGAGCGCGACGCGGAGCCGGGGGTCGCCCTGCGCCACCGCGATCGCGGCGCGCAATCCGGCGCCGCCGCCGCCCACCACCACGACATCCGTCTGTATCGATTGCATCAGCCCTCTCCCGGCGATGTTTCTTCCTGCGTTACCGCATTAACCCACTTGGCTTCACCCGCCCGGTTGATCTGGATCAACCGGGCGGGGAGGTTGCCCTCAGGCTGCCTTGACGGGGATCTTCCCGATCTTCGCGCGCCATTCCCGCGGCCCGCTCTCGTGCACGGCGTTGCCGCCGGCATCGACCGCCACCGTGACGGGCATGTCCTTGACGTCGAACTCGTGGATCGCTTCCATGCCGAGATCCTCGAAAGCCAGCACGCGCGCCCCGCGGATGGCCTTTGCCACCAGGTAGGCGGCGCCGCCCACTGCGATGAGGTGGACGCCCTTGTGCTGCTTGATCACCTTCACGGCATCCGCGCCGCGTTCCGATTTGCCGATCGAGCCCAGCATGCCGGTCTTGCCGAGCATGGCGTCCATGAACTTGTCCATGCGGCGGGACGTGGTGGGGCCGGCGGGGCCGACGACCTCATCGCGCACCGCGTCCACCGGGCCGACGTAGTAGATGAACCGGTTGGCGAGGTCCACCGGCAACTTCTCGCCTTTGGCCATCAGGTCGGTCAGCCGCTTGTGCGCGGCATCGCGCCCGGTGAGTATCTTCCCGGTGAGCAGCAGGCGGTCGCCGGCCTTCCACGTCGCGGTCTCGGCTTTGGTCAGCGCCTCCAGGTTGACTCGCTTCGCGCCGGCGGCAAGATCGATGGCGATCCTGGGCCAGTTCTCGAGGCTGGGCGCGTCGAAACGCGCCGGGCCGCTGCCGTCCAGATGGAATTCGAGATGGCGCGTCGCCGCGCAGTTCGGCACGATGGCCACCGGTTTCATGACCGCGTGGGTGGGATAGTCGAGGACCTTGACGTCGAGCACCGTGGCGAGCCCGCCCAGCCCCTGCGCCCCGATACCGAGCGCGTTGACCTTCTCGAACAGCTCGAGCCGCAGCTCCTCGGCGCGGTTCTTCGCGCCGCGCTGCCTGAGTTCGTTGATGTCGATGTGCGCCATCAGCGATTCCTTCGCCAGCACCATCGCCTTCTCGGGCGTGCCGCCGATGCCGACGCCCAGCATGCCGGGCGGACACCAGTCGCCGCCCATGGTCGGTATCTGGCCGAGGATCCATTCCACCACGTCGTCGCTCGGATTGAGCACGGCAAAACGCGACTTGCTCTCGGAGCCGCCGCCCTTGGCCGCCAGTTTGACTTCGACCCGGTCGCCCGGAACGACTTCCATGTGCACTACCGCCGGGGAGTTGTCACGGGAGTTTTTGCGCGCGCCGTCCGGGTCTGTCAGCACGGACGCGCGCAGCGGGTTGTCCTTGTCGGTGTAGGCCCGGCGCACGCCCTCGTCAACCATTTCCTGCACGCTCATCGTGGCTTCCCAGCGCACGTTCATCCCGATCTTGAGGAACACCACGGCGATACCGGTGTCCTGGCACATCGGCCGGTGGCCTTCCGCCGACATGCGGCTGTTGACGAGGATCTGCGCAATCGCGTTCTTCGCGGCGGGGGACTGCTCGCCCTCATAGGCTTTGCCCATGGCGCTGATGAAATCCACCGGGTGGTAGAAGGAAATGAACTGGAAGGCGTCGGCGATGCTCTGGATGAAGTCCTGCTGTTTGATGGTGGCCATCAGCGTTTCCTGCATGCGCGCTCGACTGTGAGCCGGGGCGCGCGCACGATATTGTATTGTTGGTGAAAAAGCCCTGGTGCCATTTTAAACACTTTATCGGTTTTGCGGCGCCGTGGATTGATTTGATCAACCCTGCCCTCGTGGGGCAGGCTACATCGTGGACTCAGGCGAAACGAGCCCCGATCATGAGGCTGGTCTACAGCCGGGGCGGGAGCAAGACCGCAGGAAACAAGGGGAAACAGGGTCCCGGCGCGCCGCTATAATAACGGGTGCGCTTGGAGGCCCATTGCATGAAGCTGGCGAAATACGTCAAGTTCCGCGAAGAGAAGTTCGGCGGCGTGTTGTTCGAGACGCGTTCCGAGAAGGTATACACCCTCAATCCCACGGCGACCGCGGTGGTGCGGGAAGTCCAGGCGGGCAGCGACGAAAGCGGCATTCCCGCGCGCCTGAAGGAGCGATTCAACGACGCCAGCGGCGCGATCGAGCGAGAAGCCGCTGCTTTCCTCGCCGAGTTGCGCCAGAAGGGGCTGGTGGAGGATTGATCGGGTGACGGCTCTGGCAAGCCGTACCGGGAGCGACACCGGGGTCCCGGCCACCACGCCGGCTGCCACGGAGTCGGGCGATCTCGGCGCGCCGCTCTACATGGCGTGGCAGGTCACCAACGAGTGCAATCTCGCCTGCCTGCACTGCATCGAGGAAAGCGGACCGGGCAAGGCATTTCCCGACGAACTGACCGACGAGCAGGTGTTCTCGGTCCTCGATCAGGCGCTGGCGCTCGATGTCCCGTACCTGTCGTTCTCGGGCGGCGAGCCGATGGTGCATCCGCGCTTCTTCGACATGGTCGAGTACGTCTGCTCCCGCAACGGCCAGCTGAAGGTGGAAACCAACGGCCACTACCTGACCCCGGACAATTGCGCGCGGCTGAAGGCGCTCGGCGTGAAGGCCGTGCAGGTGAGCCTGGACGGCGCTTCGCGCGAGACCTTCAACCGGATGCGGGTGCGCGGCGATTTCGACCTTGCGGTCGAAGGCGTGAGAAACCTGCGCGCTGCGGGCGTGCCGATCGAGATCAACTATTCCCCGACGAAATTCAATACGCACGAGATCGGCATGGCGGTGGACCTCGCCGCGGAGCTCGGCGCCTACAGCTTCTACACGGGACGCACCATGTACACCGGCAATGCCGTGAAAACCTGGCACCGGCTGGCGCCCTCGGAGGAACAGTATCAACGGTATTTCGAGGTGCTCCACGGCAAGGTGGACGAGTATCGCGGCAGCATGCGCGTCTACTTCCACGAGATGGGCCTGCTCGAGGAGCTGCGCTACCGCCTGCATCATCCGGCGGCCCTGCTGATCGTGCTGCCCAACGGACTGGTGAAGCTCATCAACGCGCTGCCTTTTATCTGCGGCGACCTGCGGAAGCAGACGCTCGGAGAGATCTGGGCGCGCTTCCAGCAGGCGTGGCAGGATCCGCGGGTGGCGCAGTTCGTGGAGGACCTCGCCCGCGACCCCGGCAAGACGGCGACGCTGCACAAATGGGTCTATCTCTAGGATTTTGTCGGGCTGCGTCCCGACAAAATCCTGAATGGGAGGAGCGATAGATCGTGTTCAAGAGTGAGGCAAGTTCCGCGATTCCACACCAGCGGGCGGGGGCGGCCCGGTCGCCGTGGCGCCGGCTGCTGCTGATCGCGAGCCTGGTCCGTTACCGCTTCTTCCTGTATGCCGGGCTGTTGCCGTACCTGCTGGGCGCGATCTGGGCCTACGCCATCATGGGCGCATTCGACGCGCCGGTCTTCTGGAGCGGCCTCGGCGGTATCGTGCTCGCCGTCATCGGCGTGGAGTCGTTCAACGAGTACTTCGACGACCGGATGGGGACCGACCGCGTGTTCAACCCGGACGACCTGCCGCCGATGTCGGCGTGGGTACTGTGGCTGGGCGTCGCCGCGTTTGCCGGCGCGCTCGCGGTGGGCATTTATCTCACGGTTCGCGCGGGCTGGCCGATCCTGGCGTTCGCGGTTCTGGGCGGGCTGGCTGCCATCTTTTACGTCGCGCCGCCGATACGCTGGGCCTACCGTGGCCTGGGAGAGACCGTGATCGCGCTGTCCTATGGCCCATGGATGGTGCTGGGCAGCCTGTACCTGCACGCCCGCGCGGTGTCGTGGGACGCGTTCTGGGCATCGCTGGTGCCCGGATTGCTGATCATGTCGCTCGCCGTGGTGAACGCGATCCCCGATTTTCACCAGGACCGGCTCGTGGGGAAGCGCAACCTCGTCGTTCGCCTCGGCCGCCGGCGCGGCGTATGGCTCTATCTCGCGCTCGCGGCGGCGGGACTCGCGACAGTGGTGGCTGGCGTAGTGGCAGGCGTGTTTCCCGTCGCCTGTCTGGCAGCGCTGCTGGCGCTGCCGCTGCTCGTATCCAGCGGGCGCGCGGCCTTGCCCCACTACGAGTCGCCCCGGCAATTCGTGCCGGCAATTCGCGCCGTCGTCGCCTGCTACGCGGTCGCCGTCACCTTGTTCGGCGCCGGGCTGCTGGTCAGGTTTTGAGACTCAAGTCGTGGCCAACCGGATAGACAGCCTGAGGGCGCCGCTGTTCGTCTCGTGGCAGCTTACGCGCGATTGCGACCTGTGTTGCCTCCACTGTTGCACCGATTCGGCGCCCGGCAGGCGTCTCCCGGATGAGTTGAGCGCGGAGGAGGCGACGCGGGTCGCGGCAGACATCGTCCGTGCCGAAGTGCCTTACGTGATGCTGTGCGGCGGCGAGCCCCTGGTGGTGCCGCATTTTTTCGCCGTTGCCGAAGCGCTTGGGACCGCCGGTGTGCGGCTCAAGATCGAAACCAACGGACAGCGGTTCGATGGCGCCACGGCTGCGCGGCTGGCCCGGTTGCCCATCCGTTCCATCCAGATCAGCCTCGACGGCGACACCCAGGCAGTCTACGAGAGCCAGCGTCCCGGCGGATCGCTGGCAAAAGCGCATGCCGCCTGCCGTGCCGTGCGCAACGCCGGCCTGCCGCTCGAGGTCACATTTGCCCCGACCCGGCTCAACCTGCACGAGGCCGGGGCGGTCATCCGCCGCGCGCGGGAACTGGGGGCTTTCCGCTTCAATACCGGGCAACTGATGCGCGTCGGCACGGCGGCCCGGCTATGGGGCCGCCTGGAGCCCACCGCGGCGCAGTACCGGGAGTATCGGGCGTTGCTGGCTGGTGAGGCGGCAACTCTTGGACGCGCAATGGAATTCTGCTATTCTCCTTTCACGTTGGAAGAGGCGCTGAAGGAAAGCCTTAGCGAGCCGCCGGCAACGTTGTTAGTGCTGCCGAACGGCTGGGTCAAGGTAGCGGCGGCGCTGCCGCAAGTCTGTTCTGATCTGCGCCGCTCGACCCTGGAAGAGGCCTGGAAAGCTTATCGCGGCGCCTGGCACGACGACGCGGTCATCGCCGCGGTGCGCCGGGCGGCGGAAGATGGCAGGCAGCACGCGGAAGCGAACCGCTGGCAGCCGATGGCGATTTTGAGTTCTTGAACGAGGGAGGCATCATGGGTGACATGAACGTGAATCTGCAGGGCAAGAAGGACGGGCAGGACAAGAAGGGCGAGCAGATGCGCGTCGGCGAGCGCCAGGCGTGGGAGACCCCGAAAATGGAGGACGTCTCCGAGCAGGTGATGGCCCAGCCGTACATCCGCTTTACCTGAAATAATTGACGAACGAGGGGATATTCCCCTCGTGCACCCCTACTTCAGCGACAGAGAGCGGGGGACGCAATGCAGGGGCGCGCCGCAGGCGAATACGGCGCGCCTCTTTTTTTCGCCTGGCAACTGACCAACCGCTGCGGCGCGCGGTGCGTCGCCTGCTGCGAGGAGTCGGGGCCGGACAAGGCCTGGCGCGACGAACTGGGGCGGGAAGAGGCCCTGGATCTCGCCCGCCGCATCGTGGAGTCGGGCATTCCCTACGTGGCTTTCGGCGGGGGCGAGCCGCTCGGCGTGCCACACGTCTGGGATGTATTCGACGTGCTCGCGGCCGGCGGCGTGGCGCTGAAACTCGAGACCGATGGCACCCTCATTGACGAGGCGGCGGCCGACCGGCTGGCGGGCCTCGGCGTGCAGTGCGTCCAGGTATCAGTCGACGGCGCGAACGCAGTGACACACCATCGCGTGCGTCCCGGCGGGCGGTTCGAGGCGGTGATCGCGGCGATCCGGCGTCTGGTTGAGCGCGGCGTGGCGCCGCAATGGGTGTTCGTCCCGACCCGGTGGAATCTCCATGAGATAGGCGATGCCTACGACCGGGCTTCCGATCTCGGGTGCAGCACGTTCGTGACGGGCCCGCTCATGCGAATCGGCCGTGCCGCGGCGAACTGGGCGGAACTGGCCTGCAGCGACGCGGACTGGTCGCGGGCCGTGGCAGAGCTGCGGCAGCGGGCGGCGGCGCATCGCTCCCCTGCGGCGCTTTCGGTCTACCCCTGGGACATCCTTGCCGAGCTGGAAAAACGCCTCGAAAGTCCCCAGGCGATGCTGCTCGTCGTGCCCAATGGCAAGGTGAAGCTGCTGAATGCGCTCCCATTCGCGCCGGCCGACCTGCGGCGCGATTCGCTGGAAGAAGCCTGGCTCGCCTACCGCGAGGCCTGGGGTTCCCGGGAGGTTCGGGCATTCGTGGCAGCCTGCCGGCAGGATCCCGGCCTGCTGCGGCATGCCAACGAGACGTGGAGCTTGAAAGCCGCGACCTAGGGCTTCCCGGTTCCTTTGCCCTCGGGACGCGCCGGCGCGGCGGCTACCGTCTTGGCCGGCGCATTCCAGCGGGCGGCCGCGATCTCGCCCTGACGCGCGTAGTCGATCGCTTCGCCGAGCACCATCGCCGCCTCCTGCGGCGCGTGGAAGCCCATCGAGTTCTCCGCCGCGATGAAATCGAGCCGCCATTGCGCCTTGCGTTGCAGCTCGAGCGCCG
>CAYSRR010000039.1:0-16301 GCA_964433375.1 uncultured Streptomycetaceae bacterium
CATCCTGGAGGAGGTCGAGGTGGTGTGCTCGCGCGTCATCATCATCGACCGCGGCAGGCTCGTCGCCAGCGGCACTCCGCAGGAACTGAAGGCGCGCTCGCCCGAAGGGCGGCTCGATGACGTGTTCCGCGCCATCACGCTGCCCGATACCGTGAGGGCGCACTGACATGAATGCCTGGGCCAACATCAAGGCGATCGTGAAGCGCGAGCTGGGCGGGTATTTTACTTCGCCGATCGCTTACGTCTTCCTCGTCATATTCCTGCTGCTCACCGGCTTTTTCACTTTTACGGTCGGCAGCTTCTTCGAGCGCGGCGAAGCCTCGCTCGTGTCGTTCTTCACCTGGCACCCGTGGCTCTACCTGTTCCTGGTGCCCGCGGTCGGCATGCGGCTGTGGTCGGAGGAGCGCCGGCTCGGCACGCTCGAGCTGCTGCTGACGATGCCGATCACGACCTGGCAGGCGATCGTCGGAAAATTCCTCGCCTCGTGGCTGTTCCTCGCGCTCGCGCTGGTGCTGACGTTCCCGGTGGTGATCACGGTCAACTGGCTCGGCGATCCGGACAACGGCGTGATCTTCGCCGGCTACGTGGGGAGCCTGCTGCTCGCGGGCGCCTACCTGGCGGTGAGCTGCATGACGTCGGCCATGACGCGCAACCAGGTGATCAGCTTCATCCTGTCGGTGCTGATCTGCCTGTTCCTGATCCTCGCCGGCTACGAGCCCGTGACCGGCCTGCTGTCGCGCGTCATGAGCCCGCAGGTCGTCGAGGTGGTCGCCGCGTTCTCGGTGATGACCCACTTCGAGGGATTCCAGCGCGGCGTGCTCGACACCCGCGACGTCATTTTCTTCCTGTCGCTGATGGGGTTCGCATTGTTTACGACCGGCGTCATCATCCGCAACCAGAGGGCGGGGTAGGCCATGAACAAAAAGAGCCTGGAAACCCTGTTGTATTCGACCGGCGGCGTGATTGCGCTGCTGGCGGTGCTGATCGCGGCCAATTTCATCGTGAGCGCGTTCAACGTGCGCGCCGACCTGACCGAGGGCGACGTCTACACGCTCTCGCCCGGCACGCGCGAGGTGCTGGCGAGGCTCGAGGCGCCGGTCAAGCTGCGCCTCTATTATTCCCAGGGCAGCGAAGCGGTGCCCGTGGGGCTGAAGACCTTCGCCAAGCGGGTGGAAGACCTGCTGAGCGAGTACCGGGCGGCCGCGAACGGCAAGGTCGTCATCGAGAAGTTCAATCCCGAGCCGGACTCCGACGCCGAAGAATCCGCCCAACTGGACGGCGTCGAGGGGCAGCTCACCAACACGGGCGAGAAGTTCTACCTCGGCCTGTCGATCGCCTTCCTCGACCAGAAATCGGTGATACCGGTGCTGACGCCGGACCGCGAGCGGCTGCTCGAATACGACATCACGCGCGGCATCGCGCAGGTGGGCGAGGCGAAGAAGCCGGTGGTGGGCGTGCTGAGCGCGCTGCCGGTGATGGGCCGCTCGCTCGACCCGGTCAGGAAGCAGCAGCCGACGGAGCCGTGGGTGTTCGCCCAGGAGCTGAAGAAAATCTTCGACGTCCGGGAAATCCGTTTCGATACGCAGAAGATCGAAGACGACATCAAGGTGCTGCTGGTGATCCACCCGCGCAATCTATCCGAGGAAACGGAGTACGCGGTCGACCAGTTCGTGCTGCGCGGGGGCAAGCTGATCGCCATGGTCGACCCCTACGCCTACTTCGACCAGCAGCCCGACCTGCAGAACCCGTTCGGCGGCAACCAGGCCGGCCAGTCCACGTTCTACAACCTGTTCAAGGCGTGGGGCGTGGACGTGGACATGGGCAAGGTGATCGCCGACCTCTCGTACGCGAGTGGCGAGGGCCCGCGCCTGCTGCCGACGCTGCTGTCGCTCAGCGGGCAGTCCCTGAACCAGGACGACGTGGTGACGAGCCAGGTAGGCACGCTGCTGGTGCCTTTCGGCGGCGCCTTCAAGGGCAAGCTCGCCGACGGCCTCACGCAGACCGTGCTCGTGCGCACCTCGAAGAACTCGATGCCGGTGGACCTCATCATCGCGACGCTGTCGGGCGAGCCTTCCACGCGCGGCTTCGAGCCCTCGGGCGAGGAAATGCCGCTCGCGGTGCGCATCACCGGCCAGTTCCACAGCGCTTTCCCCGAGGGCAAACCCAAGCCATACGCCCGTCCCGACAAGAAAAAGGGCGACGAGAAGAAGGACGAGCCCAAGGCGGAGCCGCACCTCAGGCAATCGGCCGGCGAGAACGCCGTGGTGCTGATCGCGGACGTGGACTTCCTTTCCGACGGCGCGGCCGTGGAGATCCAGGAAGTGTTCGGCCAGCGCGTCGCCGTGCCGCGCAACGGCAACCTCGCGCTCGGGCTGGGGCTGGTCGAGAATTTCTCCGGCGGCAACGCGCTGATCGGCCTGAGGAGCCGCGCGGCTTTCACCAAGCCGCTCACGGTGATCCGGGAGATCGAGGCGCAGGCCCAGCAACAGTACCTCGGCAAGATCAAGGAGCTGGAGGACAGCCTCAACCAGGTCCAGGAGAACCTCAAGAAGCTGCAGGGCGCGAAGGCCGGCGCCACCAGCTCGATCCTGACCTCCGAGCAGCAAGCCGAGCTCGAGAATTTCCGCGCCAAGGCGGTCGAGACGCGCGGCGTGCTGAAGGAGATGAGGAAGAACCTGCGCGTGGAGACCGACACCCTCGAGTTCTGGACCAAGGTCATCAACATCGGCCTGGTGCCGCTGCTGGTGATGCTGGCCGGCCTCGGGCTGGGGCTGGCCAAGCGCCGCCGCGCCCGGCAAGCTCAGAGGGCGGGCGCATGACTCGCAAGCAATTCCTGATCCTGCTCGCCGCGCTGGTGGTGCTGGGCGTCGCCGGACTGGCGCTCGTATGGCAGGACATCTCGGCTTACCGGGCGAGCGGGGCGAAGATCGGCGCCAAGCTGCTGCCGTCGCTCAGGATCGCCGACGTGGCCGAGGTTCGCCTGCAGGACTCGAAAGGCCAGGTGACGCTCACGCGCAAGGAGAAGACCTGGGTGGTGCAGGAGCGCGGCGGCTATCCCGCCAGCTTCCAGGAGATCAGCGATCTGATGATCAAGCTGGTCGAGCTCAAGGTGACCCAGTCCGAGCAGGTCGGCGCGTCGCTGTGGCCGCGGGTGGAGCTCGCCGATCCCGCCGGGAGCGGAGACGCGGCGGAGCCGCGTCGGGGGGAAGGCGCGGGCGCCACGAAGGAGGGTGCCGGCACCTTGATCGAATTCAAGGACGCCGCGGGCAAGCCGCTGGCGCGCCTGGTGCTCGGCAAGAAGGTGCTCAAGAGGGACCCGATGAACCCCTTGCCGGCGGCCAGGGACGGCGTGCCGGCGGGCCGCTACGTCCGGGTGGAAGGCGCCGGGGACACCGTGATCGTCGTGTCCGACCCGCTGGAAAAGGCGGTGGCCAGCCCGGGGCGCTGGCTCACGAAGGAATTCATCAAGCTGGACCGCATCCGGACGCTGTCGGTCGGCCCTGAAGGCGGCGCCCCCCGCTGGAAGATCGCCCGCAACGAAGAGTGGGGCCAGTGGAAATTCGCGGCGGGCGGCGGCGAGCTGCACCCGAGTGCCGCGGTCACGGCCACCAACAAGCTCGGCCAGCTCTCGTTCAGCGACGTCGTGATCGATCCCAAGTCGGTAGCCACGGACAAGCCCCTGGTCGCCGTGGCGGAAACCTTCGACAACCTGGTCTACACGCTGAAGCTCGCGAAGCAGGCGAAGGGCGACGATTTCCTGGTGACCTTCACGCTGACGGGCGAGCCGCCGAAGACCCGCGTGCCGGAGAAGGGCGAGAAGCCGCAGGACAAGGAGCGCAACGACAAGGCGTTCGCCGAAAACCTCGTGCGGCTCGAGGGGCGCATCGCGCTGGAAAAAACGCTCAGCCAGTGGGCCTACGTCGTTGACGGGGGCGAGCTCGAGCCGCTGCTGAGGGCCCGCTCCGACATGGTCATACGAAGGCAGGAAGAGCCGCGCCGGTAGCTGCGTTATACTGCGCGGATGAGGGCTGTCGTCCGCACCGTGTTGGCCGCACTGATGTGCCTGGTGCTGTCCGGCTGCTACGTGAAGATGTATGGCGTGCAGTCGACCGGCGGCGGCGCGACCACGACGGTTACTTCCAGCCAGGTCCACGGTTCGGCCAGCTTCTCGGGCGGCAAGGCTTCTTTCTCTTCCGGGCGGGTGCCTTCCCCCGGCACGCCGGGCGGCCACGCTTACCTGGGTCAGGGCGCTACCGCCGTGCTGATCACGGGCATCATGCTGGCCGATCTGTTCAACTACATACGCGGCGCGCCGAAGCCGCAGGCATTGCCGGCGGACACGAAGATCATGGACACGTGTTCCTGCTACCAGAAGCAACCCGTCGACTGACATGAAGCTGCGCGAAATACTCAAATCCCCCGTCTTCCCGCTCGGCAGGAAGTGGGAGCTGAAGCGGCGGCCGAAGGGCTACGAGTCCGACGTCACCGCGCTGGTGCGCGGCCTGCTCGAGGACGAGTCCATCCGCGAGGACCAGCGCTGGGCGTGGGAGCGTTGGCGCAACGACCCGACGTCACTGAAGAGCAAGTGACGCAATAACGAAGTGACGGAGTGACGTTTATGAACCATTCATCATTCATCATTCGTAATTCATCATTGGTATTGCTGTGCGCGGCACTGGCGGCTGCTTTGTCGCCAGTGCAGGCGCAGCAATACCCTGTGCGGCCGGTTCGGTTCGTGGTGCCGTTCGCCGCGGGCGGAAGCGTGGACACGCTCGCCCGCACCTTCGGGCCGAAGCTCGCCGACGCGCTCGGGCAGCAGGTGGTGGTGGACAACCGCCCGGGCGGCAACGGCGACATCGGCATGCTGATCGTCGCCAGGGCGCCGGCCGACGGGCACACCATCGTGCTGGGCTACATCGCCAACCTCGCGATCGCGCCCAGCCTGCAGGAGAAGATGCCGTACGACCCGCTGAAGGACTTCGCGCCCATCACCCAGCCGGCTTCCTCCCCCAACGTGCTGACGGTGCATCCCTCGGTACAGGCGAAAAACCTCAAGGAACTGATCGCGCTCGCCAAGGCGAATCCCGCCAAGGTCAGCTTCGCGTCGACCGGCGTCGCCAGCATCGGCCACCTGACCGGCGAACTCATCAACAACCTCGCCGGGATCCAGATGGCCCACGTGCCGTACAAGGGCAGCGGGCAGGCGGTGACGGACATCCTCGGCGGGCACGTGCAGGTCATGTTCAGCGGCTTTTCCTCGACGCTGCACCACATCAAGGCCGGCAAGCTGCGCGCGCTGGCCGTCACCGGCCCGAAGCGCTCGTCGGCGCTGGCGGACGTGCCGACGATCTCGGAGCAGGGTTTCCCCGGCGTGGAGGCGACCGCGTGGTACGGCGTGCTCGCGCCCGCCGGCACGCCCAGGCCCGTCGTCGCCCGGCTGCACGCGGAACTGGTCAAGGTCTTCAAGCTGCCCGACGTCGCGCAGAAGCTGGACGGGCTGGGCTTCGAGATCGTCGGCTCGACCCCGGAGCAGTTCTCCGCCTACATCCGCTCCGAGATCCGGAAGTGGGAGAAAGTCGTGCGGGCTTCGGGAGCGAAGCCCAACTAGCGGAGAGCGTGAGTCGTGATTCGTGAGTCGTGATTCGACCCGAAAGCACCATCAAGGGCTGCCATGGGCGTAACGAAGATCATTGGTGTGCTGTTGATCGTCGCGGGGACGCTGGGGCTGATCTACGGCGGTTTCAGCTACACCAAGGAAAAGCACGACGTGAAGCTCGGGCCGTTGCAGTTCTCCGTGGCGGAAAAGGAGACGGTGAACGTCCCGGTCTGGGCGGGCGCCGGCGCCATCGCCGTCGGCGTCATCCTGATACTCATCGGCCGCAAGCCCTAGTTTCGAGTTGGGTGACCCGCGACCCGTGACTCGCGACTCGTAACTCGCGACCCGCGACATATGCGCGCCGCCTCTTTTGCGGGGCGCATCGCGGTAAAATCCGGATCAAAATGCCGCACGATCCCGCATCAGGCTCCGCATCCGCTGCTTTCCGCCCCCTCAGTCTTTACGAGATACTCGCGATCGTCCTGCTGTGGAACACCTGCTACAAGGGCGCGCGCGTCGTCAACACGCTCTACGCGCTGGAACTGGGCGCGAGCCCGCTCGACACCGGCCTGCTGCTCGCCACCTACGGCTGCTTCCCGCTGCTGCTGGCGGTATTCACCGGGAAGATCGCCGACCGCTACGGCGTGCGCGTCCCGGTCGTCGCCGGCTGCGCGATCACGGTGCTGGGAGTCCTGCTGCCCTGGTTCCGGCCCACGTTGCCGGTGCTGTTCGCTTCCGCCGCCGTATCCGGGGCCGGATTCATATTGACCCAGGTCTCGATGCAATCGATGGTCGGCGCGCTCGGCAGCGGCACGGCGCGCACCCGCAACCTCAACCTGTACGCGCTCGCGGTGTCGACGTCCGACCTGCTGGGGCCGATCATCGCCGGCTTCTCGATCGATGCCGTCGGCTACATCCGCACCTATCTCGGTCTTGCCGCGCCGGGCCTGGCGTCGGTGCTGGTCGTGCTGTTCCTGTTCGGCCGCCTCTCGCGCGCGGCCGCGGTGTCCGACCGCAGCGGGCAGCGCATGGCGGACCTCTTCCGCATCCGCGACCTGCGGCGCATGTTCCTGGCGAGCGCGCTGGTCATGACCGGGCTCGACCTCTTCCAGCTCTATTTGCCGCTGCACGGTCACGCGATCGGGCTGTCGGCTTCGGCCATCGGCGTGATCCTGGGCGCGTTCGCGGCGGCGGGTTTCGTCACCCGGGTGCTGCTGATGACGCTGGTTCGCCGGTGGGGCGAAGAGCTCACCCTGCGCTACTCGATGTATCTTGCCGCGGGCACGTTCTTCCTGATCCCGATGTTCGAGAACGCCGTGGTGCTGGGCGCGGTCTGCTTCGTGCTCGGGCTCGGCATGGGGCTGGGCCAGCCGCTGACGGTGATCCTGGCCTACAACTATTCCCCGCCGGGGCGCCACGGCGAGGGGCTCGGCGTTCGGATCGCGATCAACAACTCCATGCACGTCGTGGTGCCGGCGGCATTCGGCGCCGTCGGCTCGCTGTTCGGCCTCGCGCCGGTGTTCTGGCTGTCCTCGGCGATACTCGCGCTGGGCGGCCAGGTCTGCCGGCCGCGCAAGGCGGCGTGACGGGGACGGCCGCATGAACATCGGCACCGCGCTCCTGATCGTGCTGTTCAACATGTCGAGCTTCCGCGCGAGCAAGGTGCTGGTGTCCCTGTACGCGATCGAGCTCGGCGCTTCCCAGTTCTTCATTGGCTTGATGATTGCGATGTATTCGCTGCTGCCGGCGCTGCTCGCGCTCCAGGTTGGCAAGCTTACCGACCGGCTCGGCGTGCGCCTGCCCATGCTGATCGGGTCGTCCGGCGTCGCCCTGGGGCTGCTGCTGCCCTGGTTGTTCCAGTCGATGGCCGCGCTCTACGCTTCCGCGGCGCTGATCGGCGTCGCGCACATGATGGCCAACGTGTCGGCGCAGAACCTCGTCGGCTCGTTCGGCGGCGCCGAGCACCGCACCCGCAACTTCAGCAACTTCGCGCTGGTCATGGCGGTCGGTTCCTTCCTCGGGCCGCTCGCGGGCGGCATCTCCATCGATTATTTCGGCCATGCCCGCAGCTATCTTTACGTCGCCTTCTTTCCGTTGGTGCCGGTGCTGGTTCTCGCGTTCACGCGCGGGGTCGGCGGCGGTCCGCGGATCAAGTCGGAGGAGGAGCAGGCGGTGCTGTCCACGAGCCTGCTGTCCAACCCGGCCCTGCGCCGCACGCTGATCGCGAGCGCGATGGCGGTGACCGGGCAGGACCTGTTCCAGTTCTACATGCCTATCTACGGCCATTCGGTGGGCCTGTCGGCCTCCGCCATCGGCGTGGTGCTGGGCATGTTCGGCATTGCCGCCTTCATCGTCCGCATATGGCTGCCCGCGCTGGTGAAGCGCTGGGGCGACGAGCGGGTGTTCGGTTATTCCCTGTACGTGTCGGCCGCGGCGTTCCTGATGTTTCCGCTGTTCAGCAGCGCGCCCGCGTTGTCCGTCGTGGCGTTCGTGCTCGGGCTCGGCATGGGCTGCGCCCAGCCGATCACGCTGATGCTGATCTACGGTCGCGCGCCCGAGGGACGCTCGGGGGAGGCGCTCGGCTTGCGCGTCACCATCAACCAGTTCACGCACATCGTGGTGCCGATCGTGTTCGGAACGCTCGGCTCCGCCTTCGGCGTCGCGCCGGTGTTCCTGGTCAACGCCCTGATACTGGCGGGCGGCGGCGTGTTGAGCCACGACCGCGGCAAGCAACCCGAAAAGCAATAGCCACAGAGAACACAGAGAACACAGAGAGAAGCCGAGTCATATAAATGCCATCCTGATCCCGGTTTCTTGGAGGAGCACCCGGAATTTTCTTCTCTCTCGTTGGGGGAGAAAATCGGGATGAGTGCGGTTCCGAGCCGGAGGCCTCTGTGCTCTCTGTGTTCTCTGTGGCTGAATTGGTTTTGGCTATAGAATGTCGCGTTCCATCAGAAGAGGCCAACTATGAAAATAGCCATATTGGATGATTACCAGGACGCATTCCGCACGCTCAAGTGCGCCGCGAAACTGAAAGGGCACGACGTCACCGCCTACCGCGACACCGTGAAGGACCCGGCGAAGCTCGCCGAGCGGCTGAACGGCGCGGAAGCCGTGATCCTGCTGCAGGGGCGCACGGCTTTCCCGCGCGCCGTCGCCGAAAAGGTCACCACGCTGAAGCTGATCAGCCAGACCGGGCGCAACGTCAACCACATCGACGTGGCGGCGTGCACCGAGAGGGGCATCCTGGTGTGCGGCTCCGGCGCGGGCCTGCCCAATCACACCGCCGAGCTGACCTGGGGCCTGATCTTCGCGGCGTTGCGGCACATACCGCGGGAGGTCGCGGCCTTGAGGGCGGGCCAGTGGCAGACGACCGTGGGCACCACCGTGGTCGGGAAGACCCTCGGCATCTGGGCCTATGGCCGCATCGGCAACATCGTCGCCAAGGTCGGAAGGACGTTCGGCATGAAGGTGGTGTGCTGGGGGCGCGAGGGCTCGACCGCGCAGGCGCGCGCCGACGGCTTCGAGGTCGCGGCTAGCCGCGAGGCGTTCTTCGAGCAGTCCGACATCGTGAGCCTGCACATCCCGCTCAACAAGGAAACGCGCGGCATCGTGAAGTACGACGATCTCGCGCGCATGAAGCCGACCGCGCTGATCGTCAACACCAGCCGCGGGCCGATCATCGAGGCCGACTCGCTGGTCAGGGCGCTCAAGGAGGGCCGTCCCGGCTTCGGCGCGTTCGACGTCTACGACGACGAGCCGGTCGTGGGCGGCAACCACCCGCTGCTCAAGCTGGACAACGCGGTTTGCACGCCGCACCTGGGCTACGTCGACCGCGACACCTACGACAAGTACTACGGCGCGGCGGTGGACGCCATCCTCGCGTACGCGGAGGGCAAGCCGGTGAACGTGCTGAATCCGGAAGTGCTAGGTAAAAAATAGCCGCCAAGGCGCCAAGGACGACAAGAATGAATTAGCCGCCAAGACGCCAAGGCGCCAAGAAAACAAGAGTAAATATTTAGCCGCCGATGAACGCAGATACACGCGGATAACTTCAAGAACAGATAGCCACAGAGAACACAGAGAGCGCAGAAACGGGTTCACTTTTGCCGGGGATATATCGCTGGTGAGTGATTTCTCGCTACCGGTATATACTTTTTTCCACTAGGCAACAGTCAACTAATACAAGTTGGACCTCAACAAGTCATCCATGACGGCAATCCGGTTGGCTACCGTAGCGGATATACCCGCCCTCGTTCCGCTGTTCGATGGCTATCGCCAGTTCTACAGTCAGCCCTCAGACCTGGAGCTGGCCAGGTCCTTCCTGTCCGAACGTTTTGCCCGAAACGAGTCCGTAGTGTTTATTGCGGTTTCGGAGTCAGGCGCCGCGCTTGGCTTCACGCAGCTGTACCCGATGTTTTCCTCCACGCGCGCAGCTCGGATCTTCGTGCTTAATGATTTATTTGTAGCTCCAGAGGCGCGTCGAAAGGGTGTCGCCAATGGGCTTCTGGCAGCTGCGGAGAGCTATGCCACTAAGGCGGGCGCCGTGAGACTCACACTGTCGACAGCTCATACCAATCAGTCCGCTCAAAAGCTCTATGAGGCACGCGGATGGAAGCTGGAGAAGAAGTTCCGATGGTACCAGTTCGCATGTTGAGGCCCAACTATGTGTTCCAACCGACGTATTCACGCTGCGCGCGAGTGCTCTGCTGAACACGGCGTTAAACAGTCCAAGCGGATGTTCTTGGTGGTCTTGGTGGTTCAATTATTTGTATTGATTTTCTTGGCGCCTTGGCGTCTTGGCGGCTAATTTGAGGTTTTGACGATGGCGAAGATGAAATGCGGCGTCGCCGCGGTCGAGGCGCTGCGCGCAGCGGGGGTGAGCAAGGTGTTCGGGCTGATGGGCTCTTCCACGCTCGAGATCTACGACGCGCTCTACGACGCGAAGGACATGCGGTACATCGGCGTGCGGCACGAGAACTGCGGCATGCACATGGCCGATGCCTACGGGCGCGTGACACAGTCTCCGGGCTTGTTCATCTGCGGCCAGGCCGGGCCCGGCTCGGCCAACATGGTGCTGGGGCTGATGGCGGCGAAGCTGGCGTATTCGCCGGCCGTGGTCATCACCGGGCTGCCCTCGACCGAGCACCTTGGCCGCGACGCGTTCCAGGAGATCGACCAGAACACGCTGTTCCTGCCGGTGACGAAGCGCGTCATGACGCTGACGCGGCCCGAGCGCCTGCCCGAACTTATCCTCGAGGCGTTCCGCATCGCCGATTCCGGCCGGCGCGGGCCGGTGGTGGTGAACATCCCGCGCGACCTGCTGAACCACGAAATCGACGTCGCGCCGCCGGCGGGGCGGCTGCCGGAGACGGTAGAAGGCGCGGTGGACCGCGCCACGCTGGAGCGCATCAAGGCGATGCTGCTGGCCGCAAGATCGCCGGTGATCCACGCCGGCGCCGGCATCAAGTGGGGGCGCGGCACGGCCAATCTGCTCAAGCTCGCGGAGAAGCTGCAGATACCCTTTACCAACTCGGCGGGGCACAGCGATGTCGGGCCTGCGGACCATCCGCTCTACGCGGGCGGGGCCGGCGCCCGCGGCAACCCGGTCGCGAGCGCGCTCATGCGAGAGGCGGATTTCATCCTCGCGCTCGGCACGCGGCTGGGCTTCAATACCACCGGCTACAAGTACGACCACCTGTCCGCGACGGCGAAGATCGTGCAGGTGGACATAGACCCGCTCGCGGTCGGGCGCTATTTTCCGGTGGCGCTGGGAGTGGTCGCCGATGCCGGCACGGTGGCCGGCGCGCTGGTCGACATCATGGACGCGGTGCCCGCGGCCACGGCGCCGTGGAAGGCCCGCAACGAGAAATTCGCCAAGGACCGGCAGGCGCTATGGCAGCGGCGCGAGGCGTCCGCCGCGCGGTCGGGCAAGCCGCTGCACCCGGACGTGATCTACGCCGAGCTGCGCAAGGTGGCGCCGAAAGATGCGCTGTTCACCCTCGATGCCGGCACCACCGGCCTGCAGGCCACCGACCAGTTGCCGTTTCGCACCGTGCCGTCGCTGATCACGCCGCTCGACTGCGCCTGCGTCGGCTTCTCCTACGCGGCGGGACTGGGCGCCAAGGTCGCGGCGCCGGAGCGCACCGTGATCTCGCTGATGGGCGACGGCGGCTTCGGCATGTCGATGGGCGAGATGATGACCGCGGTGGAAAGCGGCATCAACAGCATCTGCATCGTCATGGACAACGGCACCTGGGGCTCGGAGATCGCCTACCAGCGCGATTTCTTCAACGGCCGCATCATCGGCGCGCGCGTGCACTCGCCGCGCTACGACGAGGTGATGAAGCTGTGCGGCGGCAACGGCTGGTTCGTGACCGACGCCGGCGGCACCGCCGACGCCGTCAACCAGGCGATGAAAGGCGGCAAGCCCGCCATCATCCACGTCAAGATCGACCCGGAAGCGACGATCAGCTTCCGGACCGACGCGCTAGTCAAGCGCAGCTAGCGAAAGCGTGATTGGTGATTCGTGATCGGTGAGTCGATTATCCTGCTTGCGCCTCCCCGGCCGGGGAGGGGGTGGAGTGGTCGAATCACCACTCACCACTCACGCCGTCTCAGTGAAGGTGCTTATTGCGCGGGTGCAAAGGAATGACCGTCGACGAACCGGCCGTGTGCTCGCCGGAGAGCTTGCGCGCGGTCCAGTCCTGGTCGAAGAACTGGTTGACGAGCGCGCTGACCTGGTCGACGTCGGCCCTGCCGAGGTGGCGCGACAGCAGGCTCGATAGGTCTTCCAGCACGCACTGGCGGCGAAACTCGTGGATCGCCTCGGTCGTGGGCCCGACGAACATCTGGTAGAACTCGTCTTCGCCGTTCTCGGGGTAGTAGGTGACCTCGACCTCCGACGCGTACTCGCTGAGCGGGCCCAGGCCACGGAACACTTCCTCGAGCTTCGCGTGGAAATTGCGGCCGACCTCGCCGGTCCAGCAGAAGTTGACCGTGCGCTCGCGCGGATCGAACTGGATGCCCGGCTCCTCGCGCTCGAGGCTGTGGGCTTCCGAGATCGTCTCCACGTCGAGGTATTCGAGCCACGGGCGCAGCGCGTGCTCGACCTGCGACAGGCGCACGCCCCTGCCGAGAAAAACATTGCCGTGCACGTGGACTTCCATCCGCATTTCAGGCCTCGTTGCCTGCCGCAAGCTCGGGGGCGAAAGGATAGCACATCGCAAGCGACGAGTGATGAGACCTGCCTGTAACCTTGCTTGTTTCAAGAAAACCGGCCGTGCGGCCGGTTTTCTTTTGTCATCCGCGGAACCGGTCGGGCGTTAATGGTTCAATAGCCACAAGAAGAACTGGAACAAGGTTTACAGTGCCCCTGCCCGCAGCCGTCCTGTTTCGCCTGGTCATTTTCGTGCTGCTGGTCTCCGGCGTGGGGTGCGCCGCCCTGCGGGACGTTGCCACCCGGCTGCCGGGCCCCCGGCTGTATGAAAAGGGGGCGGTCCTGATCGACGGCATCCGCGATTTCGAGCGGCGCATCGGTTTCCGGAAAACGGACAACTTCCAGGACCTGGATAATGCGACCGAGGCTTATCCCTTCTGCGGCTTCGTGTCGCGCCTGGTCCTGCCGTATTCCTACGAAGACCCCGCGATCCAGTGGCGCGACGTGGAATCGGAGGGGGAGTGCCGCACCCTGGCCGGCGCGGATGCCGACACGTATTTCGGACAGACCGAGGCGCTCGGCGAGATCGGCACCCCCGTGACCACCTCGATGCTGGCCGGCTCGCTGGTGCGCTTCGTCTACCTGATCTTCCACGAGGATTGCCACGACCAGTTCGACCTGCCGCAGGGGGTCGAGGAGGCGCTGTGCAACGTCATTGCCTACAACGCGATGGCGGCTTACGCCGCCGAGCGGGAGCGGTTCAACGCGATCGAGCGCGTGGCCATGCGGCGCTACTCGCAGCGGGAATCGGAACGCACCCGGGTCGCGAAGGCTTACTACGAGCAACTGGAGGCGCACTATGCCCGCCACGCCCGCGGCGAGCTGTCCGCGCAGGCGCTGCTCGACGAGCGCGCCCGGCTGTTCGCGCGGGCGGAAAAGGCGCTGGCCTGGGACAAGGGAGCGCTCACCAACGTGGGCATCGCCAACGACATGACCTACAGCCGCCACTTCCCGTTTCTGGAAAGCGTTTACATCGCGCTCAACCGCGACCTCGGGGCGACCGTCGCGTTCTTCAGGAAAGTGGACGCGCTGAAGCCGGCGAGGGCCGCTTTCCTGAAGCAGCGCCGCCTGACGAGCGAGCAGAGCATCGAATTCGTGCGCGCTTACGAGGAAGCGGTGCTGGACATCGTCCGCAGGGAGTTGCCGGCGGCGGCAGGCAAGTGATTCAGTGATTAGGTGATTAGGTGATTAGGTGATTAGGCCAGGTGATTTCGATCTGTTGCTCAATCACTCAATCACTCAATCACTGAATCACCGAATCACCCCGCGGCGGCCTTGCCGCCCGCCGCTTCGTTCGGCACGAACAACACCAGCAGGTTCGCGAACGCGATGATGCCGGCGAGGAACATGAAGCCGGTGTGGAGATCGTAGCGGTCGGCGATCATGCCGAAGATCACGGGCGAGATGCTGGCGCCCAGGCCGGTGATGCCGAACTGCAGCCCGACGCCGGTGCCGGCCAGGTGTTTCGGGGTGACCTCGACCGCCCATGCCTGCAGCACCGAGCGCATCGCGTAGAGGAAGAAGCCGACCAGCGCGACGAAGACGACGAACAGCATGCTCTGTCCCGCGAGCGCCATGGCGACGATCGTCACGGCGGTGAGTATCATGCTCGAAATCACCACGCGCTTGCGCCCCAGCTTGTCGGAGAGGTGCCCGGCGATCGGCGCGCCGATGAAGCCCGCGAGCTGCAGCGCCGTCAGGCAGGCGCCGACCAGGAAGGGCGAATAGCCGAGTTCGTAGGCGAGGTAGACCGGCAGGAAGGTCAGCAGCCCCGTCTGCGTCATGGTGCGGAACGCGGCGCTGACCGAAACCACCATCAATCCCCGGTTCCTGAACAGGCTCAGCAGGTCCTTGAGATAGGAACCCGCGCCGCGCGGCCCTTCGGCGCCGGCGTTTTTCCCGCTGCGCGCCACCGTGAACGCGCCCAGCAGCAGGAGGATCAGCGTCGCCATGACGATTCCGGGAACGACGTTGATGACCACCGTCGTGCGCCAGGAGAACCAGGCCAGCAACGCGCCGACCACCAGCGGCGCGATCGCCTCGGCGATGTTGCCGCCCATGCCGTGGAACGACAGCACCAGCCCCTTGCGCTCGGGATAGTTGTAGGCCAGCGTGGGTATCGCGGCGGGGTGCCAGAGATTGTTGCCGATGCCGACCAGCGTCACGCAGACCAGCAGCATCCAGTAGTCGTGCGTCAGGCTCATCAGCGCGTAGGGAAAGCCGACCCAGAACAGCGAGGCCGCCATCAGGTAGCCCTTCTTGCCGACGGCGTCCACCAGCATGCCGCCGGGGAGATTGGATATGGCGCCGACCAGGTGCTGCACCGTCATGATGAAGCCGATCTCCGTGTAGGAGAGGCCGAGCTCCTTGCCGATCAGCGGCAGCAGCAGGTAGAAGGTCGCGGTGTACCAGTGCGTGAGCCCGTGGCCGGCGGAGATCAGCCAGACGTCCCTGAAAGAGCGCGGCGTTGCGGAGACGGCGGCGGTGGCGGTGTTCACGATGCGGTCGGGGAGGCCATCGGATGCGTACGGATGATAGCACGGCGTGCCGCGGTTCCCGGCGCGAGCATATATAATTTCCGTCAAATCCGGACGCTTCGCGCCGGTTTGACTACACGCGTTCGAACCGGCGAACAAGTCGCGGTTCAACGCGCGTTTTCCACGACAAGAATTGCCCCGACTTTCCGGCGTCACCTGAAATGCGCACCGACCTAGAACGCTTCTTCAACCCCGCTTCGATCGCCATCATCGGCGCTTCGCAGGATTTCATCACGATCAGCGGCCAGCCGCTGAAGCACCTGCAGTCGCACCACTACAAGGGCCGGCTCTACCCGGTCAATCCGCGCTACGCGGAAGTGGGCGGCGTGAAATGCTATCCCTCGCTCGCCGAACTGCCGGAGACGCCCGACCTGGTGCTGATCCTCGTCAACGCCTCGCGCGTGGCGGATATGCTGAAGCAGTGCGGCGCGAAGGGCGTGCCGTATGTGATCATCTTCAGCTCCGGCTTCTCCGAGATGGGCGGCGAGGGGGTGAAGCTGCAGCAGCAGTTGAAGGAGATCGCGGCCGCTTACGACATCGGCGTGATCGGCCCCAACTGCCAGGGCATGATGAACGTCGCCGACGGCGTGTTCGCGGGCTTCGGCTCCGTGTTCTTCACCGACTACGAGCCGGGACGTGTCAGCATGGTGTCGCAGTCGGGCGGCTTCGGCTTCTCGGTGATGAACCTCTCGTCCAAGGACGGGGGATTGCCGTTCCGGCAGATGGTGACGACCGGCAATGAAATCGGCGTTTCCACGCTTGATTTCATCGATTACTTCATACAGGACCCCCGGACGGATGTCATTGCGGGTTACCTGGAGGGGGCCAAGGACGCCTGGCGCCTGCCGGAAATCGGGCAGAAGGCGCTCGCCGCCGGCAAGCCGATCCTGATGTGGAAGGTCGGCAACACCGAGCAGGGCCAGAAGGCCGCCGCCTCGCATACCGCCAA
>CAYSRR010000040.1:0-4271 GCA_964433375.1 uncultured Streptomycetaceae bacterium
AGAAGCCACAGGCCTGGCGAAATCGACCGGAAGCTATATAGGAATGGTTTTGTCCATGATCGTGGCCGCGTTCTTCGGCGACATGAGCGTTTGGACTGAGCGGCGACGGGGTCCAATATGTAAACTAGCTGATTGACAGCATCCGGTAAAAAAATAAGAATCGCTCCGTACCGACGCAGAAAATACCGGCCGCCACGCGCGGGCCCGGGTCCATTTCCGGCGGCTTGCCGTCGTCCATTTTCCGAGGAGTCCTTCCGATGCGGGTCCCACAGGTTTTCGCGCTTGCGTTTGTCGTTGCTTTCTGCCCGACTGCTGCCGGGGCGCAGAAAGAGGCCGTTTATCCAGCCAAACCGGTTCGCTTCGTCATCCCGTTTCCGCCGGGGGGCACCACCGAGATACAGGGGCGCCGGCTCGCGGAGAGGATGTGGCAGCGGCTTGGCCAGCCGTTCGTCATCGACAACCGCCCCGGCGCCAACGGCAGCATCGGCATGCGCATCACCGCGCAGGCGCCGGCCGACGGCTACACCATCATCATGGCCAACGTCGGCAACTGGGCGGTGCACCCGCATCTCTACAAGCTCGACTACGACGTGCTGAAGGATTTCGCGCCGATCATCCGCGTGGCAACGACGCCCGGCATCATCGCCGTTCATCCCTCGATGCCGGCGAAGAGCGTGAAGGATCTGATCGCGATGGCCGCGCAGAAGCCGGGGGAGTTGACCTACGGCTCGAACGGCTTCGGCGGCTTCAGCCATCTCGCGGGCGAGCTGTTCGCGGTGATGACCAAAGTCAAGCTCACGCACGTGCCGTACAAGGGGGCAGCGCCGGTGATGACGGACCTGATCGGCAACCAGATCCGCATGACCTTCAACAGCGCCGCGCCGCTCATGCCGCACCTCAAGACGGGACGGCTGCGCGCGCTGGCGACGACGCACTCGGAGCGCCTCGCCGTGCTGCCGGATCTGCCGACGGTCGCGGAGTCCGGCGTGCCGGGCTACGACGCGGCGACGTGGTCGGCCATCGGCGCGCGTGCCGGCACGCCGCGGCACGTGATCGCCGTGCTCAACCGCGAGTTCGACGCGATACTGAAATCGGCCGAGATGCAGGAGTCGGCACGGGCCGACGCCTCGATCGTCGATGGCGGCACGCCGGAACAGTTCGGCGCCTACCTGAAGAGCGAGCTCGCCAAGTATGGCCGGCTGGTGAAGGCGGCCGACATCAGGATCGACGGCGGGCGGTAGACGGCGGAGGCAACGCAGCGACCAAGGAGACAGAATGGCGGACCGCAACAAGCGTATAGAGGCACTGAAGCGGAAGTACGGCGCGATACCGATCGAGAACGGCCTTCGCCTCAACCCGCACGATTTCCTCGAGATGATGGAATGGCGCGACGAGATGGACCCGCACTACGCGCGCCTGTGGGTGGAGTGGACCTACGGCGGCCTGTTCAAGCGCGCCGTGCTCTCCGACCGCGTCCGCATCCTGGTGGTGATCGGCCAGTGCATCGGCATGAAG
Organism: uncultured Streptomycetaceae bacterium; assembly: GCA_964433375.1. Classification (GTDB taxonomy): domain Bacteria; phylum Pseudomonadota; class Gammaproteobacteria; order Burkholderiales; family SG8-41; genus SG8-41. The sequence continues at coordinate 1,516 of CAYSRR010000040.1, forward strand.
GAGCTGCACATGCTGGGCAGCCACATCCGCGCCGCGCTGGGGCAGGGCGCGACGCCGCGCGAGATCCTCGAGGTCATCCTCCAGATCAACGTCTACGTCGGCTACCAGCGCGTCGAGGAGGCGGCCCGGATCTTCCGCGAGATCATCGTCGAGAAGGGGTTGATGGACGAGATCAGGCGCACGCAGTTTCCGGTCGGCGGCGCGCGCGCCGGACTGACCGAGGAGGAGGACCGCAAGACCTGGCGCCTGTCGACCGAGCAGTTCCCGCGCCGCGAGGAGCTGGTGAAGAAATACGGCTGGGAGGGCGTCGGCTCGGGCATCCGGCTGCAACCGACCCACCACGCGATCACGCTGGAGAAGCTCGACCGCGTCGACCAGAACTTCACCAAGCTGTGGGAGGACTTTGTCTACGGCGGCATGTACACGCGCGGCTTGCTCGACGAGCGCACGCGCGAGCTGGTCGTGGTGGGCGAGCTGATCGTGCTGAACGAGCAGGCGCAGATCGAGAACCACATGCGCGCCGCGCTGATGCAGGGCGTCAAGCCGCGCGAGCTGCTCGACGTCGTGCTCCAGTCCACCGCCTACGTCGGCATGCCGAGCATGACGCGCAACGTCGGCATCCTGGAAAAGATCGTGGGCGAGCAGGGGCGCGCGAACGAGCTTCTCGAAGGGCATCTGCCGCTGCCCGAACGGAGCCGCTAGTCATGTCGCATGCCATCCTGTTCCCGGACAGCCGCAATGACCGTCTCGACCTCGAGATCGAGGTCGCCGGCGCCGACACGAAGCTGATCAACCCGCGCAAGAGCGGGTTCGCGGACATCGACCTGTCCGCCTGGGAGTCGTGCGACGCTATCGTGGTGCGCTTCGTTCCGATCGATGCGAAGGTCATCCCGCACCTGAAGCGCTGCCGTATCGTCGTGCGCCAGGGCGTCGGCTTCGACATCGTGGACCTGAAGGCCTGCGGCGAGGCCGGGATCGCGGTTTGCAACGTGCCGGACTACGGCACCACCGAGGTCGCGGATTCCGCGCTGGCGATGATTCTCACCTTCGCCCGCGGCACCGCGGTGTGCGATGCCGCGTTGCGCGCGGATCCCAAGGGGGGCTGGACGCACCTCACCAACGTCGCGGCGCGCCGGCTGCGCGGGGCGACGCTCGGCGTGGTCGGCTTCGGCCGCATCGGCGCGGCGGCCGCGCTGCGCGCGCAGGCGTTCGGCCTGAAGGTCGCGTTCTACGATCCGTACCTGCCGAACGGCGCCGAGCTGCCGTTCGGCTACACGCGGACGCGCACGCTCAAGGATCTGCTCGGCCTGGCCGACATCGTCACCATCCACGCGCCGTTGACCGAGGAGACGCGCAAGCTGATCAGCACCGACGCCGTCGCGGCGATGAAGCAGGGCGCTTACCTGATCAATACCGCCCGGGGCGAGGTTTGCGATACCGGCGCGCTACTGGCGGGCCTGAAGAGCGGCAGGCTCGCCGCGGTGGGGCTCGACGTGCTGCCGGAGGAGCCGCCGTCGCTCAACGATCCCCTGGTCGCCGCCTGGCACGCCAATGAGCCGTGGATCCGCGGCCGCATGCTGCTCAACCCGCACACCGGTTTCTACAGCCCGGATTCGCTGGTGGACCTGCGGCGCAAGGCGATCGAGACGGCGTTCTACTACTTGCGCGACGGCACGCTCGCCAATTGCGTCAACCAGGAATACCTGAAGCACCGGCGCTAGCGGGATAGAACAGGCCCATCCGCCGGGTCATATCTCTCGACTCATCGTCACTATATGGAGCCGCAATCCAGCCAGCGCCCGTCTTTCGCCTACGTCGGCTGCTTCACCACTGCTAAACGCAAGGCCAAAGGGAAGGGGGTTGCCGTGTTCAGGGTAGACCCGGCGTCAGGCGCGTGGACATTCGTCGAGGCGTGCGACGTCGTTCCGAACCCGTCCTATATCTGCCTCGACCGCGCGCAGCGGAACCTGTACTCGGCGCACGGAGACAGCGACGAGATCTGCTCGTATTCGCGGGATCCGCGGAGCGGCAAGCTCAAATTCCTGAACAAGCAGAAGACGAAAGGGGACAATTCCTCGACGGTGGAGGTGGACCCGGGCAATCGCTGGGTGCTGTTGTCCACCGGGCCGGGCGTGGCGTTGTTTCCGCGGAATGACGATGGCTCGCTCGCGCCGTATACCGACCTGGTCGTGCCCGAAGGCGAGCCGGGGCCGCTGCGCGAGGAGCAGGGGCATGGCACGCATCCCCACCAGGCCTCGTTCGACCCGACCGGCCAGTTCGTCGTGGTGCCGGACAAGGGGCTCGACAGGATCCACGTGTTCCGGCTCGACGCCGGGCGCGGCAAGCTGATTCCGTGCGATCCGCCGTCTGTGAAGGCGCGTTACGGCGTCATTCCGCGCCACGTCGCATTTCACCCCTCGCGCCCGTACGTTTACGTGGTCAACGAGCAGGAATCGACCGTGAACGCCTATCACTGGGACGCGGCGCGCGGCGGGTTGGAGCCGTTCCAGCGCGTCTCGACGTTGCCGGACACGTTCGTCGCCGACGGCACGGCGGCCGAGATCATGATTTTGCCTTCGGGAAAGTTCCTCTACGCCTCGAACCGCGGGCACGACAGCATCGTGATCTGCTCGGTGAACGCGGACGACGGCACGATCGCGCCGGTGGGCTGGGAGCCGACGCGGGGCAGGAAGCCGCGCTTCTTCTGCCTGTCGCCGGACGCGAGCCATCTCTACGCGGCGAACCAGGACAGCCAT
>CAYSRR010000040.1:4371-16221 GCA_964433375.1 uncultured Streptomycetaceae bacterium
CTTCTGCCTGTCGCCGGACGCGAGCCATCTCTACGCGGCGAACCAGGACAGCCATACGATCGTCGAGTTCTCGGTCGATGCCGTCAGCGGCGGGCTGAAGGCGACGGGGCAGGTGGTGGAGACAGGCAGTCCGACGTGCATTGCTTTCGCTACGCAATAGACAGGATTAACAAGATTTACAAGATTAAGAAACAGAGCGAAACAGTTCTTGATTGAATCCTGTTAATCTTGTGAATCCTGTCTATTAATGGGGTTGACGGGTTTCGAATAGCATCGTGAAACATTGTCAATCCTGTCCGTTGCGATTCCAGGAGTAAGCACCGTGCCTGTTTTTGAATGCGCGCCCGGCGTGCAGATGCATTACGTGGTGGATGACTACACCGATCCCTGGCGCAAGCCGGAGACGGTCCTGATGATGCACGGCAACTGCGAAAGCGGCCAGGCGTGGTACGGCTGGGTGCCGCATCTCGCGCGCCACTGCCGCGTGGTGCGGCCGGACATGCGCGGCTTCGGCGCCTCGACGCCGATGCCGGCGGATTTCGACTGGCCGATGGACACCGTGATCGGTGATTTCGTGAACCTGATGGACCACCTCGGCGTGGACCGCTTTCACGTGGTTGCGGCCAAGATCGGCGGCGTGATCAGCCGTTCCTTCGCGGCGCGCCAGCCGCAGCGCGTGCAGACGCTCACCATCGTCGGCTCGCCGCCGCCGGTGCGCGGCGACCGGGGCCAGCGCGCCGACCGGGTGCGGGAGGTGAAAGAGCAGGGTATCGAGCACTGGGCGCGCCGCAGCATGGGCGTGCGGCTCGGCTCGAAGTTCCCGAAGGAGGGCGCCGAGTGGTGGATACAGTACATGGCGCGCACGCCGCTCTCGACCGAGCTGGGCTTCGTCGGCACCATCAATTTCTCCGAGCACCCGGAAGATGTGCCGCGCATCCGGTGCCCGACGCTGGTGATCGTCACCCGGGGCAGCGCCCATGCGTCGGTGGACGAGACCCATGCCTGGGTGAAGCAGATCCCGAACTCGACGCTCAAGGTGCTCGAGGGCGACTCCTTCCACTCCGCCGCGACGGACCCCGACGAGTGCGCACGGGCGGCGCGCGAGTTCATCGCGCGACATCCCGTGGCTGAAAGGTAAAAGCGAAAAGGGAAAAGGACGCCGGCGCGGTCAGATCACGCTTTCAATCGTTCCCCGCGTACTTCCCCGCCGTCTCGGGGAACAGGTTCTTGACGATCTTGAACTTGGTGACGTCCACGGTGCCGTCCATGTGGAGATACATGGAGGCGTCGCGGTAGAGCTTCTCGATGCCGAACTCGAGCATGGTGCCGTTGCCGCCGTGCAGTTCCATCGCGTGGCGGCACACGTCGAGCACCGCCTCGGAGGCGTAGAGCTTGACCATGTTGCACAGCACCTCGGCTTCCGGCAGCTTCTCGTCCACGGCGCGCGAGGCTTCGCGCAGCAGGCCGCGCACGGCGCAGATCTTGGTCGCCATCTCGGCCAGCCGTAGCGCGGTCGCCTGGTGCTTGATCAGCTTCTTGCCGCCCTGCACGTATTCCTGCACGTACTTGGACGTTTCCTCGAACGCGCGCACCGCGACGCCGATGTTCTTGGAGCCCTGGATGATCTTGCCGGGGCGGAAGTAGACGCCGGCCCTGGCCAGCGCCACGTCCTGCACCAGCAGGTGGTCCTTCGGCACCGCGCAGTCTTCCAGCACGATCTCGCCGTTGTTCATGAAGCGGCCGCCGAGCGTCTCGTTGCAGCGCGCGACCGACAGGCCCGGGGTGTCGCGCGGCACCAGGAAGCACGAGGTGCCCTTGGTCATGCCGGCGCCCGGCTTGGTGGTGGCGTAGACCACGTAGAGCCTGGCATCGTAGGCGTTGGTGATGAACTGCTTGCGGCCGTTGATCACCCATTTGTCGCCCTTCAGCTCGGCGCGGGTGTGCATCATCGCTTCCGGCACATCGTACGGCAGCCAGCGGTCGGAGGCGCCGCGCGGCTCGGTCAGGCAGTGCGACAGCAGGAAGGTGGGGTCCTTCACGACCTGCGGAAACCACTGTTCCTGGAGATGGCGCGGCAGGACGTTGCGCAGCAGCACCGAGACCTTCCAGATCTGCACCAGCTTCTCGGCCAGGCCGCAGTCGCCGCGCGAGATTTCCTCGGAGATCACCGCGAAAGTCTGCGTCTCGGTCTTCGGGTCGAGCGGGGTGCCGCCGAATTCCTCGGGGATGCCGAGCGTGCGGATGCCGATTTCGTTGGCTTTTTCGAGGATGCGGCGCGGCAGGCGCTCCTCGGGCTTCATGTTCCATTCCGCCTGCCAGTTCTGGCGCACGAACGGGATCACGTGTTCGTTGGCGAACTTGCGGGTGACGTCCCGCATCAGGCGCGTTTCTTCCGGGAGGCCGCGCTCCACCATTTCATCGAGCAGCATGTCGGGTTTCCTGTAGGTAGTGGCGAAAGAGGCCGCCCCCCAGCCGGGGACGGTTTTACCGCGGCATTATTTCGGGGATAATCGCTTCTCAAAAGATGGCAATAACGTCTTATTGATCTATTTCAGGAATCACATGAAACTGAACCAGCTGCGGGACGTCATCGCCGTCGCCGAACAGGGCAGCTTGCGGGCCGCGTCGCGACGCCTGGGGCTCGGGCAATCGGCCATGACCAAGAGCATCCAGCTCCTGGAGAGGGAACTGGGCGCGCCGCTGTTCGAGCGGCACAAGCGCGGCACGGTGCTGACCCCGATGGGAACCCTGTTCCTGCAGCGCGCGCGCATCGCGACGAGCGAGTTGAGCCGCGCCCGCGAGGAGGTGCAGCAGCACCTGGGGGGCGGCGTCGGCAGCGTCGTGGCGTGCCTGTCCATCGTGCCACACATGGTGTTGCTGCCCCAGGTGCTGACCCCGTTCCACGCGCGCTACCCGCAGGTGAGGCTGACGGTTCTGGAAGGGCTGGGGTTTACGTCCGCCGAGAAGCAGCTGCGCGACGGATCGGTCGATTTCTTCATCGGCGTCGAGCCGACCCAGCGCCCGTCGGCGGAGTTCGTGATCGAGAAGCTGTTCGACAACGAGCGCCTCGTCGTCGCGCGCAAGGGCCACCCGATGCGCCACGCGAAATCGCTGGCCGACCTGGCGCAGGCGCGCTGGGTGCTGGGCAGCCCGACCTATGCGGAGGTGACGTTCGCGCCGCTGTTCAGGAAATATCGCCTGCCGGTCCCGGGGCAATTGACCTTCGCGGGGAGCGTCCTCGGACAGATGCAGGCGCTGCTGCATGCCGACATGCTGTCGGTGCTGCCGCGCCAGTGCCTGGATGCCGCCCCGATGAAGGGGCTGCTGGTGCGCATCCCGATCAAGGAGGCCATCCCGTCGCCGCCCATCGTGCTGGTGCGGCGCGCGTCGTTGCCGCTGACGCCGGCGGCCGAGTTCTTTTGCGACCTGGCGCGCCGGGCCAGCATGGGCATTCAAAAAGGCGCGTGACGGAAAACGCGCGGGTGGCGGCGCAAGCCGCCGCCCGCGGTACTTCGGTTACTGCAGGGGCGAAAACGCCGAGGGCATGACGATCTTGTTCTCCTGCTGCACGATCTTCGCGTACGGCATGCCCAGCTTCTTCGCCGTGACGGAAGGCGGCCATGCGCCGGTGTCGCGGCTCTTGTCGCGGATCTCGTTGCGCTCGTTCAGCGACTTGTACGGCCAGATGTGCAGGAACTTGTTCAGCGCGCCGAACTCGGAGCGCCAGATGCCGACCACCGGGCCGACCTTGAGGCGCTCGGGCAGGGCGGCTTCCCACGCTTTTTCCATCTTGGGCATTTCGTGGGCGTTGGCGACGGTGTAGGTGCGCATCTCGAAGAACGGCCCCATCCTGCCGGGCTTGATCTCGGGCGAAAACGAGAACGGCAGGAAGATGTCGGTGCGCTGGGCGACGATGAACTCGGAAATCTTCGGTGGCCAGTGGCCGTCGCACGCCTTGATGGCCTCGGCGCGCAGGCGGTCGCGCTCGGCGACGTCCTTGTACGGCCAGATGTGGATGATCTGGTTGAGGGGCCCGATCTCGGTGTGGAAGAACGCGGCGAGCGGCGACACCTTCTTGCGGTATTCGTAGGCTTCGCCGAAGCGCTTCTCGACTTCGGGTATGGAATGCGGCTGTACGTCGTAGGTTCTCACTTCGTAGATCATGGGGCTCCCCCTGGATGAATATGGATGGCGGCGCCGGTTGCTGCGGGCGCCCTCGAATCAGGCGGGTAACTTTACTGCGAAGGGCGGCGGTTGACCAGCCGAGCCAGTCCACGGGGTGAACCTCCTGAGGCAGAAGGATGAAGGCAGAAGGGCTATTCGGGCTGATTCGCTGTCAACTCGGTGTTGCTGCCTTCTGCCTTGGCGCTTGTTGCTACTTTTGCTCAACAAGCGCCGCTATGAGCTTGCGTGCCTCGGGGCTGTACCACCCCGCCGGGCCCCACAGGCGGGCGAGCACGGCGCCGTTGCGGTCGATCAGGTAGATGGCGGGCGTGCCGAATGCGCCGTAGAGCAGGCCGACCTCGCCCTCCGGGTCCAGCAGGATCGGGTAGCTCAGCTTCGATTTCCTGACGAAGGCGAGCGTATCCTCGCGCTTGTCCTTGATGGCGACGGCCACGACCTCGAGCCCCTTCGGCTTGAATTCGCGGTAGAGCCGCTCCACCGCCGGCAGCTCCTCGCGGCAGAACTCGCACCAGCTCGCCCAGAACGCCAGGAACACCACCTTGCCGCGGTAGTCCTTGATGGAATGCTTCTTTCCCTCCGGGTCGGGGAGGGTGAAGTCCGGCGCCGCCGGGCGCTCCTTGATCTCCTGCAGTTTGGGCATCGCCTTGAAATCCGGCTGTTGCGCAAAACCGGCGGGCGCGGCGGCAAGCAGGAAAACAACGGCCAGCAGCAACTGGCCGGGAGCAGGGAAGGAAATCAGGCGCCCGTCACTCGTCACTTATCACCCATCAGTTGAGTTTTTTCAGTTCCTCGACCAGAAAGTCGTTCGAAGGCCACGGCTCTTTCGAACCGACCACCTTCTTGTAGCGGACGATCCCCTGCTTGTCGACGATGAACCAGGCGCGCTGCGCCACCCGGCGCTCGGGGACGAGCACGCCGTAGGCTTCGATCGTCTTCAGGCCCGGCGCGTCGGAGAGCAGCGGGTAGTTGAGTTTGATGAAATCGGCGAAGGCCTGCTGCGAAAAGCGCACGTTGGCGCTGATGCCCACGACCTCGGCGCCGGCCGCCTCGAACTTCGGATAGTCGTCCCGACTGGACGACAGTTCCTTGATTCAGGTAGGCGTGAAGTCGATGACGTAGAACTGGATGACCAGGTGCTTCTTGCCGGCGAGGTCGGAGAGCCTGAAGTTGCCGCCCTTGGTGCTCGGCAGGTCGAAGTCCGGCGCCTTGTCGCCGACCTCGACGGCGGTCGCCGTGCCGGGCAGGCCGGCGAGCGACAGCGCCAGGAGCAGCGCCGCGATGAAGCCGAATTTCTTCATATGTCCCTCCGTAAGCGTGACACCTGCGTAAACAACCCCGGCATGTCGATCATTCCCCGAAAAGCAGGGATGAGGGATGAATTATGAGGGATGAAGGTACAAAAATGGCAGAGAAGTCACCGTCTGCTAAAGTAACGGCTTACCGGAGAGGCGCCGCAATGGCTAAACCGCTGAAGATCGGCCTGATGGTTCCCGCCAACAACACGACGATGGAGGGGGAACTGCTCCAGTGGCTGCCGGAGGGCGCTACCTGCCGCACGCTGCGCATTCCGCGGCAGCCGGGCCTGCTGACGCAAACCACCCTGCCGGCTTACGTGGACCGGGCGACGAAGCTCGCGGAGCGGTTCGCCGAGGACCCCGTGGACCTGGTCGTCTACGGTTGCACCGCCGCCGGCATCCTGGCCGGGCCCGAGCGCGACGCGGAGATCGCCGAGTCGCTCGCGGACATCACCGGCGCGCCGTGCGTGACCACGGCCAATTCCATGGTCGTCTCGCTGCAGGAGGCGCGCGCGCACGACATCGCCCTGGTCACGCCCTATTCGCCGGAGGTCAACGAGCAGTTGAAGGCGCTGCTCGCGCGATCGAGCATCGGCGTACGCCGCATGAGCAGCTTCGAGGCGCCGACGGTGGAAGAGCTCGGCAGGATCGATTCGGAGCAGGTCGCGGCGCGGGCGCGCGAGACGATGGGCGACGACTGCGACGCGCTGTTCATCGCCTGCTCGCAGTTGCCGACCCGCTCGGTGGTCGGCCCGCTCGAGAAGGAATTCAAGCGGCCGGTGTGGTCGTCCATCAAGGCAACGGCCTGGAGGGCGTGCGGCGAGCTGGGTGTTGCCCTCAATAAGGCGTAAGGCAGAAGGCAAAGCACCTTGCTTACGGGGTTTTACTTCATACTTCTGACTTCATCCTTCATCCTGATTAAAAAGGGCGGCCAGGCCGCCCTTTTTCGTGACCCACTCGAGGCGAGCCTCAGGCCAGGGTCACGATTAGCAGCCAGGCGCCGGCGAGGCTCGCCGCCACGCCGCCGGTGCGCAGGATGGCGGGACGGGCCTTGAGCAGAGCGCCGGCGCCGACGCCGATGGCATGCAGGACCGCGGTCGCGGCGAGGAAGCCCGCAAAATAGAACCAGGGTGAGGACAGCTCCGGTATCTCGGTGCCGTGCGCGTGGCCGTGAAAGAGGGCGAAGAGCACGACCAGCGCTAACGGCCAGTGCTTGGCGCGGGCGGAGACCGCCACCAGGATGCCCAGTACCAGCACCGAGAGCGCGATCATGCTCTCGACCTGGGGCAGGGCGATGCCGTAGGTTCCGGCTATCGCGCCGGCGGCCATCGTCGCGACGAACGCCGCCGGCAGCAGCCACAGGTAACGGCCGCCCAGTTGCACGGCCAGGACACCCACCGCCACCATCGCGAGCAGGTGATCCAATCCCATGAACGGGTGTACCCAGCCGGCGGCCAGGCCGCCGGCCGTATGATCTCCGACATGCGCCATCGCCGCGCCGCTGGCGGCAAGTCCGAATGGACCCAGTATCCAGCTAATTTTCCTGACCATATTCCTCGTTCCTCTCATCACTCATCACCCGACACCCGACACCCGACACTCGACACTCACGCAGTTTCCCTGATTTTAAGGTAGCGCTTCAACGCCTCGGCGTCCAGCACGACCCCAGGGGTCGCACTCGGGTGCGTTCTCGTTGTCTGGCATGGCCCGATCCTTTTGTACGATGCGCCTTCTATTGTAAAGTGTGACGTTCATCCAACGAAGGGAGAGAAATCTTGTCCGCTCACAAGGAGGAAGGCGCGACCGCTTTCAAGGCGCCGCCGCTGTCCTGCGACAGCCATTTCCACGTGTTCGGCCGTCCCGGCCAGTATCCGTACGGCGCGGATATCCGCTACACGCCGCCGCACGAGCCGCTCGAAGCGTTCCTCAAGCTGGCCGGCCATCTCGGCATGCAGCGCTACGTGTTCGTGCAGCCGAGCGCCTACGGTCGCAACAACGACTGCATGCTCGACGCCATGCGTGAAGTGGGCACCCGGAAGTGTCGCGGCATCGTCGACATCGCCCAGGACGCGCCGGACGCGGAGTTCGAGCGTCTCCACGAGATCGGCGTGCGCGGCATCCGCATCAACGAGAACCCGATCAAGCCGTTCGAGCCGGGCTATTCGAAGACCATGCTCTCGCGCATCCAGACGCTGGACGCGCGCTGCGCCGAGAGGGGCTGGATGCTCGACTTCCTGACGCCCGGCTGGCTCACGCTGGAGCTGCTGCCGGTGATGAGAAAGCTCAAGTCGGTCCACACCGTCGCGCACATGGGCATGTTCCTGGCGAAGGACGGGCCGCAGCAGCCGGGCTTCCAGGAGTTTCTCGCCTACCTGCGTTCCGGCGACAAGTGCTGGGTCAAGTTCACCGGCACCTACCGCATGTCGGTGGCGCCGGGCTTTACCGACGCCGCGCCGATGGCGCGCGCGCTGATCGAGACGGTGCCCGACCGCATCATCTGGGGCAGCGATTTTCCGCACCTGTCGTTCGCCGACAAGGTGTCTTCGACCGAGCTCTTCAACCTGCTCGCGGTGTGGGCAGACGAGCCGCAGAGGAAGAAGATCCTCGTCGACAATCCCCAACGGCTGTTCGGGTTCGCTTGAGCGCGGGGCGGGGCCCGGCCGCGAGGATGTGAACGGACGGGCGCATGCTGCATGATCCGGGCTCGGATTCGGCATTGCAAGCCCACCCACGCCGTTTCGGGAGCAAGGCGAAAGGAGAAACGTCATGCGCGAGTTGATGCCGTTGGCGGAGAAAATCGGCGCGGTGCTGAAGGCGCGCAAGCAGACCGTCGCGGTCGCGGAGGCCTCCGCCGGCGGGCTGATTTCGGCGGCGCTGCTGGCCGTGCCGGGTGCCTCGGCGTATTTCATCGGCGGGGGCGTGTTCTACACGCGGCAGTCGGTCCTGACGCTGCGTGACACCGGCGACACGCTGTTCACCGGGCTGCAGGGTGCGACCGAGGCCTGGTCGCTCATGCTGGCGCGCAGCCTGCGCAGCCGCTGCTCGGCGGTCTGGGGTGTGGGCGAGAGCGGCGCGGCCGGCCCCACCGGCAACCGTTACGGTGATCCCGCGGGCCACGCCTGCTTCGCGGTGACCGGCCCCGTCGAGCGCACCGTGGTCATCAAGACCGGCAGCAACGACCGGATCGCGAACATGCACGCCTTCGCCGCCGAAGCGCTGAAGCTTTTCGCGGAGGTGCTCGATCAGCAGCGGTAGCTGCAAGGCAGAAGGCAGAGCACCTTGCTTACGGGGTTTTACTTCATACTTCTGACTTCATCCTTCATCCTTGCCGTTCAGAGCAGCCGGGAGTGGTAGGTCTTCCCCGCCTTCTTCGCCGCGTCCATCTTCTTTTTTTCTTCGAGTATCTCGGTGAACTGGCGCACGGCGTTGGAGAGGGTCGGCCAGCCGGTGTAGTGGCCGACCTGGATCATCACCTCGATGATCTCCCGCTTCGTGATGCCGAGGTGCATCGAGCTGAGATAGTGCGAATGGTTGCCGCTGGGGCGCGCCATCGCGATGTTGGCGGCTAGCGTGACGAGCTGGCGCTCGCGCAGGGACAGGCCGGGGCGGCCCCAGACGTCGCCGAAGAGATGGCCGACCGACATCTCGTACATCTCGGGCGAAAGCGTCTTCTGGTTCAGCATCAGCTTTTCGCGGCCCATCTTCTTCAGCACCTTCATGCCGCGCTCGAAACGGTCGTTGTACTCGCGGCGGGACTTGGTTTTCTTCATTGCGGGGGGTCTCACAGTATGGAATAACGGAACGGCATGGCTGCCGCGGGATGCCCGGCGATTCTTTCGCCGCCGGTTTTGTGTGATGATGTCACTCCCGCAATCGTCGGGCAAGCGTCGCCGACACGTGCCATTCGAGGAGGAATCGCAATGAAATCGTTCGTCAAGATCGCGTTCGTATCGTGGATAGCTGCCGCGTTGCCAGCCGCCGCGCAGCAGGGCAAGCCGGGCGCAGGCGCCGGCGATTACCCGAACAGGTCGATACGCTTGGTGGTCCCGAGCGCGCCCGGCGGCGGTACCGACATCATCGCGCGCTGGATCGGGCAGGGACTCACCGAAGCCTGGGGGCAGACGGTCGTGGTGGACAATCGCGGTGGTGGTGGCGGCACGGTGGGCGTCACGATCGTCGCCAAGGCCGTCCCGGACGGCCACACCATGCTGCTCGGCAGTGTCGGGCACCTCACGTTCGCGCCGGCCGTGCGCCCGGGCCTCGCGTACGACGCCCAGAAGGACCTCGCACCGATCACCCTCGCGGCGAACCAGCCTTTCCTGCTCGCGGCTAACCCGTCGCTGCCGGTGAAATCGGTCGCGGATCTCATCGCGCTCGCCAGGAGCAAGCCGGGAGGTGTCGTATACGGCTCGGGCGGCGTCGGTTCCGCGTCGCACCTGGGCCTGGCGCTGCTGGAAATGCAGACCGGCATCTCGATGCAGCACATATCGTACAAGGGCAGCAACCCGGCGCTGACGGCCACGGTGGGCGGCGAAGTGCAACTGGTCATCGCGGGCCTGGCGACGGTGCTGCCGCACATGAAGTCGGGCAGGGTGCGCGGGTTGGCGGTGACCGGGTCGAAACGCGCTCAAGTGGCGCCGGACGTGCCGACCGCGGCCGAGTCGGGGGCGAAGGGTTATTCGTTCGACGTCTGGTACGGCCTCGTGCTCACGGGCGGCACCCCGCGCGCGATCGTCGAGAAAGCCAATGCCGAGATCGTGAAGATGCTGAAGTCTCCCGAGATGAACAAGCGGTTTCTGACGCAGGGCGTCGAGCCGCTGACCAGCACGACCCGGGAATTCGAGGCCAGGATCGCCCAGGAGATCGTCAACTGGCGCAAGGTGGTAAAGGCCGCCAACATCAAGCTGGAGTAACGGGTGGCGGGTGGCGGGTGACGAGTGACGACCGTATGGCCGGGCGACTTGAAGGGAAGGTGGCGCTGATCACCGGCGCGGTGCGCCGTGGCGGGCGGGCGACCGCGCACGCGCTGGCGCGCGAAGGCGCGTCCATCGTCATCAATACGCGGCGCTCGCTCGACGAAGCGGAGAAAGTGAAAGCGGAGATCGAGGCGATGGGCGGGCAGGCGCAGGTGTGCCTGGCCGACATCACCGATGAAACCGCCGTCGCGCGCATGGCCGGCGAGATCGAGCAGCGCTTCGGCCGCCTCGACATCCTCGTCAACAACGCCGCCGACCGCAGCGTGGTGCCGTTCGAGAAGATGACGATGGAGCAATGGCGCCACATCGTCGGCATCGCGCTCGACGGAACGTTCCTGTGCACGCGCGCGGCGGTGCCGTTCATGCTGAAGAACGGCTGGGGCCGCATCGTCAACATCAGCGGCGTCAGCCATTACGCGCCGAGCTACAGCGGGCGCGCGCATGTCTCGGCCGCGAAGGCCGGGGTGGAGGGCTTCACCCGCGCGCTGGCGGCCGAGTACGCGAAGCGGAACATCACGGTGAACTGCGTCTGCCCCGGGCGCATCGGCGGCGACCGTTCCGCGACCTCCGCCGAGCTGCCCGATCCCACGCTGATCCCGCCGGTCGGGCACCTCGGCGTGTCGGAGGACATCGCCGGCGCCGTTCACTACTTCTGCCTGCCCGGATCGAGCTTCGTCACCGGGCACACCCTTCATGTCAATGGGGGTCAGGTTCTCCTGTAGAGGCAGAAGTGTCGAGGATAGAGGGTCGAGTGAGAAATTAGAGGTTGTCCCCTTGACCCTCGACACTCGACACCCGACACTCGGATCCGACTTACGCATTTCCGGAGGTTGAAGTGGCTGAAAAATCCGTCAACGTATCGCAGCCGAAAGACTGCAAGCTGATCATCGAGAGGGACGTGGAAGTACCGATGCGCGACGGCTCGGTGCTGCGCGCCGACATCTTCCGCCCCGAATCGAAAGATGAGGGCGCGGAGAAGGTGCCGGTGATCCTCAACATCGGCGTCTACCAGAAGGACAAGCTGTGGGTGCCGCCGGCCGACCTCGAGGAGAAGGCCAATCCCCACATGAACTGGGAGACGGTCAACCCGGAGTGGTGGTGCCCGCGCGGCTATGCCTGCATGCGGGTGGATTCGCGCGGCTCCGGAAGATCGACCGGCAAGTCCGAGCCGAGCTCGTACCAGGAGAGCGTGGATACCTACGACGCGATCGAGTGGGTGGCGAAGCAGGCATGGTGCTCGGGCAGCGTCGGCATGCTCGGCATCTCCTACCACGCCGGCTCGCAGTGGCGCGCGGCCAACCTGCAGCCGCCTTCGCTCAAGGCGATCATGCCGTGGGAGGGGCGCGCCGACCAGTACCGCGACCAGGCCTACCACGGCGGCATCTTCGCGCTGG
>CAYSRR010000041.1:0-16145 GCA_964433375.1 uncultured Streptomycetaceae bacterium
CCCGCGGAGAGCCTGCCGGCGCCGGGGCAGGGCGCGCTCGCCATCGAGTGCCTGGCGGGCCGCGCCGACCTGATCGAATGGCTCGCGCCGCTCGGCCATGCCGCCACGGCGCATTGCGTCGGGGCGGAGCGGGCCTTCTCCCGCGCGCTCTCGGGCAGTTGCAACGTGCCGCTCGGCGCCTACGCGGAGTCCGAGGGCAGCGGCATCCGGTTGCGCGGCTTCGTCGGCGCGCCCGACGGCTCGCGGATGGTGAGCGGGGAGCAGATCGGCGACGCGGGCAACGCGGAAGCGATCGGCGCCGCGCTCGCGGAGCGACTGAAGCAGCAGGGCGCGGCTGAGATACTTGCCAAACTGCAAGACAACCTCTAACCGCAGAGGACGCAGTGGACGCGGAGGCGCGCAGAGGATGGATATGATTGGATTTGTTTTCCTCTGCGTCCTCGGCGTACCCCTCAAGGGGGTATTAAAAAGAATCCCCCGCGTTGAGAGGTTAACTTGAGCGAAGCGATGAACAGCAGGGCGCTCGCCGGACGCAGCATCGTCGTCACGCGTCCCCCCCACCAGGCGCAATCGCTCGCTCGGCTGATCGAGGAGGCGGGCGGGCGGCCGGTGCTGTTTCCGGCGATCGAGATTGTCGACGTCGAGGACCTCGGCCCGTTCACGAAGATCGTCGATCGCCTCGACGAGTACGACTTCGCCATTTTCATCAGCCCCAACTCGGTCGAACGGGCGATGGGCCTCATCACCGCCCGCCGCGCGCTCCCGGCCGGGCTCACGATCGCCGCCATCGGCGGCGGCGGCGTCAGGGCGCTCGAGCGCTTCGGCGTCACCGGCGTCGTCGCGCCGCGGGACCGCTACGACAGCGAAGCGCTCCTGGAGCAACCGGCGTTCGAGGTGGTCAGCTTCAAACGCGTCGTGATATTCCGCGGCGAGGGCGGACGCGAGCATCTGGGCGAGGCGCTGCGCGAGCGCGGCGCGACGGTCGATTATGCGGAGTGCTACCGCCGGCGCGTGCCCGACGCCGACCCCGCGCCCCTGCTCAAGGCGTGGGCGCGCGACAGGATAGACGCCGTGACGGTCACGAGCAGCGAAGGCCTGCGCAACCTGTTCGATCTGGTCGGGGACGCCGGCCGCTCGCTGCTCGCGAGCCCGCCGCTGTTCGTGCCGCACCCGCGCATCGCAGAAGCCGCGCAGGCGCTCGAAGTGCGGACCGTGATCGTGACCGGGCCGGGCGACAGCGGCCTGCTCACCGGCCTCGCGGCGTATTTCAGCGCGCCGCGCTGAATGCTCGAAGGGCGTGACCCGTGACCTGCGACTCGTGATTCGACTCCGTTGACGCCGCATTGCTAGGGAACGCGCGTCCCCGCATACTATCGACCTCGCACGCTTCTCCCGAATTCCTTATGAGCGAACCTTCCCGCCCCGATACGCCCGCCACCGACTCCGGTTCCGGCACCGCGCCGGCGGTCAAGACCGCGTCCGCATCCGCGCCCGCCCGCGGCGGATCGATCCTGGCGCTGCTGATCGCGGCGCTGGCGCTCGCCCTCGTCGCCTGGCAATGGCACACCGGCCGCAGCGAGATCGGCGCACTGCGCCAGGAGATCGCGAAGAAGCTCGCCGATGCCGACACCCAGGGCAAGGAGAGCCGCATCGTCGCCGAGCAGGTGCGCGAATCCGTGGCCGACGCGCAGGCGAAGCTCGGGATGCTCGAGAGCCGGCTCGCCGAATCGCAGAGCCAGCAGATCGCGCTCGAGGCGCTGTACCAGGATCTCTCGCGCAACCGCGACGAATGGGCTTACGCCGAGATCGAGCAGTCGCTGTTCATCGCCGGTCAGCAACTGATTCTCGCCAGCAACGTCAAGGGAGCGCTGATCGCGCTGCAGGCGGCGGACATGCGTCTCGCCCGCATGGACCGGCCGCAGTTGACCGCGCTGCGCAAGGCGATCAACCGCGACATCGAGCGGCTGAAGGCGGCGCCGCACGTGGACACGGTGGCGATCAGCACGCGTCTCGACGATCTCGCCGCGCAGGTGGACAAGCTGCCGCTCGCGATGGAAGTGCGGCCGCAACAGGAGCAGCCGGCCGCTTCGAAAACGACGGAGGAACCCGGCGGCAACCCGTGGACGCGCTTCTGGCGGGACACCTGGTCGGAACTGAAGCAGCTGGTGCGCGTGCAGGAGATGGACGGGCCCGATGTGCCGCTGCTCGCGCCGGCGCAATCGTACTTTCTGCGCGAGAACCTCAAGCTGCGCCTGACCGGGGCGCGGCTGGCGCTGCTCGCGCGCGATTCGACGAGCTACAAGGCCGACTTGAAGGCGGCGCGCGACTGGCTCAATCGCTATTACGACACGCGCAACAACAGCGTCGCCTACGCGACCGCCATGCTGCGCAACCTGCACGACGCCGAGGTCAGCATCGAGGCGCCGGACATCACCGCCAGCCTCGAGGCCCTGCGCACCCTGAGGATGGCCCGCGAGCGCAGCGCGAAATGAAAACGCTGTTCTGGCTGGTCGGGATCGTCGCGCTGGCGGTGGCGTTCACGCTGGCGGCGCAGTACAACACCGGCTACCTGCTGCTGGTGCTGCCGCCGTACCGCGTCGAGTTCTCGCTCAATTTCCTGATCGTGCTGGCCTTTGCCTGCTTCGCGGGCGGCTACGCGCTGGTGCGTTTCGTGGCCGCGACGGTGCAGTTGCCGGGCGAGGTCCGCAAGTACCGGCAGAGGCGCCGCAAGGAGAAGGCGCAGGCGACGCTCGCCGAAGCCCTGAACGAGTATTTTGCCGGGCGCTACCGCCGCGCGGAGCAGGCCGCCGCCGCCGCGCTCGAGATGGGCGAGCATCCCGGGCTGGCCGCGGTGCTGGCGGCGCGCGCCGCCCACGAACTGCGCGCGTACGAACGGCGCGACGCTTTCCTGGCGCAGGCAGCTTCCGCGGCGCCCGGCGACGAGGTGGTGCGCATCGTCACCACGGCCGAGCTGCTGCTCGACGAGCGCCGTCACCAGGAAGCGCTGGACGCCCTCAAGCAGCTGCCGCGCCGGCATACCGCGGCGCTGCGGCTCGAGCTGAAGGCGCAGCAGCAGGCGCGCAACTGGGAGCAGGTGATGGAATTGACCGAGGCCCTGCGCAAGCGCAACGTGTTCGACGCCACACAGGCGGGCGAGGTGCGCCGGCACGCGCTGGTGGAGAACCTGAAACGCAGGGCGATCGATATGGCCGCGCTGGAGGACGCCTGGAGCCGGGTGGGCGCGTCCGAGCGCAGGGAGCGGCGCGTCGCCGCCGCCGCCGCGCAATGCTTCAGCGCGCTGGGCGGCTGCGAGCGGGCGCACGGGATCATCGAGGAAGCGCTGGAAGCGGCATGGGACAGCGATCTCGTCGTGCTGTACGCCGAGTGCGCGGGCGGGGACGCCGTGAGGCGCATCGAGCGCGCGGAAGGGTGGCTGAAGCAGCACCCGGGCGACGCGGCGCTGCTGCTGACGCTGGGCCGGTTGTGCGCCGACCGCGAGTTGTGGGGCAAGGCGCAGAGCTATCTCGAGGCGAGCCTTGCGATCGAGCCAACCTATTCGGCGCATCTCGCGCTGGCGCGATTGCACGAGAAGCTCGGCGACGCGGACGCGGCGGGCCGGCATTACCGCGAGAGCCTGGACCTCGCGCTCGCGCAGTTGAAGACCGCGACCGGCGGGCGGCGGCGAACCCCGTTATAACCTCTTACCGCAGAGGATTCTTTTCAATACCCCCTTGAGGGGTACGCAGGGGACGCGGAGGAAAATAAAAAACTAAAAATTGAACCGCCGAACACGCTGAGAGAAGAAAACAGTAATAAAAGCAAATATAAGCGCAGTGCTTCCCGCGCGTCGGAATGGGCCGCGCTGTTAGACGGCAATCTCCCCGGCCGGTCAACCGGTGTCCGAGAAAACTGGTCCGGCTGCGCCGAAGTGCCCGGTCAGAATTGCCAGTCCGTCGCCAGCTTGAAAAGCCCGCTGGGCTCAAGGAGAAAGCCGGAATCTTCCAGCACGACGTCGATCCAGTTTCCGAGGTTTGGCCTGTCCGGCCGCACGGCGATGGCGATTCTGTCTTTCTGCATGCCCACGAGACAGAGCTTGAGCCCGATCCGGGCCGCCGGATGCTCCTTCAGAACCTGGCGAACGGTGATCTCGCCGCCCAGGCCCGCGAGCAGCGTTCCGTTTTCCACGGCCTGCAGGAATTTTCGGAGTTCGTCGAACACCTCCGGGGCTGCCTTGTCGTTCAGGCCGCGCAGCGCCTGTTCATAGGCGGTGCCGCGAGGCACTCCGAGCGTGCGCGGCCGGGCCGCCATCGCAGCGACATCGGCAGGTGTCTTCGGACAGTCTGCGCCCTCGCGCAGGGCGCGCTTGCGGTTCAGCAGCACGGCCATCGATTGTGTCAAGTAGGGGCGCGAGAAGCGCACGACCTGGGCCCGTGAAGCGGTGCGCGAAATCGAGGACAGTGCGATGTCCACGTCGCCGGCAGCCACCTGCGCCACGAGTTCGTCGTGAGTCGCCGCCGTGCGCAGGAAATCCGGCGTGACCCCGAGCCTCCGGGCCAGGCCGTTTGCCATCGCGACCTCGATTCCAGCAGGCTGGCCGTCCTTGCCGGTCACCAGCAACGGAGGACTGTCCCTGGCGATCAAGCCGATTCGCAATTTGCCCTGCTGCTGGATCGCACGAATGTCGGGAAAGCTGGACGTTGGTTCCGCGAGCACAGGCGCCCGTGGCATGAGTGCCAGGGCACAAAACGCGCACCCCAGCCAGAATCGCGTTGGTCTTGTGGTCATGTGCATCTCTTGCCTCATGCCTGTTCTGCAACGGATTCCGGCGCTGCTGCCTGCGCCCCCTGCGTGCCGGCTTTGGGCTTGGCCGTGACGACGGTCAGCGCAGCCGTACCCAATACCGTCAGCAGCGAGACCAGCGGCGCTACCGCCGGCTGCGCAGTCGCGAGCACCACCACCAGAAGCGCGTCGGGAACCTGCGCATTCAACAGGATAGGCGCAATGATCGGCGCCAGCGCCGCTCCCCCTCCGATCGCCGCCGTGCCTGTTATCAGGCATGACGCTGCGATGATGGCAAGCGCAACCGGGCCGGGCGAAACCCCGTAGACCTGGGCCAGGAACATCGCCGTGAAGACGAAAAGCAGCACTTGGCCATGCTGGTTGGCAAGGACGCCAAAAGGCGCCACCGTGTCGGCGACCCTGCGGTCGACGCCGAAGCGCTCCTGCAGCGACTCGATTGCCGAGTAGAGCGCCACCAGCGGGTTGTCGGTGGCGAACGCGATCACCAGCGGCTGCTTCAGGTCGGATAGCACGCGCCATGGCATCTTGCCGCTCACCACCGACAGGAACGCGGTCAAGCCGGCAATCGCCACCAGCCCTGCGAGATAGAAGTAACCGACATACCGAAGCAGGGCCTTCAGCAGCTCCAGGTCCGCTTCCGCCACGTGAGAGGCGCCGAGGCAGAACAGGCCGATGGGCAGCGGGATCAGCACCCAGTGAAAGATGGTGGCGAACGCCTCGTACAGCGCGTTCAGCACCCGCAGCGTCTCGTCGGCGCCGGGAGACTTGACGACGCCCAGCGCCAACCCCAGCAGAACGCAGAAGAAGACGATGCCGATGAATTGCGCTTGCGAGAGTGCAGCGAAGACGTTGCTCGGCACCATTCCCTGCAGAAACTCCATGATGGCGTTGCCCGGCTCGAT
Source organism: uncultured Streptomycetaceae bacterium (assembly GCA_964433375.1). Lineage (GTDB taxonomy): Bacteria > Pseudomonadota > Gammaproteobacteria > Burkholderiales > SG8-41 > SG8-41. The sequence continues at coordinate 5,703 of CAYSRR010000041.1, forward strand.
CGGAGATTCGCTGGCCAACTGCTGGCCGAGTGCTGCAGCCGCGCTCTCGCCCATGTTCGCCCCCGGGCTGAAGGCGCCGGCCACCAGCAGAGCCGACGCCGTCGGGATCAGCAACAGCAGCACGTAGAACATCGCCATCCGCGGGAACAGCGCGCGGGTCGTGGTGTGGCGGAGCATCTGGCCGATACCCCACGTGAGCGCGGTCACCAGAATCGGCAGCATGCTCATCGAGAGCAGAGCGACGTACAGCTTTGCGAAAGGCGCCAGCGCCTGGGCCTCTTCGCGAAAAAAGAACCCGAATGCCAGCCCGGAGACGACGCCTCCGATGATGGTCGCCGGATGGCTGATCAATGCGAGGATCTTGCTGAGCACGATGCGTTGTCCCTTGCCGACGCGAGGAGCCGACTGTGCCATAAATTCTCTACGCCTGCACCGCCCCGGCTTCCCACGGAGGGCTGGGCGCCGGCGCGTGCCGCTGTAAATTAGCCGCAAAGGCGCAGAGGCGCGAAGAATTACAAACAAAAACCTGAACCGTCAAGAAAAGGAATTCGGGGCCCAAAAAGGGCCGACTGTTTCAACCGGCCTTTTGTTTGATTTGGCGAGCCAAGCAAGGTTTTATTGTTGGATTCCTTTGCGCCTCTGCGTCTCTGCGGCTAATCCAGGTTCCCGTCGCGGTACGACTCCGGGTCGCCCAGCGGCTCGACGTGGGTCAGCACCGTCGCGCCGGGCAGCGCCGCGCGGATTTCGTGATCCACCCGGTGCGCCATGTCGTGGCCCTGCGCCACCGTCCACTGCGCCGGCACCAGCACGTGCAGGGAGATGAAGGCGCGCGCGCCGGCCTGGCGCGTGCGCACGGCGTGAAAATCCAGGCCCTGCGCGCGAAAGCGGTCCAGCACGGCGTCGAGCCGCTGCCGTTCCTCCGGCGGCAGCGCGTGATCGAGCAGCCCTTTCGCCGAGCGCCGCACCAGCTTGACGCCGGTCCACACGATGTTGGCCGCCACCGCCAGCGCGATCAGCGGGTCGAGCACGAGCCAGCCGGTCGCGGCGACGGCGGCGACGCCGGCGATCACGCCGGCGGAGGTCCAGACGTCGGTCATGAGGTGCTGAGCGTCGGCCTCGAGCGCAATGGACTTGTAGCGGCGCCCGGCCTCGAACAGCCGGCGTGCGACCAGGTAATTGATGAACGAGGCGGCGGCGGAAACCGCGAGACCGATGCCGACATGTTCCAGCGGTTGCGGGTGAAACAGTCTTTCGACCGCGGCAAACGCGATCAGGATCGCGGCGGCCAGGATCAACGTGCCTTCGAGCCCGCTCGCGAAGTACTCGGCCTTGCTGTAGCCGTAGGCATGCTCGTCGTCGGGCGGCAGGGCGGCGACGGTCAGCATCGCCAGCATCGCCGTCGCGCCGACCAGGTTTACGGTCCCTTCGAGCGCGTCGGAGAGCAGACCGACGGAACCGGTGAGCCACCACGCCAGCGCCTTCAACCCGATCGTCGCCAGCGCGGCGGCGATGGACAGCAGGGCGAATTGGCGGGCGCCGGGAGAAAACACGGGATGAGGATAAAGGCAAAAAGCGAAAGGCAGAAGGACGGCGCCGCCCGGCCCTTCCAAATGATTATCGTTCTCTCCCGGGATGAGACGCTTGCGGGAGGCGGGAATAGCTACGGCACGGAAGGCGTGAAGGAGTCGGAGAAGAACTCTTCTTCCGGCAGCCCGCACCTGGCGGTGAAATCCTTGTGCGCGGACTCCACCACGATCGGCGCGCCGCAGGCGTAGACCTGGTGGCCGGAGAGGTCGGGGAAGTCCTCCATCACCGCGCGGTGCACGAAGCCGGTGCGGCCGGTCCAGCCGCCGCTCGCCGCTTCGTCCGAGAGCGCGGGGATGTACCGCAGCAGGCCGTCCCGCTGCCAGCCTTCGGCGAGCTCGTGCAGGTAGAGGTCGGCGCGCACCCGGCAGCCCCAGTAGAGCGTCATCGGGCGCTTCAGTCCCGCGTGCAGCACGTGCTCGACGATCGCCTTGATCGGGGCGAAGCCGGTGCCGCTCGCGAGCAGGATAATGGGCTTCGCGCTTTCCTCGCGCAGGAAGAAGGTGCCGAACGGCCCTTCGATGCGCAGGATGTCCTTCTCCTTCATCGCGCCGAAGACGTGCCGGCTGAACGGCCCGCCGTAGTCGCGCAGGTGCAGCTGCAGGAACTCGTTGTCGTGCGGCGCGTTGGCCATCGAGAAGCTGCGGCGCGTGCCGTCCCGCAGTATCAGGTCCACGTACTGCCCGGCGAGAAACATGAACTTGTCGTTCGCGGGAAGCTTCAGCTCGAGCAGCATGACGTCCGGCGCGGCGCGCGTCATCTTCATCACGCGCGCGGGCATCATCCTGATCTGCATGCCCTTCACCGCGGCGCCGAGCTCGCGGCACTGGATCACGAGATCGGTGAGCGGCCGCGCCTGGCAGAACAGCGCCATGCCGGCATCCTTGTCCTGTGCCGGCAGTGCCTGCTCCTGGTAAGTGCCGTAATCCACGGCGCCCTCGACCAGCCTGCCTTTGCAGGTGCCGCAGACGCCGTTGCGACAGCCGTACGCGATGACGATGCCTTCGCGCAGCGCGGCCGCGAGGACGGTTTCATTGTCGTTGACGGTGAACGTGTGTCCGCTGGACTGGATCGTGACCTGGTGGGGCATGTTTCTCTTCATCGCGCCGCCCCGGAGAAGCGGTGCACTTGAGCTAGAATTCCCCTATGAGGCCGGGGCGGGGCTGCAGTCTATCACGGCGGCCGGGCGGCATCAGCGCGGAGGCGCATCCATGAACGAAGTCGTGATCGTGCTCACCAACCTGCCGGACAAGGAAGCCGCCATGCGGCTTGCGCGCGAGCTGGTCGAGCGGCGGCTCGCCGCATGCGTGAACGTTCTCGCGGAATGCTCGTCGGTCTACCGCTGGAAGGGGACGGTCGAAAGCGCGGTCGAGGTGCCGGTGCTGATCAAGACGCGCGGCGGGCGCTATGCCGAGGTGGAAGCGGCGATCCGCGAGCTCCACCCCTACGAACTTCCCGAGATCGTCGCGGTCCCAGTGCGGCACGGTTTCGATGAGTACCTGCAATGGGTGGCGGAAGAAACCAGCATTTCCATCGGCTGATGCAATGCCCCAGTCACACTCATCCAGCGTTCGGAAGGGAACCCGGCTCGTGATCGCGAACAGCGGTGAGGGCATTGCATTACGGAACTTGTTGATGACGTTCCACACCCCGTCACATCTAGCATGCGTGCGATTCTGATCCTCTTTTTAGTGCTGTGCAGCTTCGCCCGCGCGGCGGAGCCGGAGCTGCTCGAGCCCGACAAGGCGTTCCGCTTCTCGGCGCGGCTCGCGGACGCGCGCACGATCGAGGTGAGCTACCAGATCGCGCCGGGCTACTACCTCTACCGCGACAAGTTCCGCTTCACGCTCGCGCCCGCGGGCGTGAAGGCCGGCGAGCCGCAGTTGCCGGCAGGCAAGAGGCACCGCGACGAGTTCTTCGGCGAGGTCGAGACCTACCGCGGCAATCTCAGCATCCTGCTGCCGTTCGAGCCCGCGGACGCGAAGGTGATCCGGCTGGCGGCGCTCTCGCAGGGTTGCGCGGACGTCGGCGTGTGTTACGTGCCGCACGAGCAGAAAGCCGAGCTGCGGCTCGCGGCGCTCGGCGCGGGAGAGGCGCGGATCGACGTTCCGGGAGCATCGTTCGTCGCGGCGCAGGGCGAGGACGACCGGGTCGCGGCGCTGTTGCAAGGGGGTTACTGGCTCGCGATCGCGAGTTTCTTCGGTTTCGGGCTGCTGCTGTCCTTCACGCCCTGCGTGCTGCCGATGGTGCCGATCCTCTCGAGCATCATCGTCGGCGCCGGGCATCCCGTCACGAAAACGAAAGGTTTCCTGCTCGCGCTGGCCTACGTGCTCGGCATGGCGGTCACCTATGCGGTGGCGGGCGTCGCCGCGGGACTGTCCGGTGCGATGCTGTCGGCGGCGCTGCAAAACCCCTGGGTGGTAGGCGCCTTTGCCGCGCTGTTCGTCGCGCTCGCGGCCTCGATGCTGGGAGCGTACGAGCTGCAATTGCCGGTGGCGCTGCAAAGCCGGCTCGCCGCCGCCAGCGGCCGCTTCCACGGCGGGCACGCGGCGGGCGTGTTCTCGATGGGCGTGCTCTCGGCGCTGATCCTGGGCCCGTGCGTGGCCGCGCCGCTGGCGGGCGCGCTGCTCTACATCAGCCAGAGCCGCGACGTCGTGCTGGGCGGCTCCGCGCTGTTCGCCATGGCGCTCGGCATGGGTGTGCCGCTGCTCGTGATCGGCGCCTCGGCCGGGGCGCTGCTGCCGAAGGCGGGGCCGTGGATGGACACGGTCAAGCGGTTCTTCGGCGTGCTCCTGCTGGGCGTGGCGATCTACCTTATTTCGCCCTTCATTCCCGTCGCGGCGCAGATGTTCCTGTGGGGCGCGTTGCTGATCGCGATGGCGGTCTACCTGAGGGTATTCGACGCTCTGCCGGCCGGCGCATCCGGCTACCCGCGCGTGGCCAAGGGTCTCGGCGTGATCGCGCTCATCGCGGGCATCGCCTACCTGGTGGGCGCGTTCTCGGGCAGCCGCGACATCCTGCGGCCGTTGTCGGGCCTGCGCGATCCGGGCAGCGCCGCCGCCGGCGCGCACGAGACGCCGTTCCGCAAGGTCGGCAGCGTGGCCGCGCTCGAAGCGGCCATACGGGACGCCGCGGGGCGCACGGTGATGCTGGATTTCTATGCCGACTGGTGCGTCTCGTGCAAGGAAATGGAGCGTTTCACCTTCAGCGACGGGCGCGTGAAGCAGCGGTTCGACGACATGGTGCTGCTGCAGGCCGACGTGACCGCCAACAACGCCGATGACGCCACGCTGCTGAAGCGCTTCCGCCTGTTCGGCCCGCCCGGCATCGTCTTCTTCGACCGCGAGGGCCGCGAGATCCAGGGGCTGCGCGTGATCGGTTTCCAGCCCGCCGACCGCTTCGTGGCGGTGCTCGACCAGGCGCTGGGCTTCCGGCAGTGAAGCGGCGCGCTTTCGCGCTGTTTGCCGCAGTGGCAGCCGCTTCCGCCGCGGGCGGCGCGGCCTACCACTGGTGGTCGCGCGGCGGCGGCCCGGATGCCCGGGCGGCCGTCGAGCAGGTCTACGCCTCGCGCCTTGCCGACCTGAAGGGCGGCATGCAGCCGCTGGCGCAGTGGCGTGGGCAGGTGCTGGTGGTGAATTTCTGGGCGACCTGGTGCGCGCCGTGCCGGGAGGAGATACCCGGCTTCGTCCGGCTGCAGGAACGCTATGGCGCCCGCGGCCTGACGTTCGTCGGCATCGCCATCGACCAGCCGGACAAGGTGGCCGAGTTCGCCCGCGAGTTTCGCATCAACTACCCCCTGCTGATGGGGGGGATGGAGACGCTGGAGTTGCTGCGGCAGGTCGGCAACCGGGCCGGGGTGCTGCCTTATACCTTGGTGATCGACCGGGGGGGTAATCTGGTGACGAGGGAGCCGGGCGGGCTCAAGGAAGCCCGGCTGGAAGGCATCCTGACCCCCTTGCTTTGAGACTTATAATCAACTCTATTTCTTCCAACTTCGGTTAACTTCTGTCAATTTGTTCAAAGGCTGCCAGCCTGGGTTAACCGAAATTTGCCCCCGATCCGGGCGCAAATAGCCGACGGGGCTAAAGAGGCTCGTACCCCGTTGAATTGACAGAGAAAAATCTTTGTACACCGTCTAACCCCGTCTAATTTATAGACAATTCCTTCGAACTTGGGCAAACTCGCGCCCATCGTAACTCTCGGGTAATGTGAGCAGGGCATTTACCGGCCCGATTCACTTGATCCCATCCGCATGGCAGGCGCCAAGAACATCCTGGTCATCAACGGTCCCAACCTGAATCTCCTCGGGGCGCGCGAAACCCGGCACTACGGCAAGGACACGCTGCCGGCGATCGTTGCCCGGCTGGCCGGCCGGGCGCGCAAGAGCAAGGTGCGGCTCTCGGCCTACCAGAGCAATTCGGAATCGGAGCTGGTGGAGCGGGTGCAGCAGGCCCGCCGGGAGAAGGTGGACTTCATCATCATCAATCCGGCCGCCTATACCCATACCAGCGTGGCGCTGCGCGATGCGCTGGCGGCGGTCGGCATCCCTTTCGTCGAGGTGCACCTGTCGAACGTGTTCGCCCGCGAGTCTTTCCGCCGCGAGTCGTACTTCACCGATATCGCCGTGGGGATCATCAGCGGGCTCGGCGCCCGCGGCTACGAGCTGGCGCTGGAGTTCGCGCTGCAATACTCCGCCCGCAAGAAAAAAGGGTAAGCCATGGACCTGCGCAAGCTGAAGACCCTCATCGATCTCGTGCAGCAATCGGGCATCGCCGAGCTCGAGATCACCGAGGGCGAGGAACGGGTGCGCATCGCCCGCGGCGCTTCCGGCGCGCAGCCGGCGCCCATGCAGGTCTATCACCTGCCGCAAGCGGCGGCCCCGGCACCGGCCGTCGCCGGCGCGGCGCCGGCCGAGGGCGAAGGCCCGGCCGCGGCGCCCGAGGGCCACGTCATTCGCTCCCCGATGGTCGGCACCTTCTATCGCTCTTCCGCGCCCGGGGCGAAAGCCTTCGTCGAGGTCGGGCAGGCGGTCAAGGCGGGCGACACGCTGTGCATCATCGAGGCCATGAAGCTCCTCAACGAGATCGAGGCCGACCAGGACGGCACGGTGAAGGCGATCCTCGCCGAGAACGGCCAGCCGGTGGAGTACGGCGAGCCGCTCTTCATCCTTGGGTGAGGTGTGAGGGGAGAGGAGTGAGGTGTAACCAGCCGGGAGGACAGCGAAGCGCCCGGTTTTTCTCCTTACTCTTTACCCCTTACTTGCTTAACCCATGTTTGAAAAAATCCTCATAGCCAACCGCGGCGAAGTCGCCCTGCGCATCCAGCGCGCCTGCCGCGAGATGGGCATCAAGACGGTGGTGGTGCACTCGGAAGCGGACCGCGAGGCCAAGTACGTCAAGCTGGCCGACGAGTCCGTGTGCATCGGACCCGCGCCATCCTCGGCGAGCTATCTCAACATTCCCGCCATCATCAGCGCGGCCGAGGTGACCGACGCCGAGGCGGTGCACCCCGGCTGGGGTTTCCTGGCGGAGAACGGCGACTTTGCCGAGCGCGTCGCCCAGAGCGGTTTCGTGTTCATCGGCCCCAGGGCCGAAACCATCCGGCTGCTGGGCGACAAGGTGAGCGCCAAGGCCGCGATGAAGAAGGCCGGCATCCCGGTGGTGCCGGGCGGGGACGGGCCGCTGCCGCAGGAGGCGAACGAGATCATCAAGATCGCGCGCTCGATCGGCTATCCGGTGATCATCAAGGCCTCGGGCGGCGGCGGCGGGCGCGGCATGCGCGTGGTGCACACGGAGGCCGCGTTGCTGACGGCGGTGCAGACGACCCGGACGGAGGCGCAGGCCGCGTTCGGCAATCCCGCGGTCTACATCGAGAAATACCTGGAGAATCCGCGCCACATCGAGTTCCAGGTGCTCGCCGACCGCTTCCGCAACGCGATCCACCTCGGCGAGCGCGATTGCTCGATGCAGCGGCGCCACCAGAAGGTGATCGAGGAGGCGCCCGCGATGCATCTCAACTCGCGCGGCCGCCAGCGTACCGCCGAACGCTGCGCCGAGGCCTGCCACAAGCTCGGCTACGAGGGCGCCGCCACCTTCGAGTTCCTCTACGAGAACGGCGAGTTCTACTTCATCGAGATCAACACGCGCCTGCAGGTCGAGCACCCGGTGACCGAGATGATCACGGGCATCGACATCGTGCAGCAGCAGATCCGCATCGCGGCGGGGGAGAAACTGCGCATCCGGCAGCGCGACGTGCAGTTCCGCGGGCACGCCATCGAATGCCGGGTCAACGCGGAGGACCCGTACCGCTTCACCCCTTCGCCCGGCCGCATCACGTCCTACCACATGCCCGGCGGCCCCGGCATCCGGGTGGACTCGCACGCCTACAACGGTTACTTCGTGCCGCCGCATTACGATTCCCTGATCGGCAAGATCATCGCCTACGGTGACACCCGCGAGCAGGCGATCGCGCGGCTGTCCATCGCCCTGTCCGAGACCGTGATCGAGGGCATCAAGACCAACATCCCCCTGCACCAGGAGCTGCTGCTCGACGCGGCCTTCCTGCGCGGCGGCACCAGCATCCACTACCTCGAACAGCGGCTCGCCAAGCTCGCCCGCGATGAGTGAGGAGTAAGGAGTGAGGGGAAACCCGAAGTGACGTGACGCATACCAGCAGCCGCTCCTCACTCTTCACACCTCACTCCTCACAGCGAATGCCTTGGCTTTCCATAACCTTCGAGATTCCCGCGGCTGACGTCGAGGCGGTTTCCGATGCCCTGATCGCGGCCGGCGCTCTGAGCGTGGACGTGACCGATGCCGATGCCGGTTCGCCCGCCGAGCGGCCGGTGTTCGACGAACCAGGCATGGCGCGGCAGTCGGCCTGGCGGCGCGCGCGCGTGAGCGCGCTCGCCCGCGAGGACGCGGATGCCGCGGCGCTCGTCACCGCGGCCTGCGCGCAGGCGAGGATCGCGATCCCGCCCCACCGCGTCGAGTCCGTCGCCGAGCAGGACTGGGTGCGTGCGAGCCGCGACCAGTTCATCCCGATCCGCATCTCGCCGCGGCTGTGGATCGTGCCGAGCTGGCACGAACCGCCCGATCCCGCGGCGATCAATCTCCTGCTCGACCCGGGGCTCGCGTTCGGCACCGGCAGCCATCCCACCACGCGCCTGTGCCTCGCCTGGCTCGAGCGCGAGATCCGCGGCGGCGAATCGGTGCTCGATTACGGTTGCGGCTCCGGCGTGCTCGCCATCGCGGCGATGAAGCTCGGCGCGGCGCGCGCGGACGGCGTGGACATCGACGCGCAGGCGCTGCTTGCGGCGCGCGCGAATGCCCTTCACAATCGGGTGCAGGTTTCCTTTCACGGCGCCGCCGACGACATCCAGCAGCCCGCGCAGATCGTGGTCGCCAACATCCTCGCCCACCCGCTCATCGTCCTCGCGCCGCTCATCGCGCGGCTGACCGCCGCGCGCGGCCGGCTCGCGTTGGCCGGCCTGCTCGCGCCGCAGGCGGGCGAGGTGCGCGCCGCTTACGAGACGTGGTTCGATTTCGACGCGCCGGCGCAGGACGACGGTTGGACGCTGCTCACCGGCACGAAGCGCCCGTCATGAGCCTCATGACGAAATGCGCCGCGTGCGGCACGACGTTCCGCGTCACGCAGCAGCAGTTGCAGGCCCACAACGGCAAGGTGCGCTGCGGTACCTGCATGACGGTGTTCGACGGGTTGAAGGCGCTGGTCTCGCTGCCCGATCCCGCGCAGCCGGGTGCGCCGCTTCCGGCGGCTGCCGCAACAGCGGAGCCGGCCGGCTTCGAGCTCGAGCCGGTGGTGCCTGCGGCCACGCCGCAGGCCGAAGCCGCGCCCGAGGCCGCGCGCGAGGAACATGACTACGGCCCGGCGCCGCAGCAGCTTTCGCTCGACGAGCAACTCTATCCCGAGGAGGCGCCGCGGCCCGGGCACCGAGCTTGGGCGGCCGGCGTGGCCCTGCTCGCGCTGGCGCTCGCCGGCCAGGCCGTCTATGTCTACCGGGGGGAACTCGCGGCGCAATACCCGGTGCTGAGACCCTACCTGGTCCAGCTCTGCGACCCGTTGGGCTGCACCGTCGCGCCGCCGCAGCGTCCCAGGCAGATCGCGATCGAGGCGTCCGACCTGCAGGCGCTGGACACCTCGCGCCCCGGGCTGATTCAGTTGACCGCGACGCTGCGCAACCACGCCGGCCACGACCTCGGCTACCCGGCGATCGACCTCGTGCTCACCAACACCAAGGAGCACACGCTGGCGCGGCGCATCTTCGCGCCGCAGGAGTATCTCGAGCGCGGCCGCGACGTCCTGGAGGGCCTTCCGGCGAACGCCGAGATCACCGTGCGGCTCGATCTCGACACCGGCGACCTCAACCCGGCGGGTTTCCGGCTCGATCTGCTGCCGGCGCCGCAGCCGTAATCAATTAGCCGCCAAGATTATTTTTGATACCCCCTTGAGGGGTACGCCAAGTCGCCAAGAAGACGAATTAATACAATTAAACCGTCAGACACGCCAGAGTCGCCAGGAAGATCGGATACAGTCATCGTGAGTACGCCGGAAAACCTGAAATACACGGACTCTCACCAATGGGTCCGGATGGAAGCCGACGGCACGGTGACCGTCGGCATCACGGACCACGCGCAGGAGCAGCTGGGCGATGTCGTGTTCGTGCAGTTTCCCGAAGCCGGTCGCCGGGTGAAGCGCGGAGAGAACTGCGCGGTGGTCGAATCGGTCAAGGCGGCATCCGACATTCCCGCGCCGGTCTCGGGCGAAATCGTTGCAGTCAACGTGGCGCTGGCCGACGCGCCCGAGAAGCTCAACCAGGAACCGTACTCGGCGTGGCTG
>CAYSRR010000042.1:0-16112 GCA_964433375.1 uncultured Streptomycetaceae bacterium
GCGTCCGCCATCGCTGCCACCGTGGCCAACGGGCTCGAAGTGAGCGAAGCGGTCAAGGATGCGCAGGAATACACCTGGCAGACGCTCAAAGCCGCGTTCCGTCCCGGCATGGGCCAGCACATTCCCGACCGCCTGTTCTGGGCGCGCGAAGAGGAGCCGGCAGGCGGCGGGCGCGAGGATTAACGCGTGGGACACGGGATCTCCGGCCTCTACGCCGTCACCCCCGACACCGACGATACGCCCGGTCTGCTCGCCCGGGTCAGGTCGGCGCTCGACGGAGGCGCGCGCCTGCTGCAATACCGCAACAAGACCGCCGGCGCGGCATTGCGCCTGACACAGGGCCGGGCGCTGCTTGCGCTGTGCCGCGAATACCGGGTTCCGCTGGTCATCAACGACCATCTCGATCTGGCCCTCGCGCTGGACGCCGACGGGCTGCACCTGGGCGCCGAAGACGGCTTGCTTGCGGAAGCGCGCGGACGGCTCGGCGCTGGAAAGATTCTCGGCGCTTCCTGTTACCGCAGCCTCTCCACCGCGATCGAAGCGCAACGGTCCGGGGCGGATTACGTGGCTTTCGGCGGTTTTTTCCCCTCGGCGGTCAAACCCGGCATGACGACGCGCACGCCGCTCGCGTTGTTGCAGGAAGCCAGGCAAAAGCTGTCGGTGCCGGTGGTCGCGATCGGCGGCATTACAGCCGACAACGCGCGCCAGCTCCTGGCGGCCGGAGCCGATGGCGTCGCGGTCATAACAGCTCTGTTCGGAGCGCCCGATGTCCGCGCCGCGGCGCGGGAATTCAGCGCCCTTTTTCCCAGGCACGAGACATGAAACGCAGCCAGAAACTCTTCCAGCAGGCTCAACTCACCATACCCGCCGGCGTCAATTCGCCGGTGAGGGCGTTCCGCTCGGTCGGCGGCACGCCGCTGTTCGTCCAGCGCGGCCGGGGCGCGCAGGTCTGGGATGCCGACGGCCGGGCTTATATCGACTACGTCGGCTCGTGGGGCCCGCTCATCGTCGGTCACGCCCACCCCGACGTGGTGAAAGCAGTGCAGCAGGCGGCCGAGCGCGGCCTGTCTTTCGGCGCGCCCACCGAGCAGGAAGTCGAGATGGCGGAACTGCTGTGCCGGCTGGTGCCCTCGATCGAGCAGGTGCGGCTCGTGAGTTCCGGCACCGAGGCGACGATGAGCGCGATCCGCCTCGCGCGCGGATTCACCGGCCGCAGCAGGATCGTGAAATTTGAAGGCTGTTACCACGGCCACGCCGATGCCCTGCTGGTGAAGGCCGGCTCGGGCGCGCTCACGTTCGGCCGGCCCTCCTCCGCGGGCGTGCCCGAGGCGACCGCCGCCGACACGCTGGTGCTGGAGTACAACAATGAAACCGCGCTGGAGCGCCTCTTCGAACGCGAAGGCGCCGCCATCGCCGCGATCATCGTGGAGCCGGTCGCCGGCAATATGAACCTGGTTGCACCGCGCCCGGGGTTTCTCGAAGCGCTGCGCAGGTTGTGTACAACCCACGGCGCAGTGCTGATCTTCGACGAAGTCATGACCGGCTTCCGCGTCGCGTTGGGCGGCGCGCAAGCGCTCTACGGCGTGAAGCCGGATCTCACCACGCTCGGCAAGGTGATCGGCGGGGGCATGCCGGTCGGCGCTTTCGGCGGCCGGCGCGACATCATGCAGGCCATCGCCCCTCTCGGTCCGGTCTACCAGGCCGGAACGCTCTCCGGCAACCCGGTCGCCGTCGCAGCCGGGCTTGCCACGCTGAAGCTCATCCAGTCGCCGGGTTTCCACGATCGCCTGGCGGCGACCACGAGCGCGTTCTGCGAAGGGCTCGCCAGCCGCGCGCAGTCCCGCGGCATTCCCTTTTCCGCGGCCGCTGTCGGCGGCATGTTCGGCGTTTTTTTCCGCGAGACGCCGCCCGCGAGCTACGCCGAGGTCATGCAGTGCGACAAGGAGGCGTTCAACCGCTTCTTTCACGCCATGCTGCCCGAAGGCATCTATTTCGCCCCCTCGGCCTACGAAGCGGGGTTTGTTTCCTCGGCCCACGGCAAGGCCGAGATCGAGCGGACACTGGACGCCGCCGACAAGGTATTCAGGGAACTGCGCGATTGAGCGCTCTGCTGCAATAAGAAAAGGGGGCAAAGCCCCCTTTTCTTTCGACGCCGCGATTGCCCGCGGCCGGGATCAGCGCAGTCCGGAGACGTATTCCGCGATCGCCGCGATCTCCTTGTCGGAGAGCCTTTCGGCCACCGCGCGCATGGTGCGGCCGGGATCGTTGGCGCGCTCGCCCGAACGGAATGCTTTCAGCTGGAGGGCGGTGTACTCCGCGTACTGGCCCGCCAGGCGCGGATACTGGGCCGGCATGCCGGCGCCATTCGGCCCGTGACAGGCGGCGCATGCCGCCACGTTCCTCGACAGGATGCCGCCGCGATAGATCGCCTGGCCCTGCTTCACCAGTTCGGGATCGCGCGCCGCCCGCGGCTTCGGTTTCTGGCTTTCGAAATAAGCGGCGACGTTGCGCATGTCGTCCGCCGAGAGCGCGGCGACCATGCCGGCCATCACCGCATTGGGCCGTTCGGCCGGTTTGCCATTTTGCGGCTTGAAGTTCATCAACTGCTTCTGCGTGTAGTCGGCGTGCTGTCCGGCGAGCACGGGATTGGCGGCGAGCGGGCTATTGCCGTCCGTCGCGTGACAGGCGGCGCACACCTGCGCCGCGATCTGCTGGCCCCGGGCAAGGTCGGCCTGGGCGGGGCCCTGCGCGGCCGCGCTCGGCGACAGCAACGTGCCGGCAAGCAGCATCACGGGCCAGTGGCGGTTCATGCGGGTTCCTTGTATGGCGGTATTGTCATGGAGAACGCGTATTGTATAGTAAGCGCTTCCACGTGCGCCAGTTTCAGGCGCGATAACAATAACCTAGATGTGTTTTTGCCCGCCGGACCGGGGGCCGGACCGGCACGCGCCGTACATAAAAAACCCCCGGTTAAAGGGGAGTAAAACCGGGGGCAAAAGCCTTAACAGGATTAAGGCACCCGCTCAGGGAGGAGAAGCGGGAGACGACTCAACATCGTCTGCTTATAGGACGACTATAATTGCCGAGAGTTCCCCTTCCGGAAATAGCAAGATTCTTCAAATGGTTAATACGATGCGACTCTACGGCGGCTATCCGCGGCGGCGCATGCGGCGGCTGCGGCGCGACGAGTTCTCGCGGCGACTGCGGCGCGAGCACCGGCTCACCGTTGATGACCTGATTTACCCGGTGTTCGTGATCGAGGGACGGAACCGGACCGAGCCGGTACCGTCCATGCCCGGCGTGCGGCGCTACAGCGTGGACCGGCTGCTGGCGCACGCCGAACAGTGCGTGAAGCGCGGCATCCCGGCACTGGCCCTCTTCCCGATGATCGACGCCCGGCTGAAATCCCACGATGGTCGCGAGGCCGTCAACCCGAAAGGGCTGGTGCCGCGCGCAGTGGCGGCGCTGAAGAAGCGCTTCCCGGAACTCGGGGTGATCACGGATGCCGCGCTCGATCCCTACACCACGCACGGCCAGGATGGGGTGATCGACCGCCAGGGCTACGTGCTGAACGACGAGACCATCGCGCTGCTGGAAAAGCAGGCGGTCATCTGCGCCGCCGCCGGCGTCGACGTGGTGGCGCCTTCGGACATGATGGACGGGCGCGTCGGCGCGATCCGCGCCGCGCTCGACAAGCAGAAATTCATACACACGCGCATCCTCGCCTATTCGGCGAAGTACGCCTCGGGTTTCTACGGGCCGTTCCGCGACGCGGTGGGCTCGGCGAAAAGCCTGGGGCGCAGCAACAAGCACACCTACCAGATGGATTACGCCAACAGCGACGAGGCGCTGTGGGAGGTGGCCCTCGACCTGGAGGAAGGCGCGGACATGGTCATGATCAAGCCCGGCCTGCCCTACCTGGATATCGTGCGCCGCGTAAAAGACGAGTTCAGGGCGCCGACCTTTGCCTACCACGTGAGCGGCGAATACGCGATGCTGAAGGCTGCGTGCGCGCGCGGCTGGCTGGACGAGCGCGCGTGCGTAATGGAAATTCTCACCGCCTTCAAGCGCGCCGGCGCGGACGGTGTCCTGACTTACTACGCATTCGACGTCGCCGGCTGGCTGAAGACGGCCGACTGATCAGGTTTCCGCCAGCAGTTGCTCGACCGCGGGCAGCTTGGCGCGCTCGATGCCTTTGCCCTCGGGACTGGTCCTCAACGACCCGCGCAGCTCGCGCGACGAAAGCACCGTGAGCGCGATCTCGGTTCCATCGTCATCGACGATGTATACCGGCGCAGTGAGCGGCTCCGAACCGCTATACAGCCGGCTCTGCGCGGTCCGGTACGGGATCCCCCGGTCTATCAGGTAGAGTTCGACGGCTTTCGCGCTGTCGGTGAACAACTGGAGGTTGATGTCGGCATACTTGCCGGCATTGCCGTTCAGGACCGATCCGGTCAGGTGCGGATTGAATTGAGCCAGCTCGCGCATCGCCCGTAGCGCCGCCTGGCGCAGGACCCTCAACCGGTCGCGATGCGCATCCTGATGGTAAATCTGCTGATAAGTCCTGAGCGCCGCGTCGATTTCCTCGTTGTTCGGCAGATCGCGCGTATCCGGCAGGCCGGCCTGGCGGGCGGCCTTGCGCTTGGCCAGCGCGTAGTCCTCGATGCCGTCCTCGGCCATCAGCCGTGCCGCGAGATGGGCGATGGTGCTGCGCCGGTCGTTGCGGCCTGTTTCCCTGGGCATGCTCAACTCAGAACAGCTGGTTATGCACCTCTTCCCGCGGGCGATCCCCGCCCATCACGCCGCCGAGCAGCGTTTCGTGCTCGGGCGGCAGGAATTCCTGGTAGAAGTAATCGGCGATGCCCGCCTGAGCTTCCGCGATGCGCAACCCGGTGTCCGGGTTAACCCGCATCGTGATTACGCCGTTCGGCGGGACGAAAGCCGGTTCCGGCGCGCCCTTCAGCGCGGCCCCCATGTAACTCATCCAGATCGGCAAGGCCGCCTGCGCGCCCGTCTCGTTGCGGCCCAGCGTGCGCGGCGTGTCGAAGCCGATCCAGGCGACGGCAACCAGCTCCGGGTTGTAGCCGCAGAACCAGGCATCCACGAACTCGTTGGTGGTGCCGGTCTTGCCGGCCAGGTCGTTGCGGCCCAGCTTCATCGCGCGCGCCGCGGTGCCGCCGCGCACGACATCACGCATGATGCTGGACATGATAAAGGCGTTGCGCGCGTCGATGACCCGCTCCGCGCCGGCGCCCGCCACCAAAGGCTTCGCCGTCATCAGCACATTGCCGCGCGCATCCTCCACCCGCTCGATGAAATAGGGCGCCGTGCGGTAGCCGCCATTGGCGAAGACGGAATAGGCCGCGGCCATCTGCATGGGCGTCACGCTGCCGGCGCCGAGCGCCATCGTGAGATAGGGCGGGTGCTGCTTCGGATCGAAGCCGAAGCGGGAAATGTAGTCCTGCGCGTACTGCGGGCCGATGGCCTGGAGGATGCGCACCGATACCAGGTTCTTGGATTTCACCAGCGCGGTGCGCAGCCGCATCGGCCCCTCGAACTTGGTGTCGAAGTTCTTCGGCTCCCAGGCCTCCGAGCCGGTCTGCGCGGCCGTGAAGGTCAGCGGCGCGTCATTGATGACGGTCGCCGCGGTGAAGCCTTTCTCCAGCGCGGCCGAATAGACGAAAGGCTTGAAACTCGATCCCGCTTGCCGCACCGCCTGCGTGGCGTGGTTGTACTGGCTGCGGTTGAAATCGAAACCTCCGACCAGCGCGCGGATCGCGCCATCGCGTGGATCCAGCCCGATGACCGTGGCCTCGGCTTGCGGCAGCTGCGTGATCTGCCAGCGTCCCTTCTCGTCTTTTTGCACGCGGATGATGGCGCCGCGGCGAATGCGATGGTTGGGATTCGCCTTCTCGCCCAGCATGCGTGCCGCGAACCTGAGACCGTCCCCCTTGATCTCGATCCACTCCCCGCCCTTGCGATAGGCGCGCACGAGCCTGGGGCTGGCCTCGACGACCACGGCGACGCGAATGTCATCGCTGTCGGCGACTTCCTGCAGCGCGTCTTCCAGCGCTTCGTCGGCCGGCTTGGTCGGCAGTTCAACATAGCCTTCCGAGCCGCGGTAGCCATGTCGCCGGTCGTAATCCTGCACCCCCTGGCGCAGCGCCGCATAGGCCGCTTTCTGATGCGACGTCTGCAGCGTGGTGTACACCCGGATACCCTTGGCGTAAGTGTCTTCCTGGTAACGTTCGTAGACCGCCCGGCGCACCATCTCCGCGAAATATTCAGCGCGCACCGGGTACTCGTTGATCTGTTTCTTCACCACGATCGGCTGCCTGTCGGCCGCGGCCAGATCCTCGCCGGAGATCAACTGCAACTCGTGCATGCGGCGCAACACGTAATGCTGTCTCAGCTTGGCGCGTTTCGGGTTGGCGAGCGGGTTGTAGGCCGAGGGCGCCTTGGGCAAGCCCGCCAGCATCGCGGACTCCGCCAGCGTCAACTCGGAGAGCCGTTTGCCGAAGTAGATCTGCGCGGCGGCGGCAAAACCATAGGCGCGCTGGCCGAGATAAATCTGATTGAGGTAAAGCTCCAGGATCTGGTCCTTGCCGAGATTGGCCTCGATCTTGAAAGCGAGCAGCATCTCGTTGAATTTTCGGGTCAGCGTCCGCTCCTTGGACAGGAAAAAGTTGCGGGCGACCTGCATGGTGATGGTGGAAGCCCCCTGGCGCACCCCGCCGGAAACAAAGTTGGACAGCGCGGCCCGCGCCACGCCCACGTAATCCACGCCGCTGTGCTGGTAAAACCGCTCGTCCTCCGCCGCGAGGATGGCGCCGATCATGGGCCGGGGAACATCCTGAATCTTGACGACCGCCCTGCGCTCCTCGCCGAACTCCCCGATCAACTGGCCATCGGCGCTATAGACCCGCAGGGGTATCTTCGGCTGATAATCAGTGAGCACTTCCAGCGACGGCAGGGTGGGATAGACGATGGCCGAGGCATAGGCGACCAGAATTAGGGCCGCCAATGCGCCGGAAGCGAGAAGTGCCAGAGGGAAGATCCACCATCTAATATTCATTAAATCAATGCCTTAGTTACATTTTGTTGCGACATTACAACAACAAGCTCGCTTAACGCCCCGCATGTGCAGTACAACGCAGCAAGTTACTGCGGAGTAAGCTATATTTACTTCCCCGTCATTATAGGCGGGGTTCCGTAAGCAGGGTTCCGCAACACTAACAAAAAAGAGAAAATGCTTTACACCCAAGATAGTTGTTGCTAGCATTTAATGTAAACTGTGGGATAGTCTCCCCATAAACCTATGCTCAAAGGGAAAATCAGCCTCGACGCCCTCGAAGGCCTGTTCAAGGCCAAGATGCCGCCGTTGATCGGCGCCGATATCAGTTCCTCGGCGGTCAAGATGGTGGAAATCGAGAGCGCCGGCAAAGGGATGTATCGCATCGAGCGCTATGCCATCGAACCCTTGCCCAAGGATTCGGTGATGGAAGGCAACATCAACAACCTCGATGCGGTGAGCGACGCGGTCAAGCGTTGCCATAAGCGCCTGGGCAGCAGCATCAAGAACCTCGCGTTGGCGCTGCCCAACGCCGCCGTGATCAGCAAGAAGATCCTGGTGCCGGCCGGCCAGACCGAGGAAGACCTCGAGATACAGGTCGAGAACGAGGCCAATCAGTACATTCCGTTCGCCCTGGACGAAGTCAATCTCGACTTCCAGGTTCTGGGGCCCGCCCCCAACAGTCCGGAGGACGTGGAAGTGCTGATTGCCGCTTCCCGCAAGGACAAAATCATCGACCGGATGGCCGTGGCCGAGGCCGCGGGGCTCAAGGCATCGGTCATGGACGTGGACGTGTTCGCCGCCCAGACCGCTTTCGAGCTGATCGAGTCCCAGCTGCCGGAAGGGGGCAAGGATCAGAACATCGCCATCGTCGACGTGGGCGCTTCCATCATGGCCGTCAACGTGCTGCGCAATGACCAGTCGATTTACATGCGCGAACAGCCGTTCGGCGGCAACCAGTTGACCCAGGAAATACAGAATCGTTTCGGGCTGAGCCCCGAGGAAGCCGAGGCCGCCAAGCGCGCGGGCGGGCTGCCGGAGAACTACGAAACCGACGTGTTGCAGCCGTTCATGGACATGCTGGGCCTGGAAGTGGCGCGCGCATTGCAGTTTTTCTTCACCTCGACCCAGCACAACCAGATCAACCATATCGTGCTCTCGGGCGGATGCGCGGCAATCCCGGGCGTGGACGAAGCCGTGGCGAAGCGTGTCCAGGTCAACACGGTCGTCGCCAACCCGTTCATTAATATGCAGGTTTCCTCGAAGATCCGGGCGAAGACGCTGACACAGGATGCGCCCTCGCTGATGGTGGCGTGCGGGCTGGCCATGCGGAGGTTCGACCCATGATCCGCGTCAACCTGCTGCCGCATCGCGAGGTACGGCGCAAACAGCAGCAACAGCAGTTCTTCATCATGCTGGGCGTCGTGGTCGCCATCGGCGCCGGCATCTGGTTTGCCGTGCATTCCTATCTCGAGGACCAGTTCGACAACCAGGTCAGCCGCAACAGGTATCTGCAAAGTGAAATCGCGAAGCTCGACAAGCAGATTGCCGAGATCCAGAAGCTGAAGGATCAGACCGCGGCACTGCTCGCGCGCAAGCGCGTGGTGGAAACGCTGCAAGGCACGCGCTCGGAGGTGGTACACCTCCTCGACCAGCTGGTGCGCCAGCTGCCCGACGGCGTCTACCTGAAAAGCATCAGGCAAGTGGGTCCCCGGGTCACGATTACCGGCCTCACCCAGTCCCAGGCGAGGGTGTCCACGCTGATGCGCAATCTGGACGCCTCGGCCCAGCTTGAAAACCCGGGGCTGATCGAAGTCAAGGGGGGGCAGCAGGGCGGCCTGCGCGTCAACGAGTTCATCATGAACATCAACATCACGCGCGCCCGGCCGGAAGACACCACCAGGAAGCCGGCGCCCAAGCCGGCCGCGAAGGGGTAGCGCCATGGCGATGACAGCCAACGAGCTTCAGCGACACCTTGATCCCAAGCGGATCGGCAGCGCGCCCATACTGGTCAAGCTCGGCGTGCTTCTGGTCGTGCTGTTGCTCATCGTCGGCGCCAGCTACTGGTTCGACTGGAAGGACCAGATCGACAGGATCAACAGCGAGACGCGCAAGGAAGAAGGCCTGCGCAAAACCTTCCTCACCAAGAAGAGCGAGGCGATCAACCTGCCGGCCTACCAGAAGCAGCTGGAAGACATCGAAAAGCAGTTCGGCGCGCTGCTGAAGCAACTGCCGGGCAAATCCGAGATGGATGCGCTGCTGACGGACATCAACCAGGCCGGCCTGGGGCGCGGCCTTCAATTCGAACTGTTCAAGCCCGCGAGCGGCGAAACCCGGCGGGATTTCTACGCCGAACTGCCGATCACGATCCGCATCACCGGCAACTACCACGACATCGGGGCCTTCGCCAGCGACATCAGCAAGCTCTCGCGGATTGTCACGCTGGAGAACATCGGGCTTGCCCCCTCCAAGAAAGGCGGCGCGCTGGCGCTCGACGCAACGGCCAAAACCTTCCGCTACCTCGACGAAGACGAGATAGCGATGCAGAGGAAAGCGGCCGCCAAGGCCGGGAAGAAGAGGCGGTAATGCGCTATCACCACCTCGCTATCGCATTCGTCTGCTTCGCGCTCGCTTCGTGCAGCGGCGAGCAGCATTCCGACTTGCGGCAGTTCGTCAAGGACTCCGACAGCATGCCGCGCGGCCGCATCCCGCCGCTGCCTGAAGTCCGGCCGTACGAGCCGTTCGAATATGCCGCGTTCGATCTCATCGACCCGTTCGTGCCGCGCAAGATCGAGGCGCCCAAGGCTTCGAACGTCCCCGGCGCGCTGCAGCCGCCCCCGAATCATCGCAAGGGGCCGCTCGAGGCCTTCCCGCTCGAGAACCTCAAGATGGTGGGCACCCTGCAACAGCATAAGAGCGTCTATGCCCTGATCAAGACACCGGACAACAACCTGTACCGGGTCCAGGCCGGCGATTACATGGGACAGAATTTCGGGCGCATCATCGATATCAACGAGTCCGCGCTCAAGCTGAAAGAACTGGTTCAGGACAGCGGCAACGAGTGGAAGGAAGAGGAACGCACGCTGCTGTTGCAGGAATAACAGGAGGCAGGGAAATGAAGCCGACAACCAACTTTGTCATGTCGATCTTGCACGGAGTGCTGGGTTTGCTGCTCGCTGCCGCGAGCCTGGCTGCCCATGCCCAGGCAAACTCCATCGAGACGATCAACGTGTCTCCCGCGGCCGGCGGCAAAGTGGTCATCAGGGTCACGCTGAAGCAGGCGCCAGCCAGCCAGCCGGCCGGGTTCATGGTCAACAACCCGCCCAGGATTGCCTTCGACTTCCCCAATACCACCAGCGCGCTGGGCCGCAGCACGCAGGAAGTGGGCGAGGGCGACCTGCGCAGCATCAACGTGGTGCAGGCCGGCGACCGCACGCGCCTCGTGCTCAACCTGTCGCGGGCCACCAGCTACGACACCCAGGTTGACGGACGCGCGCTGCTCATCACCCTGCAAGGGGCCGCCGCCGCTGCCGGCGCCGCGGGCACGACGACCCATTTCGCCGAAGCCCGGCCCGGTGACACGCGTCACGCGCTGCGCGACATCGATTTCCGGCGCGGCAACGCGGGCGAAGGGCGCGTCGTGATCGATCTTTCCGACAACGCCGTCGGCATCGACCTCAAGACCCAGGGCAAGACCATCGTCATCGATTTCATCAACACCGCCTTGCCGAAGAACCTGCAGCGCCGCCTGGATGTGACCGACTTCGGCACGCCGGTACAGACCATCGATACCATCACCCAGGGCAACAACACCCGGGTGGTGATTGAGCCGCGCGGCAACTGGGAGCACACCGCTTACCAGTCCGACACCCGCTTCATCGTCGAAGTGAAGCAGGCCCAGGAACAGGATCGCATCGCCCGCGGCGGCGGTTATACCGGCGAGAAGCTCTCGCTCAACTTCCAGAACGTCGAAGTGCGGGCCGTGCTGCAGGTGATCGCCGACTTCACCGGCCTCAACGTCATCACCAGCGACACGGTGGGCGGCAACCTGACGCTGAGACTGAAGGATGTTCCCTGGGACCAGGCGCTCGACATCATCCTGCAGAGCAAGGGACTCGACATGCGCAAGACCGGGAACGTGGTATGGATTGCGCCCCGCGACGAACTGGCCACGCGCGAAAAACTGGCGCTCGAAACGCAGCAGCAGATCAGTGATCTCGAGCCCACCCGCACCGAGAGCTTCCAGTTGAATTACCAGAAGGGGGTTGACTTCCAGAAACTGCTGTCCAACCCGAACCAGCGCATCCTGTCCAAGCGCGGCAGCGCCGTAGTCGACCCGCGCACCAACACGATCTTCGTGCAGGACACGCCCTCGCGCCTGGAAGAGGTGCGCAGGCTGCTGCACAAGGTTGACATACCGGTGCGGCAAGTGATGATCGAGTCGCGCATCGTGGAAGCGGCCGATGGATTCAGCCGCAACCTGGGCGTCCGGCTGGGCTATCGCGAGGAAGGCGGCGGCCGTGTTCCCTTCGGCATGAGCCAGGCGTCCCGCGCACCTGCCGTCACCATCGGCGGCAACCTGGGCACCGTCGCGCCGGGCGCAGGACTGGACGGCGTCGTCCCGCCCTTCTCGCCCGGCAACCTTAACGTGAACCTGCCTGCCGTGGGTGGCAGCGTATTCTCGATGATCCTGTTCAACCAGAGCCGCACGAAGTTCGTCGACCTCGAGTTGAGCGCGCTGCAGGCGGACAACAAGGGCAAGATCGTCTCCAGCCCGCGCGTGATCACCTCCGACCAGGTGGAAGCGACCATCGAGCAGGGCACGGAAATCCCCTACCAGTCGGCGACCTCCAGCGGCGCGACCAGCGTGGAGTTCAAGAAAGCGACCCTGTCGCTCAAGGTCAAGCCCCAGATAACGCCCGACGATAATGTCATCATGAACCTGCGGGTCAACAAAGACTCCCCAAACTTCAGCTCGAATCCCCCGGCGGTGGACACCAAGCAGATCGTCACCGAGGTCCTAGTGGAGAATGGCGGCACCGTGGTGATCGGCGGCATCTACACCCAGGACGAAAACAGCACCACCAACAAGGTGCCGGTGCTGGGCGACCTGCCGATCGTCGGCTTCCTGTTCAAGCAGAACGAGAAGAGAGACATCCGTAGTGAGTTGCTCATCTTCATCTCGCCACGCATCGTCAAGGATGGATTGACGCTGCGCCAGTAAGCGGCCTGCCTGTCCTCCATGAAAAAAGCGGCTTCGGCCGCTTTTTTTATCGCGGCTTCCCCCGCCGCCTTATACGGCACGCGCGCGTTCCGTTAGAATCGTCCCATGAGCAACAGCGAGCAAGCGAGTGCCGCGGCCGGGCGGAGTTCCGTTCCCGGGAACATCTTCCTGGTCGGCCTGATGGGCGCCGGCAAGACTTCGGTCGGGAAGCTGCTCGCCAGGCGCCTGGGCAAGACTTTCTACGACTGCGACCACGAGATCGAGCGCGCGACCGGGGTCAAGGTCGCCGTCATTTTCGAGATCGAAGGCGAAGCCGGGTTCCGCACACGCGAGGAAAAAGCGCTGGCGGAGCTGGCCGGGCGCCGGGACATCGTGCTCGCCACGGGTGGCGGCGCGGTGCTCTCCGCGGCAAACCGCAAATACCTCGCTGACAACGGCGTGGTGGTTTACCTGCGCGCGGCCGCGACAGACCTGTGGGCGCGCACGCGCCACGACAAGAATCGGCCGCTCCTCGATACCGCGGATCCTCTATCCCGGCTGCAGCAGCTTCACGACGAGCGCGATCCGCTCTACCGCGAGGTCGCGGATATCGTCGTCGATACCGGCGATCAGAGCCTGGGCAGCCTGGCGCACAAGGTAGAAGCGCAGTTGCTGCGGCATCTCGGCGCGTCCGATCGCGAAAACGCGCCACTGCGCGCTGGCTGAGAATCCGCGGGAACACAACATGCAAATCCTCAAGATGGAACTGGGCGACCGCAGCTATCCGATATACATCGGTGCCGGTCTGCTGGCGCGCCCCGAGTTGATCGTGGGGCGGTTGCGCAAGAAAAAAGTCGCCATCATCACCAACACCACCGTCGCGCCCCTCTATCTCGCCCCCTTGAAAAGCGCCCTGGAGTCGCAGGGCGTCGAGGTCGTGCCGATCACGCTGCCCGATGGCGAGTCGCACAAGAACTGGGAAACACTCAACCGCATTTTCGACGCGCTGATCGCGCATCGCTGCGAGCGCAGCACCGCGCTGATCGCGCTGGGCGGCGGCGTGATCGGGGACCTCGCGGGCTTCGCCGCGGCGACCTACCAGCGCGGCGTGCCCTATATCCAGATCCCGACCACGCTGCTGGCGCAGGTGGATTCCTCGGTCGGCGGCAAGACCGCGATCAACCATCCGCAGGGCAAGAACATGGTCGGGGCGTTCTACCAGCCGCTGGCCGTCCTGTCGGACACCGACACGCTCGGCACCCTGCCCGCCCGCGAGCTGTCCGCCGGACTGGCGGAAGTCATCAAGTACGGGCTGATCCGCGACCGTGCATTCCTCGATTGGCTGGAAAGCAACATGCCGCGTCTCGTCCGGCGCGAGCCCGAAGCCCTGGCCTATGCCATCGAGCGCTCGTGCGCCAATAAAGCCGAGATCGTGGCGCAGGATGAGCGCGAGGATGGCGTGCGAATGCTGCTCAACCTCGGCCATACCTTCGGCCACGCCATCGAAGCCGGCATGGGTTACGGCGCCTGGCTGCACGGGGAGGCGGTAGGCGCCGGCATGGTGCTGGCCGCGAGGCTGTCGCGGCGCCTCGGCCAGATGAAGGACGAGGACGTGAACCGTGTAACCGCGATCATCGAGGCCGCCGGCCTGCCCGTGCAGGCGCCGGATCTCGGGCTCGAACGCTACCTTGATCTCATGGGCCACGACAAGAAAGTCGAGGGCGGCCGCATACGCTTCGTGTTGCTCAAGCGGCTGGGCGAGGCTTTCGTTTCCGACCAGGTCCCGGGCGCGGCGCTCGCGGACGTGCTGGGCGCGACGGCGCAGACACATGCCTGAGAACGAGCTCGCGCCCTACGCGGCCCGGCCGGAGCGTTCCCGCGGCCGCCGTCATCGCGAGCCGGCGCCGCGCGGGCGCAGCGACTACCAGCGCGACCGCGACCGCATCATTCATTCCACCGCGTTCCGCCGCCTCGAATATAAAACGCAGGTCTTCGTCAATCACGAAGGCGACCTGTTCCGCACCCGGCTCACCCACAGCCTGGAAGTCGCGCAGATCGCCCGTTCCGTCGCGCGCAGCCTGCGGCTCAGCGAGGACCTTACCGAAGCCGTCGCGCTCGCGCACGATCTCGGCCACACGCCTTTCGGCCACACCGGCCAGGATGCGCTGAACGCCTGCATGAAACCCTACGGCGGGTTCGAGCACAACCTGCAAAGCCTGCGCGTTGTGGACGTGCTCGAGCAGCGCTATGCCACTTTCGACGGCCTCAACCTGACTTTCGAGGCGCGCGAAGGGATACTCAAGCACTGCTCGGCGAAGAACGCGCGCACCCTGGGCGACGTGGGAGAACGTTTCATCAAGAGGCGGCGACCGTCGCTGGAAGCGCAGCTCGCGAATCTCGCCGACGAAATCGCCTACAACAATCACGACGTAGACGACGGGTTGCGCTCCGGGCTGCTCGCCCTGGAGCAGTTCGCGGGCATACGCATCGTAGCGCGGCACATGCGGGCGGTGCTGCGCGAGCATCCCAAGGTAAGCGGCCGGCGGCTGGTGCACGAAACGGTGCGGCGCATGATCGACACCCTGGTGACCGACCTCGTGCGCACCAGCGCCGGGAACATCCGCAGGCAGGCGCCGGCCTCCATTGAAGAGGTGCGCCTGGCCCCGCCGCTCATCACTTTCAGCCCGCGCATCCGCGAGGAAAGCCTGGAGCTGAAGCGCTTTCTGCACGACAACCTCTACCGCCACTACCGCGTGGTGCGCATGAGCGCGAAAGCGCGCCGGATCGTGTCCGACCTGTTCGGGGCGTTCCTGGCGGATGCGCGCCTGCTGCCCCCGGAGTTCCAGGCGCGCGCGCAGGACAGCGCGCCGCGGGCCATCGCCGATTACATCGCCGGCATGACCGATCGCTACGCCATCCTCGAGCACCGGCGCCTGTTCTCGATCGAGGAAACCTGATTCTTCGCGCCGTAAAAGCGGTTTTTCCGCAGTTTTCCTGTTGTATCCAGTCACTTAAGCCAGTAAAATCACCGGCCGCGCTACGCGATCAGTCGCACATGTTGCAACGCAGCATTTATTGTATTAACCTGTTGTACCTACGGTGTTTTAAGGAATATCACGTGAACTTGCCTGGCCTCGCCTCCGAGCACGGTCTCTACCACCCTGAGCACGAGCACGATGCCTGCGGCGTGGGCTTCGTGGCGCATATCAAGGGCAAGAAGAGCCACGCCATCGTCGAGCAGGGACTCACGATACTGAAGAACCTCACGCATCGCGGCGCGGTCGGCTGGGATCCGAAACTCTCCGACGGCGCGGGCATCCTGATCCAGATGCCGGACAAGCTCTTCCGCGATGAAATGACCAAACGCGGGGTGAAACTCCCGCCCCTGGGCCAGTACGGCGTCGGCATGGCGTTCCTGCCGCGCGATCCGGCCTCGCGCCTCGCCTGCGAGTACGAAATCGAACGCGCCATCAAGGACGAAGGGCAGGTACTGCTCGGCTGGCGCGACGTGCCGGTGGACAATTCCGACCTCGCCGAGCCGGCGAAGCGCGTCGAGCCCGTGATCCGCCAGGTTTTCATCGGCCGGGGCCGAGGCATCACCGTCACCGACGCGCTGGAGCGCAAGCTCTACATCATCCGAAAGAGCGCCGGTCACGCGATCCAGTCGCTCAAGCTCGCGCATGGCAAGGAGTTCTACGTGCCGTCCATGTCGGCGCGCACGATGTGTTACAAGGGCATGCTGCTCGCCTACCAGGTCGGGGAATACTATCTCGACCTGAAGGACGCACGGGCGGAGTCGGCGCTGGCCCTGGTGCACCAGCGCTTCTAGACCAACAC
>CAYSRR010000043.1:0-3749 GCA_964433375.1 uncultured Streptomycetaceae bacterium
CAGCAGGATCACGTCGAACCCCCGGACCACCTCGCGGTAGACCGCCAGCGGCGTCGTCATGCCGATCGCGACCGCCTCGATCGCGAGCAACCCGCCCGGCTGCAGCGGGTAGCAGCGCAGCGACATGACCAGCGTGAAAATGAACTCGAGCAACAGCACCCAGCCCGCGATGTACGGATGGATGGCGAACAGGATCGGGTTCAATACCAGGAAGCCGATGATCGTGTGCTTGTACCACTGCGGCGAGTTGCCCAGGAAGTTCTGCAGGAAGGCATGGGCCAAGGGCTGATTCATGAACTCTCTCGACAAGGCCGATGACCGCGCCCCAACGGGCGCCGGTTTTCTTTATCCGTAGCTCTGGCGCAAGCGTGCTGACGAGCACGCTTGCCGCACGTATTTTCTCTGTGATTCCCAGCCGACCTCGGGGTCGTTCCGGCAATTCTTCGGTTCTCTTTATCGCCGGTCTGCCTCAAGCGGGCCCGGTTGCGGCACGAATCGAACTCAACCCGCATCCCGCTCAAGCGCCGCCGGATCGCGTGGCGATCGGCGTTTCGTGCACAACGCTATCTTGCCCGACGCAGCGTCAGAATCAAAGCGTTTTTCTCGCGCCGCTCCCGGCTCGCGCGGGTCAACGACAGGCTGATGCGGATGCAGTGCCGCCACTCTCGCGCCCGGCGCGCGGGTGAGCTTCGCGAGGCAGACGGCTTGCACGAGCGGTCGAAGAAAAAGAACAATCGGGCGCCTCCCCCGACCCCCGGGGTCCAGTACGCAGGGCGTCCAACTCGTGGAGCTTTGCTGCTTTACTGCTTTGCTGCATTGCCGCACGGTTGCTCTCGCGGACCCGCGCCAAGACGCTGCCTGCAGGCCGGCCGGGCCGGTGCCCCGGGTTCGGACCTCCGGCGAAACGGCCGTGTTGCAACATTTGCGGAATTGTGCGGTCATTGCTCCTTTCAGGAACGACCCAAACGGAGCCGCGCCCATGAAACTCGACAACATCCTGGTGATCGCCGATCGCGACGACCCCAGGCAACTGGCCGTACGGGCCGCCCTCGATCTGCTCCCGGCCGCGGGACGCCTGCGCATCGTGGGCTTCGTCTACGAGCACGCCGCGGAGGAACCCGGCATGCTGTCGGCAACGGCAGCAACCACGCTCAAGGACGCATTGCTCGCCGCCAAACGACAGTGGCTGGATCGAAGCATTGCCGGACTGAAGCCCGACGCCGGCCGGCTGCAAGTCGAAGCCGTGTGGGCAAGAGACATCGTGGACTGGACCGTCGAGACCGTATCGCGCGACGGCATCGACCTGGTCGTAAAGACCGGCAGTCGCAGCGAGGCTTTGTTCTACATGCCCACCGACTGGCAATTGCTGCGCCGCTGTCCGGCGCCGGTCCTGATCGCCAGCGACAGGCTGCGCACGAAAAGCCGGCGCATTCTCGCCACGATCGATGCCGGCTCCACCGACCGGCCCCAGATCGAGCTGAACAGGAAGGTGCTGGCTGCGGCGGCCCGGCTGGGTGCGTTGTTGAACGCGCAGGTCCACGCGGCCTACGTCATTCCGGTGTCCACCGTGGCCAGGGACCTCGACCTGATCGATACCCGCGCCCTGGAGCGCAATACGCGCGAAAGACTCGGCGCATCGCTCGCGGCCATGGCCGGCGAATACGGCGTACCCGCGGAGCATATCGTCATCAAGGCGGGACAACCGGACCGGGTACTGCCCAGCCTCGCCGCCAGGCTCAAGGTCGACATCGTGGTCATGGGCACCGTAGGCCGCACCGGCATCGCCGGCAAACTGTTGGGCAATACCGCCGAACAGGTGCTGCATCGCCTGCGCGCCAGCACGCTGGTATTGCGGCCCGGCTGACCGACTGCTTCCGCTTCCACGCCGGCGCGGCGCCGGTCCGGGGCCCGGCCGATCGGCCAGCGGGGATCCTTCTCAGAGAAAAAATATCGCCGTGGTGAGCAGGAACAGCGGGATCAGGAACAGGCACGACCATCCCATGTAGCCGAAGAAGCTCGGCATGCGCACGCCGCGCTGCTCGGCGATGGCTTTCACCATGAAATTGGGCGCGTTGCCGATATAGGTATTCGCCCCCATGAACACCGCGCCCGCGGCGATCGCCGTCAACGTGGACGCCATTGCCCCCATGAGCTGCTGCGCGTCGCCGCCGGCGAGATGGAAAAAAACAAGGTAGGTGGGCGCGTTGTCCAGAAAGCTCGACAACAAGCCGGTCAACCAGAAGTAAGCGACATCGATGGGCCGGCCGTCGTCCGTCGTCACCAGGTTCACCAGCGGCGCGAGGCTGCCGTCGGAACCCGCCTGCAGGATGGCGATCGCCGGAATGATCGTGACGAAGATGCCGGCGAAGAGCTTGGCCACCTCTCGTATCGGTTCCCATCCGAACCGATTCGCCTCGTGCACGCGCCTGGGGGTAACGAAGAAGGAGACCAGCGTGATCAGCAGCAGCAGGACGTCGCGAACGATGTTCTGCAATTCCAGCGGCGAGCCCAGCACCTCGAACGACACGCCGGGTTTCCACATGCCCGACAGCAGCACCGCGCCGACGACGCCGGCCAGCAGCACGAAGTTGTGCTTGCCCTCGATCCCCAGGCGGCTGTCGGGGGTCGGATCGGGCAACGCGGGAAGGCTTGCTTCCCTGGCGTAGTAGTACCGATCCAGGAAATAGAACACGGTCAGCAGCGCGCCCGACACGAACAGCATCGGCGGGAACAGGTGCGTCGTGGTCCAGAAGAAGTCCACGCCTTTCAGAAAACCGAGGAACAGCGGCGGATCGCCCAGCGGCGTCAGCGAGCCGCCGATGTTCGCCACGAGGAAGATGAAAAAGACGACCACGTGCACGTTGTACCGGCGGCCGTCGTTCGCGCGCAGCAGCGGACGGATGAGCAGCATGGCCGCGCCGGTCGTGCCGGTCCAGCTCGCGAGGCCGGTGCCAACCGCCAGCAGGGTGGTATTCACCGCCGGAGAACCGTGCAGGTTGCCCCTCAGGTAGATGCCGCCGCTGACGGTGAACAACGCAAGCAGAAGAATGATGAAAGGCACGTATTCGAGCAGCAGCGCATGCGCCAGCATATACACGGTAACGTCCATGCCGTAGCCCGCGGCAAACGGCGCGAGGAAGGCGAGCGTCCAGAACGCCGATATCTTGCCGTAGTGGTGATGCCATACCTGCGCGGCCAGAAGCGGCAACAGCGCGATCGACAGCAGGATGCCGACGAAAGGAACGATCCAGGCGAGTCCCAGTTCCGCCCCGTTCACGCCGGCGGCGCCGGCGGGAGCGCTGAGGACCGCCAGCACGATCCCGATAAAAAAAGCGCGGGTCGTGCGGAAGGGAATCGAATCACGCATCACGAATCCGGACCGCGTTCCTGACCGCCCGGCGCCCGCTGGTGCCGGAGCGGCGGAATCTTCAGCTCGCCGGCGAGCTGGTCGAGCGCCGCCGCGAGCGGCGCGGGCAGCGGGATGCCGTTCTTCGCGCGGTCGGCGCGAGCGGCGTGGCTGCCCTCGCCGGGCAGGCGGATGCGGTCCACGCCCGGCAGCCGCTCCGATTGCCGGATGTCCCGGATCAGCGTGTCCACGCTCTTCCTGAATTCCGCGACCGGCTGGAAGGCTTCCACGTCGATCGCGACGATCGCATGCCCGGTATTGGTGGGCGTGGTGTCGTCGGCGTTGAAGTCCACCACGTCCCGCCCCATCGCGGCGCCGTTGAGCGTGCCGGCCAGCAGCCCGA
>CAYSRR010000043.1:3759-16017 GCA_964433375.1 uncultured Streptomycetaceae bacterium
CTCGCCGCGCTGCGCCTTGGTCTTGACCTTGCCGTAGGCGGCCACGGTCGTCGCCATGTCGAGCACGATGGCCGGCTCCTCGCCCGCCGGCACCGCGACCGCGATCGGGTTGGTCGACAGCAGCATGTCGAGCCCACCCCACGCCGGCAGGTGATTGGCGTTGCCCACGGCCAGGTAGAGGCCGACCATGCCGTGCTCCATGGGCATGCTGGCATAGAGCGACGCGGGTCCGGCGTGGTTGCTCCATTTCACCCCGACCCAGGCCACGCCCGCCGTTTTCGCTTTCTCGATCGCCTTTTCCGTCGCGAAGCGCATCACGAGATGGCCCATGCCGTTGTCGCCGTCCACCAGCGCCATGCCGGCGGCCTCGCGCACGACGCGGATGTCCGGCCTGATGTTGACCGCGCCGCCCTGGATGCGCCGGATGTACTGGGGCAGGCGGAACACGCCGTGCCCCTCGGACCCCTGCACGTCGGCGCGCGTCATCAGCTCGGCGATGATTTCCGCCTCACCCGACGAGATTCCCACCGCCTCGAATGCCCGCGCGATGAACGCCTCGAGCTTCTGCACCGTCACGCGCAACGGTGTTGTCGCATCACCCATCATGCTTCTCTTCAAGCTCGACCAGCGCCCCCAGGAAATCCTTCGGGTGCACGAAGGCGATGCGCTCGCCGTGCACGTTGCGTTGTTCCTTGCCCTCACCCAGCACCCGTGCGCCCTTTGCCGCGATGCCGGCAGCGGTCGCCGGCACATCGTCCACGTTCAGACAAAAGTGATGGATACCGCCCGCCGGGTTTTTCTCGAGAAACTTCGACACCGGCGAGTCTGGGCGCGACGGCTCCATCAGTTCGATGCGGGCATTGGGCAGCTCGACGTAGGCCATGCGCACGCCCTGCTGCTCGTTCGTCCGCACCTCGCCGATGTCGAGCCCGTACACCTCCTTCAGCCGCTTCGCCGCGGCGTCCAGGCTCGGCACGACGATGGATACGTGGGACAACCCTGTGATCATAATCCCCCCGACTTCGTCGACCCCCTTTGCTAAAGGGGGCGATGTTTCAAGCCCCACCCGACTTCGTCGACCCCCTTTGCTAAAGGGGGTTCTGCTTCCCTTGCCCGCGTCGCCCTCCACTTTACCGCCCCCTTTGACAAAGGGGGCAGCGAAGCTGGGGGATTAAATGATTTTTTGCGCCCGCAGCTCCGCGATGCGCGCCGCGGAAAGTCCCAGCTCGCCGGCGAGCACCTCGTCGGTATGCTCGCCCAGCAGCGGCGGCGCGCGCCGGATCGACGGCGGCGTACCGTTCATGCGGAAGGGGATGCCCACCATCCTGAAATCGCCCACTTTCGGGTGCTTCACCGTGCGCACCATGTCGCGCGCCAGCGTGTGCGGGCCGGTGAGCGCTTCCGCCACGGTGTTGATCGGCCCGCACGGCACGCCGCCCGCGCGCAGCTTGTCTATCCAGGCCGCGGTCTCGCCGGTTTTCAGCGTTTGCGCGATCAGGCCGTCGAGCACTTCGCGATTCGCCACGCGCGCGGGATTCTTCGAGTAACGCTCGTCCTTCGCCCACTCCGGATGGCCGACGATTTCGGCGAAGCGCGCGAACTGCCTGTCGTTGCCGACGGCCAGTGCCATCATGCCGTCGGCGGTCGGATAGGTCGTGTACGGCACGATGCTGGGGTGCCCGTTGCCGAAACGGCGCGCGTTCTTGCCCGACACCAGGTAGTTGGACGCGACGTTGATCAGCATGGCGAGGCCGGAGTCGTAGAGGCTGACCTCGACGTGCTGGCCGCGACCGGTGCGCTCCCGCGCGGCCACCGCGCCGAGGATGACGTTGCAGGCGTAAAGCCCCGTCACCACGTCCACGATCGCGACGCCGTACTTGGTGGGCGTGCCGTCGGGCTCCCCGCAGATGCTCATCAGGCCCGACTCCGCCTGCAGGACGAAGTCGTAGCCGGGCAGCGCGGCGTCGGGGCCGCTGGAGCCGTAGCCGGTGATCGAGCAGCGGATGACGCGCGGCGCGTTCTTCTCCAGCCAGTCGTTCGTGATGCCCCACCGCTCGAGCGTGCCGAGCTTGAAGTTCTCCACCAGCACGTCGCATTTCTTCACCAGCCCGGCGAGGATCTCCTGGCCGTCCTTCGACGCCATGTTGAGGGTCAGCGAGCGCTTGTTGCGATTGATGCCGAGGAAGTACGCCGATTCGCCGTTGACGAACGGCGGCCCCCAGATGCGCGTGTCGTCGCCGGTGCCGGGCGGCTCGACCTTGATCACGTCGGCGCCCATGTCGCCCAGCAGCTGCGCGCAGCTCGGCCCCGCGAGGATGCGCGTGAGGTCCAGCACCCGCAGCCCGGCCAGCGCGCCGTTGTTATCGTCAGAACCCATTAATTAGCCGCAAAGGCGCAAAGCCGCGAAGAAATTCGAACATATTCAATACTCATCAATTCAGGGAATTAAGTTCTATCCGCATCTTGTGATGCAATATCGATTGCTTTGCGCCTTGGCGCCTCTGCGGCTATTTCAGCTTTTCGCCTTCTTCCGCCGCATGTCCGGCGGTGCGTTCATGTCGCGCTCGCAGCCGTCGACGTACTGCTCGAGTTCCTTCTTCGCACGCAGGCGGAACTTCTGGAAGTTGGGCGCGCGCCCCGCGAGGAAGGCGTTCATGCCTTCCTTCGCCTCTTCCGACCCCCACACGTGCGCGAGCAGCTCCATGCCGTGCTGCCACGAGGCATAGAGGTTGTCGGACTCGAAGTTGAGCGACTTCTTCGTCATGCGGAGGGTGAGCGCGCTGTGGCCCTTCATGGTCTCGCACCACTTCAGCGTCTCCTTCAGCAGGTCCTTCTGCGGCACGCACTTGTTTATGAGGCCGACTTCGACCGCCTCCTTCGCGCCGAAGCGGCGCGCGCAGAAGATCATCTCGCGCGCCAGCCGCTCGCCGATGAGGCGCGGGACGTACTGGGTCGCGCCGACCGTCGGGCAGGCGCCGACCTTGGCGCCGGTCTGCCCCAGCACCGCGTTCTCGGAGGCGATCACCAGGTCGCACCACAGCGCGAGTTCGTGGCCGCCGCCCATGCACCAGCCGTTCACCATCGCGATCACGGGGATCGGCAGGCCGCGGATGGTCATGGCCAATCCCAGCATGCGGTCGTTCCACATGTAGGCATTGGTGAAATTGAGGCGTTTCATCGCGAAGAAGTCGCCGCCGGCGGAGAACGACTTGTCGCCGGCGCCGGTCACCACCGCGCATACGATCGACGGGTCCTCGCGCGTGGATTTCAGCGCGTCGATCATCTCGTCGAGCGTCTGCTCGCGGAAGGCGTTCAACACGCGCGGGCGGTTGATGGTCACCCACGCGACCTGGTCCTTTACTTCGTAGACGATGTCCCGGTAATTCCGTGCTGCGGGCTGGGCGACCGCTTTCAACGCGGCCTTCGCGGGTGCTTTCTTCCTGGTTGCGGGCATGGTGCTCCTCGGCTGGATCGGATGGTTATCGTTGAAGCAGGGAGGTCCGATTTTATCAGACGGTCGCGTTGAGGACGGGGCTTCACTGCGTTACCATCGTGCGCGTAGGGGGCGCAGGGCCGGGAATATCATTGCCGGGAAGGGAGACAACCATGACCGACAGAATCGAAGCGTTGGGCGGCATGCTGGTGAAGGCTTTCCACCTGTTCGCGCTGTTCGTGATCGGCGGGACGGTGGTCTGGTCCGCGGCGTACTTCTACATCTTCGAGATCATGCAGCATGGTCATGCCAAGCTGCATGACATCCTGCTGCTGTTCATCTACCTCGAGATCGGGGCGATGGTGGGCATCTACTTCCGCACCCACCGTCTGCCGGTGCGCTTCCTGCTCTACATCGCGATCACGGCGCTGACGCGCATGCTGACCATCGACGTGAAGGACTTCAACAACGAGCAGATCCTGACCGTGACCGGCGCGATCATGATGCTCGCGCTGGCCGCCGTCACGCTGGACTTCAGCGCGGCGCGCTTCCGCTCGCCGGACGAGGACATCTAGCTAGCGTGGTCGGCGACTGGTCGCGGGTACGGGGCTGCGTGAGGGTGTGCGGTTAAGTCTTGAAATCGCTTAAAAAGTCGACCTGAACTTATCTGCGTTAATCGGCGCACCCCTCAAGGGGGTATTGAAAAGAATTCATCGGCGGTTTCATTCAGTGCTTTAGCGCTTGCCGCGCAGCAGCTTCGCGCTCTTCTTCACCGCTTTCACGATGTTGATGTAGCCGGTGCAGCGGCAGAGGTTGCCCTCGAGCCCCTTGTAGATGTCGTCGTCGGTGGGGTTGGGCTTGTCCTTCAGCAGCCCCGCCGTCGCCATGATCATCCCCGGCGTGCAGAAGCCGCACTGCAGCCCGTGGCATTCCGAGAACGCCCGCTGGATCGGGTGCAGCTTGCCGCCTTTCTTCGCCATGCCCTCGATCGTCACCACGGTCGCGCCGTTGGCCTGGGCCGCAAGCAGGGTGCAGGACTTCACCGCCCGGCCGTTGACGTGCACGGTGCAGGCGCCGCACTGGGTGGTGTCGCAGCCCACGTGCGTGCCGGTGAGCTTCAGCTCGTCGCGCAGAAAATTAACCAGCAGCGTGCGGTCCTCGACCGTCTTCGTGTGGTTCTTGCCGTTTACCTTGATGGTGACTTTGGCCATGTTCTTGTCCCGAAAGTGAGTCGTGAATCGTGATTCAAGCTTTACCTGTGTTCTGATCGGCGTTCATCGGCGTTCATCGGCGGCTATTTCCTGCCGGAAAGCTTCGTCACCGCGCGCTTCGCCATCACCCGCACCAGGTTGGCGCGGTAGTCGCGGTCGGCGTGCATGTCGTTGTTGAACTCGCGCGAGTCGAGCTCGAGCCCCTCGAGCGCGGCGGGCTTGAGGCCCTTCGCAAGCGCGGCTTCCGCTTCCTTCCAGCGGAACACGCCGGGCCCGGCGCCGGTGACCGCCACCCTTACGCCGGCGGCCGTCTGCGCGATGAACACCCCGGCCATCGCGTAGCCCGACGCCGGATGATGGAACTTCGAGTACGCCGCGCGCTTCGGCAGCGGGAACTCGATGCGCACGATGATCTCGCCCTCTTCCAGCGCTGTGGCGAACATCCCCTGGAAGAAATCATCCGCCGCGATCGAGCGCTTCGTGGTGACCACGGTCGCGCCGAGACCCAGCACCGCGGAGGGATAGTCGGCGGCGGGATCGTTGTTCGCCACCGAGCCGCCGATCGTGCCCTGGTTGCGCACCTGGGGATCGCCGATGCTGGCCGCCAAGCCGGCGAGCGCCGGAAGGGCTTTCTTCACGACGGCCGATGCCGCCACCTCGGCGTGCCTCATGCCCGCGCCGATCACGAGCTTGCCGCCCTTGGCCTCGACCTTGCGCAGCTCGGCGAGCCCCGCGATGTCGACCAGGTGCGTCGGCTGCGCGAGCCGCTGCTTCAGCGTCGGCAGCAGCGTCATGCCGCCCGCCAGCAGCTTGGCCTCGGGATGCGAGGCGAGCAGCCGCTGCGCGTCCTTGAGGGACTTCGGCTTGAGATAACTCAGTTGATACATGGCCCCTTCCTTTCGTAATCGGCCGGCAATGGCACGCCGGTCAGAAATAGCCTTCCATGAAATTCCTCACCCACGCCGGCGTCTTCGGCTCCGCCACGCGGTCGAACTCCGGTATGTAGGGCTTGAGATCGAGCACCGGCGTGCCGTCGAGCGCGTCGAGCCCGGTCACCTTCACCACGTTGCCCTCGATGCCGCGCAGCTTCACCGCGGTCACCCCGATCGGGTTGGGGCGGTACTTCGTGCGCTGCGCGAACACCCCCACCGCCCGCATGTGCTCCTTGCCGCGCGGCTTGCGCAGCGACTGCGTCGCCGGGTCGAAATCCCCGATCTGGTCGAGCAGGAACACGACGAGGACGTGCGAGTATTCCTCGAGCCCGGCCAGCCCCGCCGCGTAGCGCGGGTCGACGTGGATCTCCGAGTCCACGCCCGACCAGTTGCCCGGCGACATCTCCGTCACCGGCGCGCGCACCGTCCCGATCGGGGTCCAGCCGGTCACGGGCGTCCATGCGCACCCTTCCGCGCCCCGTCTTTCCGTGCCGCCTGCATCGCGTGCCAGACTTTTGCCGGAGTAAGCGGCATGTCGAGGTGGCCGATGCCGAGCGGGCGCAGCGCGTCCATGACCGCGTTGGCGAGCGCCGGCAGCGACCCGGTGCAGCCGGATTCGCCGACGCCCTTCACGCCGAGCGGGCTCACCTTGCTCGGCGTGGCGTGCTCCGCGCCCCGGATGTCCGGCACCAGCCCGGCGCGCGGCATGTAGTAGTCCATGAAGCTGCCGGTCAGCAACTGCCCGGTGGCGCGATCGTAGACCACCTGCTCGCCGAAGATCTGGCCGGCGCCCATCGCGACGCCGCCGTGCAGCTGCCCCGCGACGACTTCGTGGTTGATCACTTCGCCGACGTCGTCCACCGCGCTGTAGGCCACGATGTCGGTCACGCCGGTGTCGGGGTCGATCTCGACCTCGGTAATGTGGCAGCCGTTGGGAAAAGTCGAGCCGAACTTGCCCTCGGCGGCGACGGTCACCGGTCCCGCCTTCGCCAGGTCCTGCAGGCGCACCTTCTTCTTCGACTCCTTCGAGTGGTAGACGCCGCCGGCGTACTCCACCTGCGACGGCTCCACCGCCATCTCGAGCGCGGCGAGCGGCCGCCCGTGCTCGACCAGCTTCAGCGCCGCGAGGTGGCAGACGCTGCCCGCGCCGATGGTGCTGCGCGAGCCGCCGGTGTGGTTGCCCTGCAGCTTGTGCTGTTTCTCCAGCGCGCCCTGCACGATCTTCACGCGCTCGAGCGGGATGCCGAGTGCCTTCGACACGATCTGGGCGTAGGTCGTCTCGTGGCCGTGGCCCTGCGACTTCGCCTGGGTATGGACGGTGACGGCGCCGTTCTTCTCCAGCACCATCTCCACGTCGTCCTTCGGCGCGTTGCCCGCGCCGGTGTTCTCGATCACGGTCGCGATGCCGATGCCGCGCAGCCGGCCCTTTTTCTCCGATTGCGCGCGCCGCTTCGCGAAACCCTTCCAGTCGGCCAGCTTGACCGCCTTGTCGAGCAGGCCGTGCAGGTCGGCGCCCTCGTAAGTCGAGCCGGTCGCCGTCTTGTACGGGAACGCCTCGCGCGGGATGAAGTTGCGGCGTCGAATCTCGGCCGCGTCGATCTTCATCTCGGCCGCGGCCTCGCTCACCAGGCGCTCGACGGCGTAGGCGATGTCGGGGCGGCCCGCGCCACGAAACGACGAGACGGGCGTGGTATTGGTAAAGGCCACGCGGTAGCTCGCGTACAGCGCCGGGATGCGGTAGACCCCCGTCATGCAGACCGTGGTGTTGCGGATGTGGCCCGCCGAGGCCGGCCCGAGATAGGCGCCCTTGTCGTTCACCCAGTCGAGCCGCATGGCGAGTATGCGGCCGTCGGCGTCGAGCGCCATGCGCCCGTCGATGATGTTGGCGCGGCCGTGGGTGTCGGTCGCCATGCCCTCGGAGCGGGTGCAGATCCATTTCACCGGCTTGCCGGTGCCCTTCGCCGCTATCATCAGCGCGCACTGCTCGGGGTAGGCGGGCGTGCGCTGGCCGAAGCCGCCGCCGATGTCGTGCGCCACGAAATGCAGCCGGTCCTCGGGCACGCCGGTGTAGACCGACAGGCCCTTGCGCAGGGTGGTGACGCCCTGCATGCAGGTGTAAAGCGTGTAGGAATCGTCGCGCACGTCGTGCACGACGGTGCAGGCGCGCGGCTCCATCGGGTTGGGCGCGACGCGCGTGACCTCGACCTTGAGCTTCGTCACGTGCGCGGCCTTCGCGAACGCCGCCTCGACCGCGGCCTCATCGCCGGCGTCCGCTTCCAGCGACAGGTTGCCCGGCGCGATCTCGTGCAGTTGCGGAGCGCCGAGCGCCAGCGCCTCCTCCGGGTTCACCGCCGGCGGCAGGTCGCGATACTCGACGCGGATCAGCTCGGCCGCGTCCTGCGCCGCGACCGCGGTATCCGCCGCGACCAGCGCCACCGCCTCGCCGACGAAGCGCACCTTGCCGTGGGCCAGCACCGGCCGGTCCGGCGCGCGCGTCTGCATGCCGCCCTTGCCGGGGAAAGTCAGCGTGTGCATCTGCTTCACGTAGCCCGCGCGCACCGCGTCCTCGCCGGTGTAGACGGCCTTCACGTTCGGGTGCCGGCGCGCGGCCGACGTGTCGATGGAAACGATCTCCGCGTGGGCGCGGTCCGAGCGCAGGAAACAGGCGTAGAGCTGTCCCGGCAGGTTCCAGTCCGCCGTGTAGCAGCCGGCCCCCGTGGTGAGCCGCGCGTCCTCGAGCCGGCCGACCGGCCCGTGATGGTGGTGTGTTTTCGCGCTCATCTCAAGAACCCAAGTCAATATTAACCGCAGATGAACGCAGATAGACGCGGATCAAGGGTCCAGAACAAATCCCGGAAATTACGAAAGGCTCGAAACCAAGATCGCTTTTCACTTTCTTCCCTGTCCATGAACTGGTTCTTGGAGCATTGTTTTTATCTGCGTGCATCTGCGTTTATCTGCGGTTTCATTTGCTTTTGGCGGAGTGTATTGCGTGCCACAGCTTCGCCGGGGTGAGCGGCATGTCGAGATGGTGGATGCCGAGCGGCCGCAGCGCGTCGATCACCGCGTTGGTGAGCGACGGCATCGAGGCGGTGCAGCCCGACTCGCCCACGCCTTTCACGCCCAGCGCGTTGTTGATGCTGGGCAGCGGCGCGTCCTGCATGTGGATCTGCCGCACCAGGCCCGCGCGCGGCATGAAGTAGTCCATGAAGCTGCCGGTCAGCAGCTGCCCGGTGCCGCGGTCGTAGACCACCTGCTCGCCGAAGATCTGGCCGGCGCCCTGCGCCACCGCGCCGTGGACCTGCCCCTCGACGATGGTGTGGTTGATGACGTTGCCGCAGTCGTCCACCGCGTGGTAGGCGACGATCTCGGTCACGCCGGTATCGGGGTCGATCTCGACCTCGGTGATGTGGCAGCCGTTGGGAAAGGTGGAGAGGAACGTGCCCTCGCCCAGTGCCGTGAACGGCTTCTTCTTCGCCAGCTGGAACAGCCCGATCTTCTTCTTCGTGCCGCGCACCGTGAACACGCCGCCGGCATAGTCCATCTGGGACGGCTCGGCCTCGAGCTGCTCGGCGGCGAGCGACTTGCCCTGCTCGATCAGCTTCTGCGCGGCGAGCTTGCACGCGCTGCCGGCGCCGACGGTAGAACGCGAGCCGCCGGTATGGTTGCCGATCAGCGTCTTCACGCCCTGGCGAATGCGCACCTTGTCGGTGGCGATGCCGAGCTCGTGCGCCACGATCTCGGCGAAAGCGGTCTCGTGCCCCTGCCCCTGCGACTGCGACACCGTGAACACGTCGAGTTGCCCCGCGGCGCCGGCCTCGATCTCGACCTGGTCCTTGGGATAGAGGCCGGCGCCGGTGTTTTCGATCACCGTCGCGATGCCGAGGCCGCGCAGCTTGCCGGCCTTCTCCGACTGCTTGCGGCGCGCCGGGAAACCCTTCCAGTCGGCGAACTTCACCGCGCGCTCGAGCACGCTGTGCAGATCGGTCGCCTCGTAGGTCGAGCCGGTAGGCGTCTTGTACGGGAACAGCTCCTTCGGGATGAAGTTGCGCCGGCGCAGCTCGGCCGGGTCGATCTTCAGGTCCGTCGCGGCCTGGTTCACCAGGCGCTCCATCACGTACGCCATGTCGGGCCGGCCCGCGCCGCGGTAGGCAGCGACCGGCACGGTATTGGTGAAGATGAGCCGGAAGCGGCCGTAGAGCGCCGGAATGCGGTAGACGCCGGTCATGCAGGTGGACGGGTTGCGCGTGTGGCTCGCGCAGCCGGTGGCCGACAGGTAGGCGCCCATGTCGGCGAGCCAGTCGAGCCGCAGGCCCAGAAACTTGCCGTCGCGATCGAGCGCGAGCTCGCCGGTGACGGTATTGCCGCGGCCGTGCGTATCGCTCATGAAGCCTTCCGAGCGCGTCGACACCCACTTCACCGGCCGGCCCAGTTCCTTCGCCGCGAGCATCTGCCCGAGATATTCCGGATAGGCGGCGCTGCGCTGGCCGAAGCTGCCGCCGATGTCCTGCGCGTGGATGACGAACTTGTCCTCCGGCAGGCCGGTAATCGCGGCGAACTGCCGGCGGATCATGAGGATGCCCTGGATGCACGTGTGCACGTGGTAGCGGTCTTCCTGCGCGTCGTAGCGCACGGTGCAACCGCGCGGCTCCATCGGGTTGGGCGCGACGCGCGTGACCTCGAGCTTGAGCTTCGTCACGTGCGCGGCCTGCGCGAACGCCGCGTTCACGGCCTCCTCGCTGCCGGCGTCGTAGTCGAACGCCACGTTGCCGGGCGCTTCCTCGTGCAGTTGCGGCGCGCCGGGCGCGATCGCCTCCTCCGCGGACACCACGTGCGGCAGGTCGCGATACTCGACCTCCACCAGTTCGGCGGCGTCCTGCGCCGCCTGCGCGGAGTCCGCGACCACCATCGCCAGCACGTCGCCGACGTGGCGCACTGTTTTCGCGGCCAGCACCGGGCGCGGCGGCTTGATGATGTGCTTGCCTTCGCGGCCGGGATAGGTCACCAGCACGAAGTACTGGGTATAGCCGGCGGCGAGCGCGTCGGCGCCGGTGTAGACGCGCTTCACCCCGGGATGCGCCGCCGCCTTCGCGGCGTCGATCGAGACGATCTCGGCATGCGCCCGGTCCGAGCGCACGAAACAGGCGTAGAGCTGGCCGGGCAGGTTCCAGTCGGAGGCGTACTTGCCGCTGCCCGTGACGAGCCGGCGGTCCTCGACCCTGCCGCTGAAATGGTGTGCGTGCGCGTCGCTCATGGCCGCCTTCCGGGAAAGTCCGCTTATGGAATTGAAAACCCCGCGCCTTGCGCGCGGGGCCGGGAGCGACGATTATCCGGCATACGGGGCGCGCCAGCAATCCGCGAGTCCATATATTGTATTGCACCGGCCGGGGGTGCCGCGCACAATGGGCGCTTTTCTGCGAGTGATTAAGTAACTAAGTAATTGAGTGATTGGGTTGCCCCTCACCCCCTCGCCCGCCTGCTCGCCTGCTCGCCCAGTAACATAATCACCCAATCACTTAATCGCCCAATCACTTAATTGCTCATGAAGAAAGACACCCTTCTCACCCGCACCGGCC
Organism: uncultured Streptomycetaceae bacterium; assembly: GCA_964433375.1. Classification (GTDB taxonomy): domain Bacteria; phylum Pseudomonadota; class Gammaproteobacteria; order Burkholderiales; family SG8-41; genus SG8-41. Next base: position 14,912 of record CAYSRR010000043.1, read on the forward strand.
GCGACCCCGGCGCCCACCAGGGCATGGTCAACACCCCGGTGTTCCGCACGTCCACGGTGCTGTTTCCCGACCTGGAGTCGTACGAAGCGCGGCATGGGGATGATTTCAAGAAGGTGCGCTACGGCCAGCTCGGCACCCCGACCACGTTCGCCCTCGAGGAGGCCGTGGCGAAGATGGAAGGCGGCCACGCGGCGGTCGCGCTGCCCTCGGGACTCGCCGCGATCGCGGCTGCGCTATGCGCCTACGCCAAGGCCAGCGACCACCTGCTCGTCCCCGACACGGCCTACCAGCCGACGCGCACCTTCTGCGACAAGCGCCTGAAGGCATTCGGCGTCGAGACCGAATACTATGATCCGCTGATCGGCGCCGGCATCGAGAAGCTCCTGAGGCCCAACACGGCGGCGGTGATGTGCGAGGCGCCGGGCTCGCTCACCTTCGAAATGCAGGACATCCCCGCGATCGCGGACGTCGCGCACCGGCGCGGCATCCCGGTGCTCGCCGACACCACCTGGGGCACGCCCTACTTCTTCCGCTCGTTCGAGAAGGGCGTGGACGTCTCGATTCACGCCGCGACCAAGTACATCGCCGGCCATTCCGACGTGATGATGGGCATCATCGTCACCAACGAAAAGCACTGGCTCACCGTGCGGCGCGCCGTCGCCGAGTACGGCTACGGCGTGAGTCCCGACGACTGCTACCTCGCGCTGCGCGGCTTTCGCACCATCGGCGTGCGACTGAAGCAGCAGATGGAAAACGCGCTCAAGGTCGCGCGCTGGCTGCAATCGCGCCCGCAGGTGAAGCGCGTGATCTACCCGGCGCTGGAGAGCGATCCCGGGCACGCCCTGTGGAAACGCGACTTCACCGGGGCGGCGTCGCTGTTTTCGTTCGTGCTCGGATCGGCCACCGAGAAGCAGGCCGCGGCCCTCGTGAACGCGCTGCAACTGTTCGGCATCGGCTCGAGCTGGGGCGGCTTCGAGAGCCTCGCCATCATCGCCCGCGCCGAGCGCTGCCGCACCGCGACGAAATGGAACCCGGGCGGCCCGACGATACGGCTGCACATCGGGCTCGAGATCGGCGATCAAGTCGTCGGGATCCTCGAGCCCGAT
>CAYSRR010000044.1:0-15818 GCA_964433375.1 uncultured Streptomycetaceae bacterium
AGCGCAGGAAGCCGAAGCCGTCGGGCAGCACTTCCAGCGTGCCGCCGCCGTAGATGCTTTCCCCCTTCTTCGCCTGGTTCTTCAGCAGCGCGAAGATCAGCTCCTGCTTGCGCATGCGGTTGGCGCCGTCGACCTCGTTCTTGACGGCCATTTCGAGGAGTTCGCCGACGTGGAGGTTTTTGAGATCGGATAAATGCATGGTTTTCGGCCCTGGCTGGGGAGAAACGGGAGGAGAAGGGGGTGAAGCGTCTTCGGCGTCAGGGATGCCCGGGTGCGGCTGCGGGAGCCGGGGGGCAGGGCGGTCGTCGCCCTGGCGCGTGCGGGAAAGGATGAGTGGGGTTTTAGATGTGGCTGTCAATAAAAGCCGTCAATTGGGATTTGGACAGGGCGCCGACCTTGGTCGCTTCCACCGCCCCGTTCTTGAACAGCATGAGGGTGGGGATGCCGCGGATGCCGTACTTCGGCGGCGTGGCCTGGTTCTCGTCGATGTTGAGCTTGGCGACCTTGAGGCGCCCGGAGTATTCCTTGGCGACCTCGTCGAGTATGGGGGCGATCATCTTGCACGGACCGCACCACTCGGCCCAGTAGTCCACCAGCACCGGCGTCGGCGACTGGAGCACTTCGGGCTCGAAACTCTGATCGGTCACGTAATGAATATGTTCGCTCATGAAAACAATGCTCTCGGGAATCGGTCGGAATACGCCACGGAAGGGTGGCAGCGGGACTTGCCCCATTATGCTAGCGAAATTTCCCTGCTTTGCATAGGGCCAATCCCGGGCGGCACAAGCCATCCCGTCTGCTAAAATACGGGCCCTTCCCGCCATTTCAAGCCGGGGCGAAATCCCGAGAGAATACTATGACTTACGTCGTGACCGAGTCCTGCGTCAAATGCAAGTATACCGATTGCGTTGATGTCTGCCCGGTGGACTGCTTCCGCGAGGGTCCCAACATGCTCGTCATCGATCCCGACGAGTGCATCGACTGCACCCTGTGCGTCGCCGAGTGCCCGGTGGAGGCGATCTTCGCCGAGGACGACGTGCCCGACAAGCAGAAGCACTGGACGCAGATCAACGCCGAGCTGGCCAAGGCGTGGAAGCCGATCATCGAGAAGATACCCGCACCGGCCGACGCCGACGAGTGGGCCAAGGTAAAAGATAAAGAGCATCTGCTCGAGAAGTGATCACTGGCGTCAGTGGACGTCGGCATCAGCGCGTTCCAGGGTCGCATCCCTAAACTCACATGTAGCGACATGCAGGCCGACCTCGCGCAACGGATCGAAGCCGGCTGCGCGGTCGTCACGCCCAATCGCCGGCTCGCGGCGAGCCTGAAGCACGAGTACGACGCGCTCCAGGCCGACGCCGGCAAATCGGTCTGGCCTACCGCCGATATCCTGCCGTTCTCCGCGTTCGTCGAGCGTGCCTACGGCGACGCGCTGTATTCCGGCGAGCCCGGCCTGCCGATCCTGCTCGCGCCCGCCCAGGAACTGGCGCTGTGGGAGGGGATCATCCGCGAATCCGACGCGGGCCAGTTGCTGCTCGCCATCCCGGAGGCGGCCGCGCTCGCCCGGGAAGCGTGGCAGCTCGCGCACGCGTGGGGCCTTCTGCCGCGACCGGGAAACCTCCCGCTCAACGACGACGCCAGGGCGTTCCGGGAATGGTCGCAGCGGTACGAAACGATCACCCGGCGCGAGCGGCACACGGACGGCGCGCGCCTGGCCGGCGTGGCCGCATCGCGGCTGGCGTTGCCGCAAGTCCGCAAGCCGTCGTCCCTGGTCCATTACGGCTTCGACCTCGTCATGCCGCAGCAGGCGGCGTTTTTCCAGGCGCTGGCGGCCGCCGGATGCGAGGTGGGCGACGCCGGACCGGCACGGCGCGGCGGCGCGCGCCTGCGCATGGCCTGCGCGGACAGCGCGGACGAGATACGCCGCGCGGCGGCGTGGGCGCGGGCGCGGCTGGAATCCGGCCCCGCGGCGCGCATCGGCGTCGTCGTGCCCGAGCTGGTGAAGCATCGCGAGGCGATCCGGCGCATCTTCAGCTCGGTCATGGAGCCGGACTACGCGTTGCCGGGGCGCGCGCCCCCGGTGCTGCCGTTCAACATCTCCCTCGGCGAGGCGCTCAACACGTATCCGCTCGTGCATTTCGCGTTTCTCGTCCTCGAGCTGGCGGGGCGCGAGATCGGCTTCGAGCGCGCGAGCCGGCTGATCCGCTCGCCGTTCCTCGCCGGCGCCGAATCCGAATTCGCGCGGCGCGCGCGGCTCGATGCCCGGTTGCGGGAGCGCGCCGAGCCGGTCGTCACGCTGGACCGGCTGATCGAGCTGATCGGGCGCGAGGAGGCGGGCTGCCCGGTTCTCGCGCAACGGCTCGCGGCGCTCGCCGAGTTCCGCAAGGCGCGCCTGTTCGGCGGGCAGGCGCCTTCCGCGTGGGCAAAAGCCATTTCCGAGGCGCTGAGCGTGATCGGCTTTCCCGGCGAGCGCGGCCTCGACTCGGTGGAATTCCAGGCGCTGGGCAAGTGGCACGAGGTCGTGGCCGATTTCGCGGCCCTCGATCGCGTGCTCGCGCGCACCGGCTATGCCGACGCCGTGTCGCGGCTGCGGCGCATGGCGGCGGACGCGTTGTTCCAGCCGGAGACGCCCGACGTGCCGATCCAGGTCCTGGGCGAGCTCGAAGCGACCGGCATGGAGTTCGACCACTTGTGGGTCATGGGGCTGTCGGACGAGACTTGGCCGCGCACGCCGCGCCCGAACCCGTTTCTCCCGGCCGAGCTGCAGCGCGCGGCGGGGGTGCCGCAGGGATCGGCCGCCGGCATGCTCGAGCTCGCGCGGCGGTTGACCCGGGAATGGCTGTCGTGCGCGGACGAGGTGGTGCTGAGCTACCCGCTGCGCGAGGACGATCGCGAGTTCAAGCCGAGCCCGCTCATCGTGGCGGTGCCCGAGGGCCAGCTCGCGTTGCCCGAGTACGCGAGCTACCGCGGTGCGGTGCATGAGCTGCGCGGGATTGAACGCAACGAGGACGCCAGGGCGCCTGCGCTTTCCGCCGCGGCCGCGGCGGGCGGTGGCACGGCGGTCATCCGCGACCAGGCGGCGTGCCCGTTCCGCGCGTTCGCGCTGCACCGGCTGGGCGCCGAAAGCCTGAAAACGCCGCACGCCGGTCTCGACGCCATGGAGAGAGGCACACTGGTGCACCGCGTGCTGGCGCAGGCCTGGGCGCGGCTGAAGACGAAGGACGCGCTCGACGCGGTTTCCGACGCGGATCTCGATGCGTTGCTGGCGCAGGCGGCGGCGGAAGCAGTCGCGCGCATTCGCCGCGACCGGCCGACCGTGCTGTCGGGGCGCTTCGCCGGCATCGAGCGCCGCCGCCTCGCGCGGCTCGCGCGCGAATGGCTTGAGCAGGAAAAGCGGCGCGGCGGCTTCACGGTGCTCGCCACCGAGGACAAGCGCCGCATCGAGATCGGCGGGCTCGCGCTGAATGCGCGCCTCGATCGCGTCGATGAGACCGAGGACGGGCGCCGCATCGTCATCGACTACAAGACCGGCAAGGCGTCGCCGGGGACGATGCTGGGCGAGCGGCCCGACGAGCCGCAGCTGCCGCTGTACGTGGTCGGCGCCGAGCCGGACGCGGCGGCGGTGGCGTTCGCGCTGGTGAAGGCGGGGGAGATGAGTTTCTCCGCTCTCTCGCGGGATGACGACCTGCTGCCGGATACGAAGGCGTTTTCGGAATCGCGCTACCGCGACCGTCACGGTTCCTGGCAGGAAGTGGTCGCCGCGTGGCGCGCCGGCCTCGCGCGCATCGCCGCGGGGTTCGTCGAAGGCGACGCGGCGGTCGGCCCGAAGCAGTATCCGAACACGTGCCGGTACTGCGACGTGAAGCCGTTCTGCCGCATCTACGAGCGGATCGAGAACGCCATCGAGGAAGACGCGGAATGACGGCGGCCGCCATCCCCGACCTCGCCGCGCGCCGCGCCGCGCTCGACCCGGCGCGCTCGTTCATCGTGCAGGCGCCGGCGGGCTCCGGCAAGACGGAGTTGCTGATCCAGCGCTACCTGGGCCTGCTCGCGACCGTGGAGCATCCCGAGGAAATCGTCGCCATCACCTTCACCCGCAAGGCCGCGGGCGAGATGCGCGAGCGTGTGCTGGCGGCGCTCCTCGACGCGCGGGCCGGGAAGGCGCCGGCGAGCGAGCACGAAAAAACGACGCTTGGGCTCGCGACCGCCGCGCTCGCGCGCGACGCCGCCGGCGGGTGGGGCATCACCGACAACCCGGCGCGCCTGCGCATCCAGACCATCGACTCCCTGTGCGCCGCGCTGACGCGCCAGATGCCAATGCTGTCGCGTTTCGGCGCCCAGCCCGAAAGCATCGAGGACGCGGCCGAGTTGTACGCCGAGGCGGCGCGCGCCACGGTCGATCTGGTCGAGGGCGATAACGCGGCCGCGCGCGACGTCGAGCAGTTGCTCGCGCACCTCGACAATGACGTCGGGCGCGTCGAGGGCCTGCTCGCGGACATGCTCCGGCGCCGCGACCACTGGCTGCGCCACGTCCATGGCAAGGAACGCGACGAACTGGAGTCGGCGCTGCGTAACGCCCGGAGCGACGCGCTCGGGCGCTTGCGCGGGCAGCTTCCAGCGGGATTGGCGGCCGAGTTGAAGACCATTGCCGATTACGCATTCGGCAATCTCGACCGCGGCGGATTCGGAGACGCCATCGACGACTGGGCCCTGCTGGCGCGCGTTTTCCTGACCGGCGATGACGGCTGGCGCCAGCGGCTTACGAAGACCGAGGGTTTCCCCGCGGGCAAGCCAGCGCAGCCGTGGAAAGAGCGGGCGGCCGCGCTGTTCGCATCGCTCGGCGCGCACGACGCGTTCCGCGCCGCGCTCGCTGACATGAAGCAGTTACCGCCAGAGCGGTACAGCGACGAGCAGTGGAGTGTGCTCGGCGCCATCACGCGGCTGCTGCCGCTCGCGGCCGCGCAACTGAAGCTCGCGTTCCAGGCGCGCGGCCAGGTCGATTTCACCGAGGTCGCGCAGCGCGCGGTCGGCGCGCTGGGAGAGATCGGCGAGCCGAGCGACCTCGCGCTCGCGCTCGATTACCGCATCCGCCACCTGCTGGTGGACGAGTTCCAGGACACGTCGATCAGCCAGTTCGAGCTGATCGCCAAGCTCACCGCCGGCTGGGAACCCGGCGACGGGCGCACGGTGTTCGCGGTCGGCGATCCCATGCAGTCGATCTACCGCTTCCGCGAGGCCGAGGTCGGGTTGTTCCTGCAAGCACGCACCGTGGGCATTGCCGGCATCGCGCTCGAGCCGGTCGCCCTGTCGGCCAATTTCCGCTCGCAGGCCGGCATCGTCGAGTGGGTCAACACGACGTTCAGCCGCGTCATGCCGGCGCGCGAGGACATCGGCATCGGCTCGGTGCCGTACACGGCATCGTCCGCGACGCGCGGCGCGCTGCCGGGCGAGGCGGTCACCGTGCACCCGTTCTTCGACGACGATCGGGCGGGCGAGGCGGCGAGGGTGACTGAACTCGTCAGGGACGCTCAGCGAGAGCACGCCGGCGGAAAGGTCGCGATCCTGGTGCGCAATCGCGGCCACCTGCGCGACATCGTGCCGCAACTGAAGGAGGCGGGGCTGCGCTTCCGTGCCATCGAGATCGAGCCGCTCGGCCATCGCCCGGTGGTGCAGGACCTGCTCGCGTTGACGCGCGCGCTGTCGCATCCCGCCGACCGGCTCGCCTGGCTCGCGGCGCTGCGCGCTCCGTGGTGCGGGCTGACGCTGGCCGATCTCGAGAAGCTGGCTGGCGGCGAGCCGCGGCGCGCGGTGTGGGAGCTGATGAACGACGGCGCGCGGATCGCGGCGCTGTCCGCCGACGGCCGCGCGCGGCTGGAGCGCGTGCGCGCCGTGTTTCGAGACTCGCTCGGCGACCGCGCGCGCGGGTCTTTGCGCGCCCGCGTGGCCGGCGCCTGGTTCGCGCTCTCCGGCCCGGCCTGCGTGGAGGACGCCACCGACCTCGAGGACGCCGAGATCTATTTCGACCACCTCGAGGCGAACGAGGAGGCGGGCGAAATCGCCGACCCGGCGGCGTTCGAGGACGGGCTCGCCGACCTCTACGCGCTGCCCGACCTGCAGGCCGGCGAGCAGTTGCAGATCATGACCATCCACAAGGCCAAGGGCCTCGAGTTCGACACGGTGATCGTGCCGGGACTGGGCCGCCCGCCGCGCGCCGACGATCCGCGGCTGCTCGCGTGGCTGGAGCAGCCCAGAATTTCTTCCCCTCTCCCGCCCGGGGAGAGGGATGGGGTGAGGGGGGAGACCGACCTGCTGCTCGCGCCGATCCGGGAAACCGGCGCGGAAGAGGACCCGATCACCCGCTGGCTGCGCAAGCTCGAGGCCGAGAAGGAGCGCCTGGAGACGGGGCGCCTGCTGTACGTCGCGGCGACGCGGGCGAAGCGCCGCCTGCACCTGCTGGGCGACGCGGGCCTGAAAACGGACGACGATGGGGTGCCGGCGCTGAGGGCGCCCGGCGAACGCACGCTGCTGAGCCAGTTATGGCCGCTGGTGAGCGATCAATATGGAGAGGCCGCGGCACGCCACGTGCAATCCGCGCAAGCGCCGGTGGACGAGGGCGCGGCGGAGAACATAATTGACCAGTCGCTGCGGCGCATCGCATCCGGCTGGCAGCCGCCCGCGCCGCCGCCCCGCGTCGCCTGGACGCCGCCGCGGGAGCCGGCACGCGCGCGCGACGAGATCGAGTTCTCGTGGGTGGGCGAGACCGCGCGGCACGTCGGCAGCGTCGTGCATCGCTGGCTGCAGAACATCGCCGACGACCGCCTCGCCGGCTGGGACGCGAAGCGGGTCCAGGCGTTGCGGAAGACATTCCGGGACGAGCTGGTCGCCTGCGGTCTGCCGGCGGATGCCGTGGAGGCCGCGACCGAACGCGTGGCGGCGACGTTGGCGCAGACGCTCGCCGACGAGCGCGGGCGCTGGCTGCTCGGCCCCCGCGACGCCGCGGAATCGGAGCTGCGGCTGACCGGCGCCACGGCCGACGGCATCGTCAATATCGTGATGGACCGCACCTTCGTCGACGAGCACGGCGCGCGCTGGATCGTCGACTACAAGACCGGCGGGCACGAGGGCGGAGACGTCGGCGCGTTCCTCGACCGCGAGCGCGAGCGCTACCGCCCGCAACTCGAGCGCTACGCCGCGCTCATGCGCGCGCGCGACGGTCGCCCGGTCCGCCTCGGGCTCTATTTTCCGATGCTGGGAGGGTGGCGGGAGTGGGAACTGAAGGATGAAGGATGAACGTGGAAGGATGACCGTCGCTTACGCGACAACAGCAGGTCCCTCCCTTTCACTAACATCCGGTCGGAAGTTCAACCCAAACAAAACGGCGGCCAGTTCCGTCACCATTTCCCTGAGCCGCACGAAGGCACGCACGACGTGCAGGCTCGTTTGCACCGCCCGTTTGCTGCGCAGCAGATTTGCAGCCATCAGCGCGCCATGCTCCGTGAAGACCCATGGCAGCAGGCGTGGGGCACGGTATTTTTGGGGCTGGGATGTGGTCACAGATTGTGACCACATCCTGGAATATTCATTAAATTCATGTAGTTGAGATCTCGATGTCGCAAATTGCGATCTCAAATTTCCCGCCTCCAGCGGCGTTGACTACGTGGGGGCAGGAAAACAGAACGGCGGCCAACCGGCCGCCGTCTATTCCGAGGCAGGGACCCTCGTCACCCGTCACCCGTCACTCCGGTAGGTTTGAGTTTCCCCGGCAGCAGGCACCCTTTCCGCGCGCGGCGGAGGATGTGGCGCTTCAGTTCGTCGCCCTCGAGCGTGACGGTCTTCTCCTTGCCGGCGCGCGAGATGCCTTCGACGGTGACGGACTTCGAATTGCCGAAGCCGACCGCGACGAGCTTCTCGTCGTCGTTCAACCCCATCAGCGTGATGCCGCGGCCGCGCCCGAGCTCCTTCAGCTCCCCGGCGTCGAACAGCAGCATGCGGCCTTCCTCCGAGAACGCGGCGGCCAGCTCCGGCTTCCCGGGCACGGGGGCGGGGCGCAGCACTTCCTCGCCCGGCTCGATCGTCATGAAGGTCTTGCCGGCCTTCATGCGCGTCACCAGGTCCTCGGACTTGCCGATGAAGCCGTAGCCGCCGGAGTTCGCGAACAGGTATTTCCTGCCGGGCTGCGCGTCCACCGCCTGTGCGAAGCGCGCGCCGGGCGAGAGCTCGATGAACGAGGTGAGCGGCTGGCCGTCGCCCTTGCCGCTGGGCAGTTCCGCGCATTCCACGCTGAAGGCGCGGCCGGTGGAATCGATGATCCCCACGTAGTGCACCGAGCGCGTCTCGAACACCGCGTACGGCCCGTCGCCGGTCTTGTAGTTGGTGCCGGAGAGGTCGAGCTTGTGGCCGGCGCGCGCGCGCACCCAGCCGTTGCGCGAGATGATGATGGTGAGCGGCTCGTCGATGACCTGGCGCTCGAACGTCGCGCGCTCGGCGGTCTCGATCTGCGTGCGGCGCGCGTCGCCGTAGGTCTTCGCGTCGTTGCGAATCTCGTCCGCGACGAGCTTCTTCATCTCCTCTTCCGAGCCGAGCAGGCCCTTCAGCTCCTTGCGCTCCTCCTTCAGCCCCTTCAGCTCGGTCTCGAGCTTGATGCCTTCCAGCCGCGCCAGTTGCCGCAGCCGGATCTCGAGGATGTCCTCGGCCTGCACCTCGGTCAGCTTGAACTGCTTCATCAGGTCGGCTTTCGGCTCGTCCGAGTTGCGGATGACCTTGATGACCTTGTCGATGTTGAGCAGGACGATCAGGCGCCCCTCGAGGATGTGGATGCGCTTCTCGACCTGCGTCAGGCGGAACTTCGAGCGCCGCGTGACGGTGCCGATGCGGAACCGCACCCATTCGCCCACCAGTTCGGCGATGTTCTTGCGCGTCGGGCGGCCGTCGAGGCCCAGCGCCACCAGGTTCACCGGGAAATTTTCTTCCATGCTGGTGTGCGTCAGCAGGAAGCGCATGAACTCGTCCGGGTCCTGGCGCGAGGAGCGCGGCTCCAGCACGAGCCGCAGCTTGTTGTCCTTGTCCGACTCGTCGTTGATCTTCTCGAGCTGGTTCAGCACCACCTGCTTCAGGTTCTGCTGCGCCGCCGAGATCTTGCCGCCTTTCTCCTTCGGCCGCGGGTTGGTGAGGGCCTCGATCTCGGCCATCACCTTCTTCACCGACGTCGTCGGCGGCAGTTCGTAAACCACGATCTGCCACTGGCCGCGCGCCAGGTTCTCGACCTTCCAGCGCGCCCGCGCGCGCAAGCTACCGCGCCCGGTCTTGTACGCCTCGTTGATCTCCTCGCGCGTGCTGATGATCTGTCCGCCGCCGGAGAAGTCCGGCCCCTTGATGATGTGCATCAGCGACTTGGGCGTCGCGGTGGGGTGCTTGATCATGAACACCGCCGCTTCCGCCACCTCGCGCATGTTGTGCGGGGGCAGCTCGCACGCCATGCCCACGCCCACGCCCGAGGCGCCGTTCAGCAGCAGCATCGGCAGCCGCGCCGGCAGCAGCTTCGGCTCCTGCAGGCGCCCGTCGTAGTTGGGGATGAAGTCGACCGTGTCCTGATCGATTTCGGAGAGCAGCAGGTCGGCGAGCGGCGTGAGGCGCGCTTCCGTGTAGCGGTAGGCGGCGGCGGGGTCGCCGTCCTGCGTGCCGAAATTGCCCTGGCCGTCGATCAGGGGGTAGCGCAGCGAGAAATCCTGCGCCATGCGCACCAGCGCCTCGTAGGTCGAGGCGTCGCCGTGCGGGTGGAACTTGCCGAGCACTTCGCCGACGATGCGCGCGGACTTGGAATGCTGGACCCCGCTCTTCAGGCCCAGCTCGTTCATCGCGTAGAGGATGCGCCGCTGCACCGGCTTCTGGCCGTCCTCGACGTTGGGGATCGCGCGCCCGCGCACCACGCTCATGGCGTAGGTGAGGTAGCTCCTCTCGGCGAACGACGCCATGTCGATGAAGTCGTCGCCCGAGGCGGTCGGCGAACCGCCGCCCGCCTTGCCGCCGCCACCGCGTCCTGCGTCGGCAACCTGGCCTTTCGCCTTGCCCTTGTCGCCTTTCGCCTTCCGCGTTCCGTCTTTCACCTTCTTCATTTCGCTCTTTCCACTGGCCTGCGTTGCCGCCGACTCGAAAAGATCGAGCGTGGCGTCGTCCTTGCTGCCCTTGCGTGTCCTGGCGTCCGTCATCGTTTATCGCTCGCTCACTCGTTCGCTCGAACTGCGTCTCAGGTACTGCGTCTCAGATAAAACGTCTCAGGTACTGCGTCTCAGGTAAGGCGTTTCTTTCACGGCGCTTTATCTGCGACGCCTCATCTGAGACGTCGTATCTGCGACGCTTCACCTGCGACGCCGTCTAAACATCCGCCTCGACCGTGCTGCCGTTCTCCTCCATCCACTCGCAGCGGCTTTCCGCTTCCTTTTTCGACATCAGCATGTTGAACAGGGCGAAGGTCTTCTGCTTGTCCTCGATGCGCACCTTGAGCAGCCGCCGCGTGTCGGGATTCAGCGCCGTTTCCCACAGTTGCCCGGGGTTCATCTCGCCCAGCCCCTTGAAGCGCTGGATCGACACCGACTCGCGCTTGATGCCGTCGTCGCGCGCGCGGTCGAGGATGGACTTCATCTCGTCCTCGTCGAGCGCGTAGAGCTTTTTCGCCTGGCGCTTGCCGTGGCCCGGCACGTCCACCTTGTAGAGCGGCGGGCAGGCGATGTGGATGTGGCCTTTCTCGATCAGCTTCGGGAAGTGGCGGTAGAAGAGCGTCAGCAGCAGCACCGAGATGTGCGCACCGTCCACGTCCGCGTCGGTCATCGAGCAGATCTTGCCGTAGCGCAGGCCCGAGAGGTCGGGGCTGTCCTTCTCGTCGTGCGGATCGACGCCGATCGCCACCGCGATGTCGTGGATTTCGGCGTTGGAGAACAGCAGCTCGCGCTTCACTTCCCACGAGTTGAGCGCCTTGCCGCGCATGCGGTAGATCGCCTGGTAGCGCTTGTCGCGCGCCTGCTTGGCCGAGCCGCCGGCCGAATCGCCCTCGACCAGGAACAGCTCGTTCTCGTTCATGTCGGTGGACTCGCAGTCGGTCAGCTTCTCCGGCAGGATCACCACGCTCGAGGATTTCTTGCGCTCGACCTTCTGCACCGTGCGCGAGCGCTCGATCGCCTGCTGGATGACGAGGCCGGCGATCTTCCTGCCGTGCTCGACGTTGCCGTTCATCCACAGCGCGAACGGGTCGCGCACCATTTCCGCCACCAGCTTCACCGCGTCGCGGTTGGAGAGCTTCTCCTTGGTCTGGCCGTGGAACTGCGGTTCCAGCACCTTGGCCGAGAGGAAGTAGACGGTGCGCGACCACGCGTCGTCGGCGAGGAGCTTGATGCCCTTGGGCATCAGGTTGTGGTACTCGGCGAAAGCCTTCACCGCCTCGAAGATGCCCTCGCGCAGGCCGGCCTCGTGCGTGCCGCCGGCGGGCGTGGGGATGAGGTTGGCGTACGACTCGCCGTAGCCCTTGTCGTCGTCGACGAAGGCGAACGCCCAGCCCGCGCCTTCGCCGGCGTGGAGGCCGTTGGCGTCGGCCTCGGCCACGTATTTCTCACCGTCGAACACCGGGGCGACCGCGTTGGCTTTCCCGATCAGCTCGGTGAGGTAGCCCTTCATGCCCTCGGGGTAGTTCCAGGTCTGCTTCTTCGTCTCTTTCGCGGTCTCGATGTTGAGCGTGACTTTCACGCCCGGCAGCAGCACGGCCTTGGAGCGCACGATGCGCTCCAGCTCGTCGAGCCCCACCCTGGGCGAATCGAAATACTTTTTGTTCGGCCAGATGCGCAGCGACGTGCCGGTGTTCTTCTCGCCGACCGTGCCGGTCTTCTTCAGCTTCTTCGTGACCGCGCCGTTCTCGAACGTGATCGCGTGCACGCCGCCCTCGCGCTTGATCTCGACCTCGAGCTTCTCCGAGAGCGCGTTGGTCACCGAGATGCCGACGCCGTGCAGGCCGCCGGAGAACTTGTAGGCGGCCTCGACGTCGGTGCGCGAGAACTTGGCGCCGGCGTGCAGCTCGGTCAGCACCAGCTCGACGGTGGGGATCTTCTCTTCGGGGTGGATGCCGATCGGGATGCCACGGCCGTTGTCGGTCACGGTGACCGAGCCGTCCTGGTGGACGGTGACCTCGATCCGGTCGGCATGGCCGCCGAGCGCCTCGTCGGCGGCGTTGTCGATCGCTTCCTGGATGATGTGGGTGGGGTCGGTGGTCCGGGTATACATCCCCGGGAGCCGCTGCACGGGCTCGATGCCCCGGAGTTTCTTGACTGAGGACTCGTCGTATTTCTTGGCCATGATCTCCCATCTATCCATTCGGTGAGCCATCACCGCACTTCGTTCCCCTCTTCGCCCGGGAGAGGGGATAGGGGTGAGGGCAATACCCCTGCAACGGGGGAATTCCCGTCCGGCGGTTATTTTATCCCGTTGTGAATCAAAGTACTAGCCCCCGCCTGAAGGCGAAAGTCGGAAGGATGAAGGATGGGGAATCAATGCAGCAGGTCTTTATTTCATGGCTTGCTTCATTGCCGCCGCAACGATCGGTTTTGCCCAGTCGGGGGCCAGGTGGAGGTCGTCAGGGTTGAGTATCTTTCCGTGCTCTGTATGCAGCACCAACGCAGGGGCAGGGAAGATGCCGTCGGCGGGATCGGCTTCTGCGCTGTTGTCATGCATTCGCAACGCCGCAAGTGCCGGCAACATCGCGATCAAGTTGAGGCGGCTATGCTCGAAGCGCCGGCGGATCGCCTGCTCTGGAATATCGTGCCCGCCCTGGCGAACCCGGGACCGCACGCGCGCGATGTGCAGTTCCGGGCTGGAAAGCCCTACATACCAGACGTAAATTCCAATGTCCTGCATTGCTGCCTGAACCAGCAAGCGTGGGATGGTGCTTCCGCCCAACGTGGTTTCGAATGCGAAGTCGAGCCGTTCCGTGACGGCCTGTTTGAGCAGGTCGTTGCCTTGCCGCCATGCGGCGCTATTGGCCGTGGCCTGGTCCAGCCCCGGGTTCGCAGCCATCAGGTCATGAGCGACCTCGTCAGGGTTGAAGTATTCGCCCCCCAGGCTCCGGAATGCGGCGCCGCCAATGCTGCTTTTGCCGGCGCCATTGACCCCGGCAATTACGTAAATTCGAGGCGGGCGTGCCAATTTCGAACAAGTCTGAATTTAAGGATGAAGGATGAACGTGGAAGGATGATCCCCCGCTTCGCGTGTGCTTAAGAGCCCCTCCCTTTCGCTACGCCCGGTCAGAGAACTGGGGCTTCCGGCCGAAGGTAACGAGAGGCAGGGACAGATGGCTATCACTGAAAGTGAGGGTCATCCTTCCACGTTCATCCTTCATCCTTTGCCGCACGGGTGCGCTTGCGAGCCGCACGCACTGCGGCTCGCCCAAGCTCGGCGGGGGAGGCATTGAACGCCGCCGCCATGCCCTTTCTTGCCTTGGGCGTCTGCATGCGGGCGAGCAGGACGTTGTACTCCGCGCCGAGATCGTTCAGGTTGTGAGACCGCGCGCTCACCAGGGATTGAAACTCTTCGTAGGAAATCAGGACGGCTTTGGGGGTGTCGTGCCGGGTGATGGCGACCGCCCCGCCGCGCAGGGCCTGCTCCAGGACGGCCCCGAATTCATTCTTGAGGCGGGTGGCGGCGACGGACGGGACATCGACCAGTTCACCCAGGCTGTTACGGAAAATCAGTGTGTTGGACATGGCTGGCCTCATCTCGGTAATGGCTATTATAGCTAAAATAGCTATTATGTCCATATTAGCTATTCTCGCCGTTGTGTGTGCGCAACACTCCATGCGCCTCACCCGTGAAATCACTTGATTGCGCTCCGATGCTTGGGTATTGTTCGCACCCTTTCCGGGTAAACCGGTGGACGAAAGCCAGGCCTTCCATGGACCGACATGAAAAATGCCGCACGCGAATGTGCTCGCCGTGGCGGGGGCTTGCCTTGAGTCTGCTGTCCATGTCGGGCATCTAGCTGCCCGCAGACCGGACATTGCCGCGCCCGTCTGGCGGGGCAGGTCCGGTCCGTCCTGAGGTCAGTGCTTCGGGCAATCGGCCTGCTTTATCGCCGGCGGCGATGCGGCACGCGCACGCAAGTGGACAAAGGACCGGAGACAATGGAACGCAATACGGGAGTTACCGCGCTGAACGGATTGCTCGTTGAGCACTTTGCTCCGCTGGCGCTCGAAAGCCTGGCGGTCACGCGGCGCGATTTCCCGCACTGGATGCGGCCCGATCTGCAGAAAGCACTGGATGCGCTGTTCGCCGATATGCCGGGGGCTCGTTTCAGCGGCGCGCGAATTCGCGACCGTGATTTTGATTTTCGGTTCGCGGACCTGGCCGAGGCGGGCGACGGGATCGCTGTCGGTCCGGCGGAGTACCAGGACATCGATATCGGCGAGGATCGGCCCGTCCGCTGCCTGGTGCGAGGATTGTGGCTCGCTGAGCGCGAAGGCGTAAGGTTCGCATTGCTGCTCGATGTGCGTGAAGGTTACCGCAGTGTCCGCGCGCGCATTGAAATCGCTGTTCCTCCTGGGGAGGCGGCGGCGAAGGCTGCTGCGTTGCTGGCCGATCAACTCCGCGTTCATGCGGAGAGTGGGGCCTCCTGGCGCGGCAAGGTGCTGGTGCTGGAGCGAGCGGAGGAGGACTACGATGTTTCGCCCGCAGGACTGCGAGTGGAAAAAACCGCTCCGGTACGCCGGGAAGCCATCGTTCTGCCCGAGAAGACGCTCTCCCTGATCGAGCGCAATACGCTGGGCTTTGTCGCCCGTTCGCAGGAGCTGGTGCGCCTTGGCTTATCGGCGAAGAAGGGCGTTCTCCTCTATGGGCCGCCGGGAACCGGCAAGACCCTCGTTGCGCGATGGCTGGCCGGAGTCCTCGAGGGATACACCAAGCTGATCGTGACCGCCGGCCACTACGGTTTGCTGGAGGAAACGTTCGCAATCGCGCGAGTGCTGCAGCCCGCGATGGTCGTCCTGGAGGACATCGATCTGGTTGGTGGGCACCGCGATGGGCCATGGACGGGAGGAGCGATGCTGAACCTGCTGCTCAATGAAATGGACGGCCTGGCGGTAGAGGCGCGCATGCTTTTTGTGCTGACCACTAATCGACCCGAAGTGCTCGAGCCCGCTCTTGCAGCTCGTCCCGGGCGGGTGGATCAGGCGATTGAGATCGGTCTGCCCGGCGAGGCTGAGCGCCGGCTCCTGGTCCAGCGCTATTCCGACAGCCTGCTGGTCTCGGACGAGTTGGCCGCGGAGACGGCGAAGTGCGTGGGACGGGCGAGTCCCGCGTTCATCAAGGAACTGATGCGCCGGGCAGCCCAGGGCATGCTCGAACGCGGTGGCGGGCAGACGCTGGAGATCCGCGATATCGAAATCGCGCTCGCTGACATGCTCGGCGCTGGTGGGCGGCTCGGGGCGCGCATGCTGGGCGCCGAGAGTGCGATTGGTTTTGCGGCGATGGCCTGAGTTTGCGAACAGGCCATCACATCTTGACTGAGGACTCGTCGTATTTCCCATTTTGAATCAAAGTACTAGCCCCGGCCCGTGGAACGAGGCTGAGGGCGGGGGGATGAGGGGGCAAGCGAGTCGCATTTGGCTTGAGCTTGTTCCCTCTCCAGCGTAACATGCATCGTAACATGTTACGGAGAGGACCATGAGAGCCTTGAAGGCAAAGGAAAGAATGAAGGGGTATCGCGCCCGCAAGCAGGCGAGTGGCATGCGTTTGATCCAGTTGTGGGTGCCGGACACGCGCTCGAAGCGCTTCGCGGCCGAGTGCAA
>CAYSRR010000045.1:0-15391 GCA_964433375.1 uncultured Streptomycetaceae bacterium
GATTTTCGCCGCCGGCACCGGCAATCCGTTCTTCACCACCGATACGGCGGCCGGATTGCGCGGCATGGAGATGAACGTGAACCTCGTGCTCAAGGCGACCAAGGTGGACGGAGTCTATACCGACGACCCCAAGACCCATCCCGGCGCCAGGCGCTACAAGCGCTTGAGCTTCGACGAAGCCATCATCAAGAACCTGAAGGTGATGGATGCCACGGCGCTGACGCTGTGCCGCGACCAGAAGTTGCCGATCAACGTCTTCAGCATCTTCAAGCCCGGGGCGTTGAAGCGCGTGGTGCTCGGCGAGGACGAGGGCACTTTCCTGCATAATTGAACCCGATCGCGGGAGGCGGACCATGATTGCCGACGTCAAGAAGACGGCTGAGCAGAAGATGAAGAAAACGCTGGAGACCCTGAAGGGCGATCTCGGCAAGGTCCGGACCGGCCGCGCTCACGCGGGCATTCTCGACCACGTCATGGTCGACTATTACGGCACGCCGACCCCGATCCCGCAGGTTGCCAACGTCACGCTGATCGACGCGCGGACCATCGGCGTGAGCCCGTGGGACAAGAAGATGTCCGGCGCGATCGAGAAGGCCATACGCGATTCCGATCTCGGCCTCAACCCGGCGACGATGGGCGAAACGGTCAGGGTGCCCATGCCCGCGCTCACGGAGGAGCGGCGCAAGGAGCTGATCAAGGTCGTGCGCCACGAGGGCGAGAACGCCCGCGTCGCGGTGCGTAATATCCGGCGCGACGCCAACAACCACCTCAAGGACCTGCTCAAGCAGAAAAAAGTCGCCGAGGACGAGGAGCGCCGCGCCCAGGACGACGTCCAGAAACTCACCGACCGTCATATCGCGGAGATCGACAAGCTGTTGCAGCAGAAGGAAACCGATCTGCTGGCCATCTGATGACGAATTTCGCGAGCTCGACCCAGGAGATCCCGGATGCGCGCCGCGTGCCGCGCCACATTGCCGTCATCATGGATGGCAACGGGCGCTGGGCCAGGCAGCGCTACCTGCCGCGGGTGGCCGGGCACCGGCGCGGGCTGGACGCGGTACGCGCCGTGGTGCGGGCGTGCGCCGAGCGCGGCGTGCAATTCCTGACGTTGTTCGCATTCAGCAGCGAGAACTGGCGCCGGCCCGCCGATGAAGTGTCGTTTCTCATGCAGTTGTTCATCGCGGCTCTCGAGCAGGAAGTCGAGAAGCTGCACGAGAGCGGCGTTCGCTTCAGGGTGATCGGGGATCTCGGGCGCTTTGAACCCAAGCTTGTGCGGCTGCTCGGGGAAGCCGAAGCGTTGACGGCGTCGAACCGGCAGCTCACGCTGACCGTTGCCGCCAATTACGGCGGCCGGTGGGACATCCTGCAGGCGACGCACCGCATGCTGCGCGAGCGGCCGGAACTGGTTTCCGGTTTTGGCGAACAGGACCTGGCGCCTTATTTCGCCATGAGCCATGCCCCGGAGCCCGACCTGTTCATCCGCACCGGCGGCGAGCAGCGCATCAGCAACTTCCTGCTGTGGCAACTGGCTTACACCGAGCTCTACTTCACCGATACGTTATGGCCGGATTTCGATCCGGCCGCGCTCGACCGGGCGATCGTTTCCTATCAGCAGCGCGAGCGCCGTTTCGGCCGCACCAGCGAGCAGCTTCCCGCCGACGCCGGGCTCGCGGTTTACAGCGGCGGCCGGTCGCCCGCCTGAGAACGCCGCTGGCGCCGCGGACTTCTCCGAGCCATGTTGACCGCACGGCTAGCCACGGCCCTTGTCCTGCTGGCCGTCGTCATTTCGGCCCTGCTGTTTCTGCCCAATGCCGGGTGGGCGGCGTTCCTCCTGCCCATGCTGGCGGTCGCCAGCTGGGAGTGGAGCGCGCTTGCCGGCAGCCAGCGCGCCGCGCGGTGGATATTCTCGGCGATCGTCCTGGGTTCCGCGATAGCCGCCTGGCTGCTCGTCGCGTATCCGGGGCCTGCCTGGTCCGGCTCGCTGGAGACGCTCGTCTACGGCGCAGGCTGCGTTTTCTGGATACTGCTGGCGATTCCGTGGATGGCGCAAAGCTGGCGTGTGAAGTCGCCGCTGGCGCTGTGCCTGGCGGGCTGGTGCGTACTGCTGCCGGCCTGGCTCGCGTTGGCACGGTTGCAATCGCATCCCGGCCAGTTGCTTGCCGTGCTGGCCATCGTGTGGCTGGCGGATACCGCGGCTTACTTCAGCGGCCGGGCATGGGGCAGGCACAAGCTGGCGCCGGGCATCAGCCCGGGCAAGACCTGGGAGGGCGCCGCGGGCGCCGCCGTGGCAGTGGCAGTGTATTATTTCATCCTGCAGCGCGCGGTGCCCGAATGGGGCTGGTGGAACGGTTTCGGCGGACCTTTGCTGTTTGCGGGCGTGGCGACGATGAGCGTGGTGGGCGACTTGTTCGAGTCATCGGTCAAGCGCCAGGCGGGGGTCAAGGACAGCGGTACGCTGCTGCCAGGGCACGGCGGGGTGCTGGACCGGATAGACGGCATGACCGCGGCGCTGCCGCTCGCCGCGCTGCTGATACCGTACGCAAGCTAGGGTTTTTGTCATGACGGACAAGCAGCGTCTTACCATATTGGGCTCGACGGGCAGCGTGGGGGTCAGCACGCTCGACGTCGTTGCGCGGCATCGTGACAAGTTTGAGGTGGTGGCGCTGGCCGCCCGCAGCCGCACGGACGTGCTCTTCAAGCAATGCATGGAGTTCAGGCCGCGACTGGCCGTCGTCCTGGAAGCCGCGGCGGCGTACGATCTGCGGCAGCGGTTGTCGCAGGCGGGCCAGGCATGCGAGGTGCGCAGCGGGGTAGAGGCGCTCGAGGAGGCGGCGAGTCTCTCCGAAGTGGACACGGTCATGGCCGCGATCGTCGGCATAGCGGGGCTGCGACCGACATTGGCTGCGGCGCGCGCCGGCAAGAAAGTACTGCTTGCCAACAAGGAGTCGCTCGTTACAGCCGGCGCGGTGCTGATGGACGCGGTTCGCGCGAGCGGGGCAACGCTGTTGCCGATCGACAGCGAGCACAACGCGATATTCCAGGCGCTGCCGCGCGGTTACGCCGCGCCCGGCGCATCGGGCGTGAGGCGGATCCTGCTGACGGCCTCCGGCGGGCCGTTCCGCTCGGCCACGCCGCGCCAGCTGGAGAGGGTGACGCCCGACGAGGCCTGCGCCCACCCCAACTGGGCGATGGGACGCAAGATATCGGTGGATTCGGCGACGATGATGAACAAGGGGCTGGAAGTGATCGAAGCCCGCTGGCTGTTCGACGCCGCGCCCGGGCAGATCGAAGTCGTGATCCATCCCGAGAGCGTGGTGCACTCGCTGGTCGAGTACATCGACGGCTCGGTACTGGCGCAGCTCGGCAACCCCGACATGCGCACGCCGATTGCTTACGCGCTGGGTTTTCCCGAACGTATCGCCGCGGGCGTGGAATTCCTCGACCTCGCGCGCATCGGCGCGCTGCATTTCGAGCGGCCCGACACGCAACGCTTTCCCTGTTTACGCCTGGCCTACGAGGCGCTCGCGGCGGGCGGCACCGCTCCGACCGTGCTCAATGCGGCCAACGAAGTGGCGGTCGCCCGTTTCCTGGCCGGCGAACTCGGATTTCAGAGAATCCCGGCGCTGATCGAGGCGGTGCTTGCCATGGCCGCTGTCGTTCCGGTATCCGGCATCGAGGATGTGCTGGCCGCCGATCATCTCGCGCGCGAGCACGCGAGCGCGTGGCTGAGCGCGGCGCAGCCCCTGCGCCAGGCGGCGGCTTCGTGAGCCGCCGCAACCTCATCCCGAAAAGCATTTTGTCATGACATTGCTGATTACGATCGTCGCGTTCGTGGTGGCCCTGGGCTGCCTGATCGTGATCCACGAGCTGGGCCACTATGCCGTGGCGCGCGCCTGCGGCGTGAAAGTCCAGCGCTTCTCCGTCGGCTTCGGCAGGCCCTTGTGGTCGAAACGATTGGGTCGCGATGCGACCGAATGGGTCGTTGCCGCGTTTCCTCTCGGCGGCTACGTCAAGATGCTGGACGAGCGCGAGGGCGAAGTGGCGCGCGAGGACCTGCCTCGGGCATTCAACCGCCAATCGGTCTGGCGCCGCTTTGCCATCGTCGTTGCCGGGCCCGTGGCCAATTTCCTGCTGGCGATCGCGCTCTACTGGGGATTGTTCATGCACGGCGTGCCGGGGGTGGTGCCGGTGATTGCGGAGCCGCCGCGCGGCAGCGTCGCGGCCGCCGCCGGTTTTGCCGCGGGCGATACCCTGACGAAAATCGGGGAGGAGCCCGTCGCGACCTGGCAGGATGCGCGCTGGATACTGCTGCAGCGCGCGGTGCAGAAGTCGGCCGTGACGCTCGAAGTGCGGGATGCCCGGGGTAACGTCGAGTGGCGCAAGCTCGATCTCTCCACCCTGAGCGCGGCGGACCTCGACAGCGATTTCCTGCAAACGCTCGGCTTGACGCGGCAGCAGCCGAAACTGAAGCCGGTGATCGGCGACCTGGCAGGTGGCGGCGCGGCGCAGCGCGCCGGGTTGAAGACCGGCGACGAGATCGTCGCCATCGGCAATCAACCCGTCGAAGCCTGGAGCGAAGTCGTCAAAGCCGTGCGTGGACAGCCCGGCGCGCCGTTGCTCATCGAGGTCAGGAGAGACGGGTCGTTGCTACCGGCTATTCGTGTCGTTCCCGAGACCGTGGACGAAGGCGGCAGGAAAATAGGCCGGATCGGCGCCGCGCCGTTGCTGGACCGGGCGGCGTTGTCGGGGTTGATAATCGAAGTTCGTTACGGCCCGTGGGAAAGCCTGACCCGGGCGCTTGCCAAGACCTGGGACACTTCGGTGTTCAGCCTGAAGATGCTGGGCAAGATGATCACCGGCGACATTTCGCTGAAAAACCTGTCCGGGCCGATCACGATCGCCGATTACGCCGGCCAATCGGCGCAAAACGGCGCCGCTTCCTACCTGCTGTTCCTTGCGCTGATCAGCATCAGCCTGGGCGTGCTCAACCTGCTGCCGATCCCGTTACTGGATGGCGGACATTTGATGTATTATATGTTCGAGATTGTCAAAGGTCGTCCGATCTCGGAGCGGGCCATGGAGATCGGGCAGCACGTCGGCATGGCGTTGCTGTTCACCCTGATGGCATTCGCCCTCTACAACGACATAACCCGCCTACTGGTAAGCGGCTGAATTCATGCGCTGGTTACGCGCCGTCTGGCTGCTGCTCGCTCTTCACGCGGCAACGGCCTCCGCCATCGATCCCTTCGTCATCAAGGATATCCGAGTAGAAGGCATCCAGCGTACCGAAGCCGGTACCGTGTTCAGCTATCTGCCGGTCAAGGTCGGCGACACGATGACGGACGAGCGGGCCGCCCAGTCGATCCGGGCGCTGTTCGCGACGGGGTTCTTCCGCGACGTCGGCCTGGAGCGCGAGGGCGACGTGCTGGTGGTGGTGGTGCAGGAGCGGCCGTCGATCGCCCAGATCGATTTCGGCGGCATCAAGGAGTTCAGCAGGGATGAGCTGCGCGCGGGCTTGCGGCAGATTGGCCTGGCCGAGGGGCGCATTTTCGACCGCGGTCTGCTCGATCGCGCGGAGCAGGAACTGAAACGCCAGTATTTGAGCCGGGGTTACTACGCGGCCGGTGCCAGCACCACGGTGACTCCGCTGGAACGCAACCGCGTCTCGCTGAATTTCAACGTGGACGAAGGGCAGATCGCGAAAATCCGGCAGATCAGCATCATCGGTGCCAGGGCTTTCAGCGAGAAAACGCTGCTCGGGGAATTCGTGCTGCGCACGCCCGGCTTGCTGACCTGGTTCAGCAAGCACGATCAGTATTCCCGCCAGAAACTCTCGGCCGACCTGGAAACACTGCGATCGTATTACCTCAACCGGGGCTACCTCGAGTTCCAGATCGATTCGACCCAGGTCTCGATCACGCCCGACAAGCAGGACATCTACATCACGATCAGCATCAGCGAAGGCCAGCGCTACACGGTATCCGACATCAAGGTCGCCGGCGAACCGCTGATCCCGGAGGAGGAGGTGAGGAAACTGATTCGCATCAAGCCCGGCGAGGTGTTCTCGCGCGAGCGGCTCACCGAGTCGACCAAGCTTATCTCCGACCGCCTCGGCAACGACGGTTATGCCTTTGCCAACGTGAACGCCGTCCCGGAGCTGAACAAGGAAAAACAGCAGGCCGCCTTCACGTTCTTCGTCGATCCGGGCAGAAGGGTCTACGTGCGCCGCGTGAACGTCACCGGTAACCTCAGGACGCGCGACGAGGTCGTGCGCCGCGAGATGCGGCAACTCGAGGGCGCCTGGTTTTCATCCGAAAAAGTCACTCAGTCCAGACAGCGCGTCGACCGTCTCGGCCATTTTCTGGAGGTGAACGTCGAGACACCGGCCGTGGCGGGCGCGACCGACCAGGTGGATGTCAACATCGCCGTGGTGGAGAAGCCTACCGGGACGGTGCTGCTGGGGGCGGGCTTCGGCAGCGGCGAGGGCCTGGTGCTGTCGGGATCGATATCGCAGAACAACATCTTCGGCAGCGGCAAGCATGTGTCGCTGGGGCTCAATACGAGCCAGCTCAACACCACTTATTCCCTGTCCTACACCGATCCCTATTTCACCGTGGACGGCATCAGCCAGGGTTTCGACGTGTATTACAAGGTCGTGAGCCCTTCGGATTTCGACCTCGCCCGTTACGAAACCGAGACGCTGGGAGCGGCGCTGCGCCTGGGAGTTCCCATATCCGAAATCGACACCATACAATATGGGCTGGGCGTGGAGAATGTCGATATCGTCACCTTTGCCGACAGCCCGCAGTTTTACAAGGATTACGTCAACACTTTCGGCCCCAGCAACAGCAACCTGTTCGTGACCGCGAACTGGATCAGGGACGGGCGCGACAGCCTGATCTATCCCACGAAGGGAACGATGCATAGGGCCGGCGCTGAACTGGGCCTTCCGGCCGGCGACCTGCAATATTACAAGCTCAACTACCAGTATCAACGGTACTTCCCGCTGACGCGCCACCTCACCTTCATGCTGAACGGCGAGGTGGGCCAGGGGGATGGTTACGACGACAAACCCTTGCCGTTCTTCAAGAACTTCTTTGCGGGCGGCGTCAGTTCGGTACGCGGTTACAAGTCTTATACTATAGGCCCCAAGGACAGCAGCGGCGAGCCCCGGGGCGGCAGCCGAAAGCTGGTGGGCAACGTGGAACTGTTATTCCCCTTCCCGGGCCTGACCAACGACCGCTCGGTCAGAATGGGAGCATTCGTGGACGCCGGCATGGTTGACGACAGCTTTGATTTCAGCAAGACGCGTTACTCGGCCGGATTATCGCTATTATGGATATCTCCGCTGGGTCCGCTCAAGATCAGCTTTGCCCAAGCGTTCCGGGAGCAGCCTGGCGATAGAACGGAAGCTTTTCAGTTTACCCTCGGCGGAGCATTCTAGGTCCCTGGGGGCTTGCCCGCGTAACCGCAAGGAGAATGTCTTGAAGCATCCCATATACGCGACATGCGCCGCATTGATGCTGGCTGCCGTCGTCACGACAGCCGGCGCGGCCGACATCAAGATCGGGTTCGTCGACGTGGAACGCATCCACCGCGAGTCGGCGCCCGCCGAGCGCGCGAGCAAGCAGCTCGAGAAGGAATTCGCGCCGCGCGCGCAGGAGCTGCAGAGGCGGGAGGCCCAGATCAAAACGCTGCAGGCCCAGATGGAGAAGGACGCGGTCACCCTGAGCGAAAGCGAGCGCCGTACCAGGGAGCAGGAACTCGCGCGCCAGGGCGTCGAATACCAGCGCATGCAGCGGGAGTACCGCGAAGACCTCAACCTGCGCCGCAACCAGGAAATATCGTCGCTGCTCGAGCGCGCGAACCGCGTCATCAAGCAGATCGCGGACGCCGAGAAATATGACCTGATCCTGCAGGACGCGGTCTACCGGAACCCGCGGCTCGACATCACGGACAGGGTGCTGAAGGCGCTTGCGGACGGCAAATAGGCGGCAATCGACCGCGTGACGGCCGCACGATCCGATCCACACTGCAACCCTGGCCCCACGGTCATGAAGCGCAGCGCCAGTCGATCCTACAGCCTGCGCGATATCCGGGAGCGTCTGGGAGGCGAAATCGCGGGCGACCCCGGGACCGAGGTGCAGTGGGTTGCCACCCTGGAAAGCGCCGCGCCGGGAAGCATCGCCTTCTTTGCCAACGCGCGCTATCTCCCGCAGTTGAAAGCCACCCGCGCCGGCGCCGTCATCGTGGGCGAACCGGCGCGCGACGCGACCCGCCTGCCGCGCATCATCTGCGCCAACCCCTACGCCTACTTCGCGCGGGTGTCGGCGTTGCTGAATCCCGCGCGGCCTGCCGTGCCAGGCGTACACGGCAGCGCCGTGGTGGATGCCACGGCCGACATCGCGCGCGATGCGGAGATCGGCCCCCACGCGGTGATCGGCCGCGATGTGAAGATCGGGGCCGGATGCATCATAGGCGCCGGCTGCTCCATCGGGGACGGCACGGTCATCGGCGCCGGCTGCGTGTTGTATCCCAACGTGACCCTGTACCACGACTGCCTGATCGGCAGCCGCGTCGTGCTCCATTCCGGCGTGGTGATCGGCGCGGACGGCTTTGGCATCGCCATGGACGAAGGCCGCTGGCTCAAGGTGCCGCAGATCGGGCGCGTGGTCATAGGCGATGACGTGGAAATCGGCGCCAATACCACGGTGGATCGCGGCGCACTGGACGACACGGTGATCGAGG
The DNA here is from genome assembly GCA_964433375.1 of uncultured Streptomycetaceae bacterium. Taxonomy (GTDB): domain Bacteria; phylum Pseudomonadota; class Gammaproteobacteria; order Burkholderiales; family SG8-41; genus SG8-41. The sequence goes on from CAYSRR010000045.1 coordinate 8,749, forward strand.
AGGGGGTCAAGCTCGACAACCAGATCCAGATCGGGCATAACGTGCGCATCGGCGCTCACACCGCGATTGCCGCGTGCGCCGGTGTGGCAGGGAGCGCGAAGATCGGCCGGCATTGCCGGATCGGCGGTGCTTCGGGAATCGCCGGGCACATCACGATCGCGGACAATGTCGAGATTTCGACCTATACGCTGGTCACGAAATCCATCAAGCAGGCGGGGACCTATACCGGGGCGTACGTGTTCGAACCGCACGCCCGGTGGCTTCGCAACGCGGTGCAACTGCGCCACCTCGCCGAGCTGGTGGAGCGGGTGCGCAGCCTGGAGGACAAACAAGAGCGGCCGAAGAGGGGGAAGTCGTGAGCAGCATGGATATCAAGCAGATACTGGAATACCTGCCGCACCGCTACCCGTTCCTGCTCGTGGACCGGGTGCTGTCCTGCGAGGCTGGGAAGAGCATCGTCGCGTTGAAGAACGTGACCATCAACGAGCCGTTCTTCCAGGGCCATTTCCCCAATTTCCCGGTCATGCCCGGCGTGCTCATCATCGAATGCATGGCGCAGGCCGCGGCCATCCTCACGTTTCACAGCGAAAAGGCCAGGCCGGACAAGGATTCGGTGTACTTTTTAGCGGGCATTGTCGATGCCCGCTTCAAGAAGCCGGTGGTGCCGGGGGACACCCTGCGCCTGCAGGTCGAGATCACGCGGCACGTGCGCGGCATCTGGAAATTCGCCGCCCAGGCCTGGGTGGGGGAGACCCTGGCGGCCGAATCCGAGATCATGTGCACGGTGCGCTCCATCAAGGAGGAGGCTTGACGGTGCGCGCGCCCGTCATCCCGGCAGCGTGACGGCAAGAATTCATCCCACGGCCCTCGTCGAGCCCGGCGCGCGGATCGCGCCGGATGTCGAGATCGGGGCGTACTCGATCATAGGCCCGCATGTCGAAATCGGTCCCGGCTCGCGCATCGGGCCGCATGTCGTCATTGCCGGGCATACCCGCGTCGGTGCGCGCAACCGCATCTTCCAGTTTTCCTCGATAGGGGAAATTCCGCAGGACAAGAAGTACCACGGCGAGGCGACGCGCCTGGAAATCGGCGACGACAACACCGTGCGGGAGTTCTGCACGTTCAATTGCGGCACCGCGCAGGACGCCGGCGCGACGCGGGTCGGCAACGGCAACTGGTTCATGGCTTACGTCCACCTCGCGCACGATTGCCAGGTCGGCAACAACACCATATTCGCCAACAATGCGCAGCTGGCCGGCCACGTGCATGTCGGCGACCACGTCATCCTGGGCGGCTATACCGGCGTGCACCAGTTCTGCCGTATCGGCGCCCACAGCATTACCGGTATCGGCAGCGTCGTGCTGCTGGACGTTCCGCCGTTCATCACGGCCTCGGGCGACACCGCCAGGCCTTATGGCATCAACGTCGAAGGCCTGAAACGGCGCGGATTCACGGCGGCCACCATCACGGAACTGAAACGGGCTTACAAGACGCTTTACCGATCGGGCCTGACGCTGGAACAAGCCAGGGAGGCGCTCGCGCGCCAGGTCAAGTCGTGCCCGGAAGTGCAGGCACTGCTCGATTTCCTGGCGAGCTCGACCCGCGGCATCATCCGGTAGGGTTCCATGTCCCAGGCTCCCCTTACCGTCGGCGTGGTCGCTGGCGAGGCTTCCGGCGACCTGCTGGGCGCACACCTGATCCAGGCGTTGCGCGCGCGCCTGCCCCAGGCGCGATTCACCGGCATAGGCGGGCCGCGCATGCAGTCCGCCGGGCTCGACGCGCTCTACCCGATGGAAAAGCTGGCGGTGCGGGGCTATGTCGAGGTCGTGCGCCATTTCCCCGAGATCATCGGCATACGGCGCAGCCTGGTGAAGCGCTTCCTGGCCGATCCGCCGGCGCTGTTCGTCGGGGTGGATGCGCCCGATTTCAACCTGGGGCTGGAGCTGAAGCTGCGCGCCGCCGGCATACCGACCGCGCATTTTGTCAGTCCTTCGATCTGGGCGTGGCGTGGAGGGCGCATCGGCAAGATCGGCCGCGCGGTTTCCCATATGCTCACGATTTTCCCGTTCGAGCAGGCGCTCTACGAGAAGGCCGGCATTCCCTCCACCTACGTCGGTCATCCCTCCGCGGAACTGCTCGCGAAGGTGCCCGACCGCGCAGCGGCGCGCGAGCAGCTGCGTCTTCCGGCCGCGGGCAGGATCATCGCGCTGTTGCCGGGCAGCCGCGTGAGCGAGCTCGATCAGATGGCCGGTCTCTTCGTCGAAACCGCGCGACAGGTCGCCGCGGCGCTCCCCGAAGTGCATTTTCTCGTGCCGCTGGTCAACCGGCCTACCCGGGAGATGTTCGAGGCCGCGCTGTATCGGCATGACAGGCAGGCGCTGAACCTGACGGTACTCTTCGGGCACGCGCACGAGGCGATGGCGGCCGCCGACGTGGTTCTGGCGGCCTCGGGGACGGCCACGCTGGAAGCGGCGCTGCTGGCGCGCCCGATGGTCATCGCCTACCGCATGCCACGCCTGTCATGGTGGCTGATGAAAGGACGCGGCTATCTGCCTTACGTCGGCCTGCCCAATATCCTTGCGGGGGAGTTCGTCGTGCCCGAATTCCTGCAGGACGAGGCCACCCCGGAGAACCTGTCGCAGGCCGTTCTGAACCTGATGTTCGACACTGCCGTGCGCGCGCGGCTCGAACGGTGCTTTACCGAGATGGCCGCGGAACTGCGGCGGGACAGCGCAGAACGCATCGCTTCCGCGCTGCTGCCTCTCATACGGGGAGGCGCCGCATGACGCTCGTCTGCGGCGTGGACGAAGCGGGGCGGGGGCCGCTGGCCGGACCGGTCTACGCCGCGGCCGTGATACTCGATCCCGCGCATCCCATACCGGGACTGGATGATTCCAAGAAGCTGGCGCCGCGCCGTCGCGAAACGCTGGCCGTGGAAATCCGGGCGCACGCCCGGGCATGGGCGGTCGCGTGCGCGAGCGTGGAAGAAATCGATACGATCAACATCCTGCGGGCGAGCCTGCTGGCCATGCGACGCGCGGTACTCGCGCTGGCGGTCGTGCCGCAGCGCGTGCTGGTCGATGGCCTGCACTGCCCGCCGCTGGCCATGCCCGCGCAAGCCGTCGTCAAGGGCGACGCGACGGTGGCCGAGATCGCGGCTGCCTCGATACTGGCCAAGGTGGCGCGCGACGAGGTCATGCGGGTGCTGCACGGCCAGTACCCCCAGTACGGCTTCGATCGCCACAAGGGCTATCCCACTCCGACGCATCTGAAGGCGCTGCGCGAGCATGGCGTGTCGGCCGCGCACCGGCGCAGCTTCGCGCCGGTGCGGTCGTGCCTCGCGACCGGGGCCGACCGGCTGCGATCATGATGAAGCCCGTCGACTCGTCCGCCAATCCCCGCTTCAAGGCGCTGCGGCGCCTCACGGAATCATCCCGGGAACGCAAGCAGGCGGGCCGGTCGGTGCTGGAAGGCGCCCATCTCGTGGCCGCGTACCGCGAGCACGTCGGCAAGCCGGAAAGCCTGGCCGTCAGCCGCCAGGGCCTGGGCAATCCGGAAATCCGGGGGTTGCTGGAGAAAATGAAAGGGGTGGACACCCTGGTGCTGGGCGACGTGCTGTTCAAGGCCCTGTCCGCGGTCGTGACGCCCACCGGCATCCTGGCCGTGGTGGAGACGCCGCGGCGACACGCGGTTCCCGGGGACATGAACGCCTGCGTGATGCTGGAAGACCTGCAGGACCCGGGCAACCTCGGATCCATCCTGCGCACGTGCGCGGCGGCGGGCATCCGGCACGTGCTCTTGTCGCGCGGTTCCGTGCATGCCTGGTCTCCACGGGTGCTGCGCGCGGCCATGGGCGCGCATTTTGCGCTGTCGATTTACGAAGGAGCCGACCTGGTAGCGGCTGCGCGCGCGTTCACCGGCACGAGGGTGGCGACCGTGCTGCGCGCGGAGCGGACGGTTTTCGACGCGGACCTCACCGGCAACCTGGCGCTCATGCTTGGAAACGAGGGCGCCGGCCTGAGCCCGGGGCTGATCGGCATCGCGGACATCGCGGCCTCGATACCGATGCCCGGCAAAGGCGAATCGCTCAACGTCGCCGCCGCGGCGGCCGTCTGCCTGTTCGAAAGGGTAAGACAGATTTCAGCGATGCAGCGATCTCGGCAGACCAACGACCGTTGATCGCTGAAATCTGACGGGAGCCGCTAATAGATTCGCCGCACGAGCTTGGCCTCGTGCAGGATGGTCGTGGCCAGCTCCTCGACCGACTTGCTGGTAGCGTCGAGGAAAGGGATGCCTTCCTGCCGCATCAGCGCCTCGGCCTCGCGCACCTCGAATTCGCAGTTGGCGAGCGTGGCGTATTTGCTGCCGGGCTTGCGCTCATAGCGGATCTGCTGCAACCGCTCGGGGCGTATGGTCAGCCCGTAGAGCTTGCCCCGCAACGGGCGCAGGGGGGTGGGCAGTTGCATGCGGCTGAAATCCTCGGGGATCAGCGGATAGTTGGCCGCGCTGATGCCGAACTGCATGGCCAGGTACAGGCACGTCGGCGTCTTGCCGCTGCGCGAAACGCCGACGAGGACGATGTCGGCGTCGTTCAGGTCCCGGTTGGTCACTCCGTCGTCATGCGACAGGGTGTAGTTCACCGATTCGATGCGATGGTGATAATTGACGAAATCCGAGACGCTGTGCGTGCGGCCGATGGCGTGCGAGGCGTTGATGCCGAGCTCGCGCTCGAGCGGCGCGATGAAGATCTCGAAACAATCGAGGAACAGCGCCTTCGACTGGCCGATGACCTCGGCAATCTCGGTGCGGGCCAGCGTGCTGATCACCAGCGGGCGCGCGCCGTCCGTTGCGCCCTGCAGGTTGATCTGTTCGACGATCGCGCGGGCTTTTTCCACCGAATCCACGAACGGCAGCGTGATCTCGTTGAAGCGCACGCCGTCGAACTGGGTGAGCAGGCTGTGACCCAGCATCTCGGCCGTGATGCCGGTACGGTCGGATACGAAGAATGCCGTGCGTTTGGGGTCCGCCATTTCGGTCGGGCTGCCAGGTTCCGGTAAAATAACGTCCTTTCCCGTTCCGTCAACTTATCACACCTCGCAGGAATGAGCATGACTTCCCTGGTCCTTGATTTCGCGGCGCTGCGCATGAACGACATCGGCCGAGTCGGCGGCAAGAACGCTTCTCTCGGAGAAATGATCAGCCAGCTGGGCGGCGCCGGCGTGCGGGTGCCGGGCGGGTTCGCCACGACCGCCGACGCCTATCGCGAATTCCTGGCCCAGGACGGGCTCGACAAGCGCATCGCCGGGCGCCTTGCCCGACTCGACATCGAAGACGTGAACGCGCTGGCGCGGGCGGGACAGGAAATCCGCGGCTGGATCGGGGCCCAGGAGTTTCCCGCGCGGCTGCGCGACGAGATTGCGCAAGCCTACGGCAGGCTGGCCGACGGCGCAGGCGCGGGCGCCTCATTCGCGGTGCGATCCTCCGCCACGGCGGAGGATCTGCCGGACGCCTCGTTCGCCGGCCAGCAGGAAACCTTTCTCAACGTGCGCGGCCTGGACAACCTCTACGGCGCGGTGAAACACGTGTTCGCCTCGCTCTACAACGACCGGGCCATCTCCTACCGCGTGCACAAGGGTTTCGCGCACCAGGACGTGGCGCTGTCCGCCGGCGTCCAGCGCATGGTGCGCTGCGACCTCGGCGCGAGCGGGGTGCTGTTCACGCTCGACACAGAATCCGGCTTCGACCAGGTCGTGTTCATCACCTCGGCTTACGGCCTGGGCGAGACGGTGGTGCAGGGGCAGGTCAACCCCGACGAGTTCTACGTCTACAAGCGGGGATTGCGCGAAGGCAAGCCCGCGATACTGCGCAGGGGGCTGGGATCGAAAGCGGTGAAAATGATCTACGCCGACGACCCGCAGGCGAAGAACCCGGTCAAGACCGTCGCAGTCCCGGAGGCCGACCGCCGCCGGTTCTCCATCAACGATGCCGAAGTCGAGGAGCTGGCCCGCTACGCATTGATCATCGAGTCGCACTACAAGCGGCCGATGGACATCGAGTGGGGCAAGGACGGAACCGACGGCAAGCTTTACGTGCTGCAGGCGCGCCCGGAGACGGTGAAGGCGGGGGAGAAGGTCGACACGCTGCGCCGCTACCGCCTGAAGCAGCGCTCCGAGGTGCTGGCCACCGGCAGGGCCATCGGCCAGAAGATCGGCAGCGGCCCGGTGCGGGTGGTCAAGACGGCGGCTGAAATGTCGAGCGTGCGCGAGGGCGAAGTGCTGGTCACGGACATGACCGACCCGGACTGGGAGCCGGTGATGAAGCGCGCCGCGGCCATCGTGACCAACCGCGGCGGGCGGACCTGCCACGCCGCCATCATCGCGCGCGAACTGGGGATCCCGGCCGTGGTCGGCTGCGGCGACGCCACGCAGGTGCTGAAAGACGGCCGTCCCGTCACGGTTTCCTGCTCCGAAGGCGACACCGGCTTCGTCTACCGCGGCATCCTCGAGACCGAAATCATCGATCTCTCGCTCTCCAGCATGCCGAAGTCGCCGGTGAAGATCACGATGAACGTGGGCAACCCGGAGCTGGCCTTCGAGTTCCAGCGCCTGCCCAACGAAGGGGTCGGCCTGGCGCGCCTCGAGTT
>CAYSRR010000046.1:0-15147 GCA_964433375.1 uncultured Streptomycetaceae bacterium
GCCTCCTTCCCTCCCAACCCTCCCCCTTCCCAAGGGGGAGGGCAAGGGTGGGGGTTCACGACTTCTTCAAAGAGTCGCGGATCTCGCGCAGCAGCACGATTTCCTCCGGCGTCGCGGGCGGCTCCGCCGCCTTCTCTTCTTCCTGGCGCTTCAGCTTGTTGATGGCGCGGATCAGCAGGAATACCGCGAAAGCGACGATCAGGAAGCTGATGCAGGTATTGATGAACATGCCGTAGTTGAAGGTGACGGCGCCCGCCTTCTGCGCCGCGTCCACGGAGAGATAGGGGCCGGCCGTCGCGCCGGACTTCAGCACGAAAAACAGGTTGGAGAAATCCACCTTGCCGAGCAGCAGCCCGATCGGCGGCATGATCACGTCCTTCACCAGCGATTCCACGATCTTGCCGAAAGCGGCGCCGATGATGATGCCGACCGCCATGTCGACCACGTTGCCGCGCACCGCGAATTCCTTGAACTCCTTCAGCATGCTCTTCTCCTTGTATGAGGCGTGAATCGTGATTCGTGAATGGTGAATCGGCTCCTTCCGTCCGGTTTCACCGGAGCATGCCGGTGATTGTACCCGACCTGCCATGTTGCAATGGCATTGCATCTCGATGACCTGTGGATGACACCGAGCCAGATCAATCCACTGGCGGCGTTGGTTCAGTTCCGACTTGAGGTGTCATGAAAAAATCATTAACTGTTAATGATTTTTTATTGTTGCCGTTTCACGATACGCGCCATGGACAGCGCGCAAATCCTGCTGCAGCAGTTGCCCGCGGAAACGCGCAGCCTGCGCGTGGCGATCGTGACCGAGACCTACCCGCCGGAAGTGAACGGCGTGGCGATGACCATCGGGCGCATGGTGGCGGGCCTGCAGATCCGCAGCCACCAGGTGCAGCTCGTGCGCCCGCGCCAGCACCGCGAGGACAACCCGGCTAGCCGGCCGGGGCTGGAGGAGGTGCTCAAGCCCGGCATGGCGATCCCGCGCTACGACGCGCTCAAGATGGGATTGCCCGCGAAGCAGGCGTTGACGCGGTTGTGGTCGGTAAAGCGCCCCGATATCGTGCACGTCGTCACCGAGGGGCCGCTCGGCTGGTCGGCGCTCGCGGCGGCGCTCAAGCTGAAGATCCCGGTGTCCAGCGACTTCCATACCAACTTCCACAGCTACAGCAAGCACTACGGGATCGGCTGGCTGAAGCGGCCGATCGCGGCGTACCTGCGCAAGTTCCACAATCGCACGCTGTGCACCATGGTGCCGACCGAGAGCATGCGCATCGAGCTCGAGCAGCTCGGCCTGAAGAACCTGCGCGTGGTGTCGCGCGGCGTGGACACCGCGCTGTTCTCCCCGAAGCACCGCAGCTCGCAACTGCGCGGCAACTGGGGCATGGGCAGCCACGACACGGTGGCGCTCTACGTCGGGCGCCTCGCGCCGGAGAAGAACCTGCCGCTGGTGCTCTCGGCGTTCGACGCCATGCACCGGGTCAATCCGCGGATGAAGCTGGTGCTGGTAGGGGACGGACCGGAACGCGCGGCGTTGCAGGCGCGCTATCCGAAGCACGTCTTCGCCGGCATGCGCATCGGCCACGACCTCGCGGCGCATTTTGCCTCCGGCGATATCTTTCTCTTCCCCAGCACGACCGAAACCTACGGCAACGTCGCCATGGAGGCGATGGCGAGCGGGCTTGCGGTCGTCGCCTACGATTACGCCGCGGCTGCCCAGCACATCCGCCATGGATCCAGCGGCCTGCTGGCGAAGTTCGACGACGCCGGGGAATTCACCCGGCTCGCCGCCGGCCTCGCCAACGACCGCGAGAGGATTCGACGCCTCGGCGCCGCCGCTCGCGCGGTCACCGACAAGCTCGACTGGTCGTGGATCGTGGGCGAGTTCGAGTCCGCGCTGTTCGAGCTTTCGAGCGAGGGGAGTCACCTTGAACCTGCCGGCCTATCCGCTTGAACGCATAGTCCGCTGGGACGGGGCGGTTGCGTTAAGTCTCAACCGCGCCGGCCGCAGCCGCTGGGTGCGGGCGCCGTTCCGCGTGGTGAGCCGCCTGGGCGACGGCGTGGGCTGGTACGCGCTGATGCTGGCGCTGCTCGCGCATTCCGGCGCGGATGCCGCGCCGGCGGTGCTGCACATGATCGCCGCGGGGCTTGCCTGCACCGCGCTCTACAAGTGGCTGAAAGGCAGGACCCTGCGGCCGCGCCCGTACGAGGCGCATCCCGATATCCAGTTGTTCGCCGCGCCGCTCGATCACTACAGCTTTCCCTCCGGCCACACGCTGCATGCCGTGGCCTTCACGCTGGTCGCGGTCGCCTACTACCCGTGGCTGGCGTGGGTCGCCGTGCCGTTCGCGCTGCTGGTCGCCACCTCGCGCGTGATGCTGGGCCTGCACTACCCGAGCGACGTGGTCGCCGGCGCGCTGATCGGCGCCGCCGTCGCCGGCGTTTCGTTCCTGGTCTAGAAGAAGTCCTGCGGCAGCGGCCGTGCGAACGCGCGGGCGGACGGCGTCCGCGTTCTCCCGCGCGCCGGGCGCGCGCCGTCCAGTTCCGCGTGCCACACCGGCGCGTCGCCCTCGATCAGCCGGTTGATCTGCCCGAGCCGCGCGGCGGTCTCGGCGACGTACCAGTCGAGGCGTCGCCCGAGCCGCGCGTCCGCGACGCGCGCGCCGGCGCGCAGGGCCTGCGGCAGGCGGGACGCGCGCAGCAGCGCCTCGCCGTGCCTCAGACAGCCGAGCGCGCGCCGCGATTCGGCGAAGCTGCAGCCGAGATGCCGCGCCGCGTAGTCGGCGAGGCGTGCCTGGTGGCGCCGCATCAGGTCGGAGGGGCGGACGAGGAGGTGGGGCATGATGTGCGCGTCCATCACCCACTCGGAGGCGGCGTGCGTGACGACCGGGCGGTCGAGCCAGAGCTGCTCGTGCGCCGGCACGAAATGGTTGTGCGCGATGATGTCGGCCAGCAGGTGGCTCGCGTAGCCCAGCGCGAGCGCGCGCGCTTCATCGTCGTCCGCGACCGCGAGCAGGCGCTGCGCGGCCGACCATTGGTGCGTGGCGCCGAGCGCGGGAGCGCCCAGCCAGCGGCCGAACAGCGAGAGGTCGGGCAGGCACGCGCCCGCGAGCATCAGCTCGGGCAGGCGGGCGACGGCGCGGCGAAAACGGGCGTCGGCGAGCGGTATCGCCCAGATCAGCAGCTGGGAGAAGTACACGTGGGTGCAAAGCCCCCAGGCGAGCGCATCTTCGCTGAGGAGCGCCAGCGGCGCGAGCCAGGCGAGTCGGGCGGCGAGGTTGGCCACGCGCGAAGTGTGCGCGTCCGGTACGAAAGCGCGGTGACGGCGGGATTAATGATTTGCGACAGCACGGGCGCTTGCAACGGTTTCTTCAAGCGGAGTCGCGGCCGGATATAATTCCGTCACATTCCCACCGGACCTGCACCCCATGCGCACGCTGATCTGCGGCTCGATCGCCTACGACACCATCATGGTGTTCCGCGACCGCTTCAAGAACCACATCCTTCCCGACCAGTTGCACATCCTGAACGTCGCGTTCCTGGTCCCGGACCTGCGGCGCGAGTTCGGCGGCTGCGCCGGCAACATCGCCTACAACCTCGCCCTGCTGGGCGGCGAGCCGCAGGTGATGGCCACCGTCGGCGACGACTACCTGCCGTACGACGAGCGCATGAAGAAGCTGAAGCTCACGCAGCAGCACGTGCGCCGGATACCCAGTACCTTCACCGCGCAGGCTTTCATCACCACCGACCTCGACGACAACCAGATCACGGCGTTCCACCCGGGGGCGATGAACCACTCGCACGAGAACCACGTCGGGGACGCGAAGGGCGTCAAGCTCGGCATCATCGCGCCCGACGGGCGCGAGGGCATGGTGCAGCACGCGCGCGAGTTCCACGCGGCGGGCGTGCCCTTCATATTCGATCCCGGCCAGGGGCTGCCGATGTTCGATGGTGCGGAACTGAACGGCTTCGTGGACCTGGCGAGTTACGTGACGGTCAACGATTACGAAGGCCAGCTGCTGCAGGAACGCACCGGGAAGAAGCTCGAGGAACTGGCGAAAAGCGTCAAGGCGCTGGTGGTGACCCTGGGGGCCAAGGGATCGCTCGTGATGGTGGATGGGCGGACCCTCGAAATCCCCGCCGTGAAGCCCGCGCAGGTCCTGGACCCGACCGGTTGCGGCGACGCCTACCGCGCCGGGCTGCTCTACGGCATCGCCGCCGGGCTCGACTGGGCGGTGAGCGGGCGTCTTGCCTCGCTGCTGGGCTCGATCAAGGTCGCGAGCCGCGGCGGACAGAACCATTGCTTTACCCGTGACGAAATCGCCGACCGTTACCGTGAGGCATTCGGCTCGAGGCCGTGGTGAAAGGCGTGATTCGTGAGTCGTGATTCGACTTACACTGCGGAGCAGACGCGCTTCTGTTTCTATGGCCGACTCACGAATCACGACTCACGAATCACGCTTTTGGATTGGTGAGGCGATGCTCTCGCTGGCCGTCGCCACGGCGCTGCTCACCGGCTGCGCGAGCGCGCCGTGGGACGACGACGGCCGGGACCATCGCGCGCCGGCGCCGCAGCAGAACAGGGAATACGCGGGCGTGGTGGAGAGCGTGCGCGACGTCGAGGTGGACAGCGTGCGCACCGGCGTCGCCCCGGTGGCGGGGGCCGTGATCGGCGGCGCCGCCGGCGGCCGTGTCGGCAGCGGGCGCGGCGCGGTCGTCGGCGGGGTGGTGGGCACCGTTGCCGGTGCGGTGCTGGGCGAGGCCGCGGCGCAGACCGGCACGCAACCCGGTCACGAGATCACGGTCCGTCTCGACGCGGGACGCGTCATCGCCGTCACGCAGCCCGCCGGCGAAACGTTTCAGCCGGGCGACCGCGTGCGCGTGATTTCCGACGGCCGTGTCGCCCGGGTCGTCAAATAGAAGGCAGAAGGCAAGGAAGCGCTGGACGACTGATTTCACGCCTCGCTGCTACAGCTTGCCGTGCTGACATTTCTTCCGGCGGTCGTAAACGACGGCCGGCACCGCCGCCACCTGGCGTGTGCTGCCCGCGAGGCTATCCTTCGGACGCTGTTCCCCTGAGTTCCGGGCAGTCCACCTGGAACAGCCGGCCGTCCTCCAGCCGCAGCGCGGTGAGCGCGCGCCCCCAGACGCAGCCGGTATCGAGGCACACGACGTCCTCGCGCTGCAGGAGGCCGAGAGCGGCCCAGTGGCCGAACAGGATGCGCTCGCCGCGGCTGGCGCGGCCGGGCGCGTCGTACCACGGCAGGTAGCCAGCGGGGAGGTTGACGGGCCCGGTCTTGTGGCTGAACTCCATGCGGCCTTCTGGTGTGACGAGACGCATGCGCGACATCGCGTTGACGATGACGCGCAACCGGTCGTGGCCCGCGAGATCGTCGCGCCATTCCGCGGGCTCGTTGCCGTACATGTGCCTCAGGAACTCGCGGTAGTCGGGGCCCCGCAGCGCCGCCTCCACTTCGCGCGCCAGAGCGCCCGCCTGCGCCAGCGTCCACCGGGGGAGCAATCCCGCGTGCACCATGGCGCAGCCGTTGCCGGCGTGCAGCATCTTCTGGTGGCGCAGCCAGGCGACGAGCTCGTCGCGGTCGGGCGCGGCGAGCAATTCGTCGTAGGTATCGCCCCGGTGCGGTTTCTTGAAGGCCTCGGCGATGACCAGCAGCGCGAGATCGTGATTGCCGAGCACCGTGACCTGCCGCTCGCCCAGGCTTTTGACGAAGCGCGCGACGCGCGCGGATTGCGGCCCGCGGTTGACGAGGTCGCCCACGAACCACAGCGTATCGCGGCGCTCGTCGTAGTCCGCGCGCTCGAGCAGCCGCATCAGCTGGTCGTAGCAGCCCTGGACATCTCCTATTGCGAGGGTCGCCATGGTGTAAAAAAAGCGCAGCGAGCGCTGCGCTTTTTTAAATGGAATTCACTATTCCCCGGCGGTCACGTCACTTGACGGTGCTGACCAGGTAATCCACCGCCGCCTTCACGTCGGCGTCGGAGAGCGACAGGTTGCCGCCCTTGGGCGGCATGGCGTTCTTGCCCTTGAGCGAGCTCGCGTAGAGCGCGTCCATGCCGGTCTTCAGGCGCGGCGCCCACGCCGCCTTGTCTCCGGTCTTCGGCGCGCCCGCCACGCCGGCGGCGTGACAGACCATGCAGGCCGAGTCGTAAACGGATTTGCCCTTGCCCGCCGCCGGGGCGGCGGCTGCGGCCGGCACCGCTGCCGCGGTGACCGTAACCGGCGCGGCGGCCGCGACAGGTTCCGGCTTCGGCTGGCTGGGATCGATCGCCACCTCGCCGACCGGTTTCAGGCGCTTGGCGATGGCTTCCTCCGACAGCGCCGGGTTGCTTTTGCTCGTCTCGTGGCCGCCGGTGACGAGCTGCGTCAGCACCACGATCAGCGCGATGGGCACCACGAATGCCAGCACCACGACGATGATGAGCTGCTTGGGGGTCTTGATCGGGGAGGAATGCTCTTCGGGATGATGGTCGGCCATGGGAACGTTGTCAGAGGTTGCTCGCGAAGGCGCCCATTATAGCTCAAGGTGCCGCGATCGGAGCGTAATACCTTGATTTCGGGAGGATAGTGCGGAGCGCTGTGCTAGAATCCCGCCGCGTGCGCCTGTAGCTCAGAGGATAGAGTATTGGCCTCCGAAGCCAAGGGTCGTGGGTTCGAATCCCGCCAGGCGCGCCAATAAAATAATGCCGCCGGAGAGCGGCATTATTTTATTGGGGGAGTTTGCCGGCGGACAGGCGGGCCTGCAGATCGTTGAGAAAATACTCGGGCAGGTAGTGCTTGCGCAGGGATACCAGCGACTTGCCGAAGCGCTCCTCGATCTGCGACGGATAGGCGGCGATGATTTCCGCGAGGTAAATCTCGTGGCGGATCAGGCTTTCGGCCAGATAAACGACGGATGGATTGCGGGTGAAAGCGCCTTCGCAGTGCTCCGCGATGCTGGCGCTCAGCGCTTCGCTGAAGTCGCAGGCGACAATCAGTTGACTCTCGCCGACCCCGACGATCATCCCGGACCCTTCGTGCAGGTAGACTCGGGCATTCTGCGAAAAGCGGAAGCGCTTCACCGCGCTCTCATTTCCGAACAGGATCACCACGAGCTTGGTTCCCCGGCGGACGGCTTCGCGCAAAGCGTTGCGGTGCTGCAGGAGCAGGCGCTCCGGGCCCTTGATCCAGATGTGTTTCCTCGCCTGGGAGATCATCTGCGAAATCTTGCCCTGGATGTCCTTTTCACTCGATAGCAGCCAGACATACTCCGCCGGGTTATCCTCGGCCATTTCGTCCATCTCGGCGACGATCTCGCTGCACAGCGCCGCCGTGCTCTTCGCCACGCGCGAGAGGAATGTCTCGGGGTCGACGGGCGCATAGCGCGTGGGTTCCCGGCTCACCGGCTGGACAGCTCCCCGGCGAACAAGGCTGTCGAGGGTCGGGTAGACGTTCGCCTTGACCAGCCCGCCCAGCTTGCCGATCTCGTACGCGGTGGCCGGGTGGTGCTTCAGCAGGGTCAGGTATGCAACGGCCTCGTACTCGGTCAGGCCGAGAGACTGCAGTCGCGCGGTCTGCTTCGCGTGTCGTGATCTCGTGATGCTCGCCATTAGCGTCATCCCGCTTGCGCCGTTCGAGCCTTCATGGCCGGGGGAAACCCGGCAACGCGGTTGTGATGCGCGCGGTGATTTAGTAGCATAATGCTATACTACTTCAACAAGACGGCTCCTGGATTACTGGAACGTCACCGAGCATCGATCCCCATAAGCGGACGCGACCGAGGAGAACGCCGGAATGCGCATCATCGATTCTCATACCCATCTTGGCGTCTCCCGGCTCAGCGAAAACGAGTATACCGCTGAGATGCAGCTGGAGGCCCAGAAGAAGTGGGGCATCGATGTTTCCCTCGTGCTGCCCATCCCGAAGTCGCCCGGCGGGCCAGCCGCGGCGCACGACGAGATCCACAAGCTCTGCAAGAATCATCCCGGGCGGTTCTTCGGCGTGCTGGATCTCGATCCTTCAATGGAGGACGGGGCGTACTGGAAGGAGGCCGAGCGCTGCGTCAAGCAACTCGGATTTGTCGGAGTCAAGCTGCATACCTACTTCCACCCGTGCAATCCCTTGTCGCCGTTCACGGACAAAGTGTTCGAGATGGCGAAGCAATTCAACATTCCCGTGATCGTTCACACCGGGCTCATTTCGACCTTTGGCCTGCCGTCGCTGCAAGTGCAGAGGGCCAAGGAGTTTCCGACGGTCAAGATCGTCCTCGCGCACATGGGTTACAACGCGTATACGTCCGAGGCGATTATTGCCGCTCAGTTATGCGAGAACATCTTCCTGGAATCCAGCTGGACGGGTCCGGGGCGGGTCAAGGAAGCCATCAAGAAGCTGGGATCCTCGCGCGTGATGATGGGCGCCGACCAGTTGATCAACATCCCGTGGGAACTCGCCAAGATGCGCAACATCGGCCTGAACGACGCCCAGCTCGAGGATTGCCTGGGACGCACGGCGGCCACGGTTTTCAAGCTTCCACTTTAACCCGTCGGGCCTTGTCGGGAGAGAGAGATGGCCGTCGATAACGCTCCGGCAATGGCGATGCGGGTGCCGGAGATCGATGTCGTCGACCCGGATCACGACGTGCTCGGCGAGTCGCCGGTGTGGGACAGCGAGCGGCAGCGATTGTGGTGGGTGGACGGTATCGGCGAGAAGATCCATAGCCTCGATCCGTCGAGCGGGAAGAAGCGCACCTGGCAGATGAAGGAGGAAGTCGGTTCGATCGGCTTGCGCGCGCGCGGCGGTCTGGTGGTGGCGATGCGATCGGGTTTCTATTTTTTCGATCCGGAGACCGGCGCGCTGACCGAAATCGCGAAGCCCGACAAGGACCGCCCGAAAAACCGTTTTAACGACGGCAAGGTGGATCGCACCGGTCGTTTCTGGTCCGGTACGGTCCAGGCGGACAAGTACGTGCCGCGTGGCCGGTTGTGGCGCCTGGACCCGGACTTGACGACGTCAAGGCACCTCGACGGCATCACCTGCATCAACGGCCTGTCGTTCAGTCCGGACGGGCAACTGATGTACCTGACGGATTCCTTCAGTCTCTGGATCGACGTTCTCAACTACGATCAGGACGAGGGCACGATCCACGGCCGGCGGCCGTTCGCCCAGATCGACATCGGCAGGGGACGGTGCGACGGCGCGACGGTCGATGCCGACGGCTGCTTCTGGAGCGCGAACAACGACGGCTGGTGCGTGACGCGCTTCGACCCGCGCGGCAGGATCGACCGGGTGATCAACCTGCCTGTGCGCCGTCCGACCAGCCTGTGCTTTGGCGGTCCTGATCTCGATGTGCTGTACATCACTACGGCGACGCGCCGGCTGCCGGAGAAGGAGCTGGCGCAGCAACCGCTTGCCGGGTGCCTGCTGGCGGTGCGACCGGGAGTAAAAGGCTTGCCGGAGCCGGTATTCGCCGGCTGAAACTTCACGAGCAAATAGCGCCATCCCAATGTCGTTGACCGATCGTGACAGACTCGTAAATTGCATGGGGCCCTTGCGCAGGTTGCGGCCCCGGTCCATCGCCATGGCCGGGTTCTGTGCCATGCTTGCCAGTCCGGTCACGGCGCAGGGCCAGAATCCACCAGGAACTTACCCCGCCAAGCCGGTCCGGATTTTCGTCGGCTTCGCGCCCGGCGGCGGCATCGACATCATGGCGCGGATGGCCGCCCGGCGGATGACGGAATCTCTCGGCCAGTCGTTCCTGGTGGATAACCGGCCGGGCGCATCCGGCAATATCGCGGCCGCCCAGGTGGCCAAGTCCGCTCCGGACGGCTATACGCTCCTGATGACCGCCGACGTGCACGTCATCACGCCCGGCTTCACGAAGGATCTGCCCTACGATCCGGTGAAGGATTTCGCCGCCATCGGCACCTTCGTGTCCGGGCCGCAGGCCATCGTGGCGCATCCCTCGCTGCCCGCCCGCTCGCTCCCGGAACTGATCGCGCTCGCGAAGAAGCAACCCGGGAGCATTGCCTATGCATCCGCTGGCGGCGGGACGCTCACTCACATGGCGGTCGAATTGTTCCGCTCCATGGCCGGAATCAGGCTGCTGCACGTGGCCTACAAGGGCTCCGGGGCGTCTGTCATCGCAGCGATTTCCGGGGAAGTCCCGGTCCTTTCGATCGCCATCGGCCAGGCCACCCCGCACGCCAAGGCGGGCAAGCTGCGAATACTGGCGGTGACGAGCGCGAAGCGCTGGCAGCTCTCACCCGAGATTCCCACCGTCGCCGAGGTGCCGGGCCTCGCGGGGTACGAAGCCGCGTCCTGGCAGGGATTGCTGGCGCCGGCGGGAACGCCGACCGCAATCGTGTCGAGGCTCAATTCGGAAATCGACCGGATGCTCCAGAGTCGCGAAGTGCTGGATCAACTCGCGCAGCGCGCGTGGGTCGCGAATCCGCGCACGCCCCAGGCGTTTACCGATTTCGTGACGAGTGAAATGGCCAAGTGGGCAAAGCTCATCCGGGAATCCGGCCTCAAGGCGGAATAGGGCGACCATGTCAGGCTGGCAGCATCGTCTCGGTGTCATCGTTCCATCTCTCAACACGGTCATGGAGCACGAATTGCAGTGCATGGGTGCCGGCGTGCTTTCCGTGCATACCATGCGCATCTCTTCCGAATCGGAGGGAAACGAACCCGAGGATCGCCAACGCCACCTGCTCTGGATGGAAACGAGGCTGCCGGAGGCGGCCGCATTGCTCGCTCACGCCAGCGTCGACATCATATGTTACGGATGCACGGGCGGCGGCGTGCTGAAGGGGCCGGGGCACGACGGGACGATCTGCGCCCAGATCGAGACGAACACGGGAATCAAGGCGACCACGACCAGCCTGTCGCTGACCCGCGCGCTCGAAGCGTTCGGTGCCCGGCGCATCAGTGTTGCGACGCCGTACACGCCCTGGCTGAACGACAAGGTGCGGGATTACCTGCAGGGTTCGGGATTCGAGGTGCTGGCCATCCAGGGCTTGAGCACCCGTGCGCATGCCGCGGTGACGCCGGAGCGGGTGGCGGAGCTGGCGCTCAGCGTCGACCGGCCAGAGTCCGAAGCCGTGCTTATCAGTTGCACGAACTTTCGCACCCTTGAGATCATCGAGCCGCTGGAAGCACGGCTCGGCAAGCCGGTCGTGACCAGCAACTCGGCCTCGATGTGGCAGATGCTGCGCCTGCTGTCGGATCCTCGCGTCATCCCCGGCGCGGGGCGGCTTTTTCGAGAAGCGTGACGCCAATGCGGATTACCGGCCTCAGGATACACGTCATCAATGTCCCGTTCACCATGGTGTTCGCGTCCACGCTCCAGAAGCGACCGGGAACCACCCGGGTGGTCGTGCGCGTCCAGACCGACGACGGGCTGGAGGGTCTGGGCGAGAGCATGCGGGGTCGGCCAGTCGCCCAGCTCGTGGAACGGCACAAGCACTTGCTGATCGGCGAGGATCCGTTCGACATCGAGAGAATTCTGGCCCGGTTCCGCACGGTTCCCTTCTACTACGGATACGCGGGCTATGCGGCCGTGGCCGCGATGGAGATGGCGTGCTGGGATCTCATGGGCAAGAAGCTCGGCGTTCCCATCGCCCGGATGCAGGGAGGCTACGTCCGCGACAAGGTGCCGGCGGGCGGGATCCTCACGCGCGGCGCGCTGCCGGCGGGCGTGCGCAAGGCGGACATTCCCGAGGCGATCGCCGACGAATCGCGCCGGATGCTCGCTGAATCGGGCTTCCGCGCGCTCAAGGTGAAAGGCTCGTTCGATGTCGAGGAAGACGTCGCCATCATGGAGGCGCTGCGCCACGCGCATCCGACGGCAAGGCTGCGCATCGATCCCAGCGGCGTCTGGACCACGCACCAGGCCACCTGGGCGGGGACGCGGATGGAGCCGCTCGATCTCGAGTACCTGGAGGATCCCTGCACCGGCCTCGAGAGCATGGCGCAGTTGCGGCAGAAGATCCGCATCCCGCTGTGCACCAACATGTGCGTGGTGCGGATGGAGGACTTCGCGCCTGCGGTTCGCCTGGGCGCCGTGGACATCATTCACGGCGACGCGCACAAGTGGGGCGGCATCGGCGCGACCCGCCGGCTGGGCGCGTTGTGCGAGGCGTTCGGGATGGGCATGAACCTGCACACCGCCGGCGAGCTCGGTATTTCCACGGCATGCCATCTCCAGCTGGCCGCGTCGATGAACGAAATGCGCTACGCCATCGACAGTATGTACAACCTGCTTTCCGACGACATCGTGACCGAGCGCATCGGGTTTCACGATGGCTGCTTCTCGTTGCCGACCGGTCCCGGCCTGGGTGTCCAGCTCGATCCGGACAAGCTCGCGCGTTACGAGGCGCTGAACGCGAAGGAAGGGGATTACAACCTGTGACCGGTGCCGCGGCAACGCAAGTCCACCTGCTATGCGGCTTCCTGGGCGCGGGCAAGACCACGCTCGTGCGCCGCCTGCTCGCGAAGCCCGCCGACGGCCTGAAGACCGCCGTGATCGTGAACGAGTTCGGCGAGGTCGGCGTGGACGGGCAGATACTGAGCGGAAGCAATGTCGATATTCTGGAACTCACCTCCGGCTGCCTTTGCTGCACGCTCAAGGGTTCCCTGATTCTCGCCATCGAGGAGTTGCGCAATACGCAGGGTGTGGAACGCGTGATCGTGGAGGCGACCGGCGTGGCGCAGCCCGCGGAAATGGTAGAAAGCCTTTCCGATACCGGCGAGGAAGGCTTGGCCGTGGATATCGGCCCGGTCGTGACCGTGGTGGACACCGCCAAGCTGCCGAAGCTGCTGTCGATGCTCGGCGAGTTCTATGCGAGCCAGATCGGGAGCGCCGATATCGTGGTGCTCAACAAGTCCGATCTGGTGACGCCGGAGGCGCTGGATGCGGCGAGCTGGCAGATTCGCGCGATCAATCCCCGCGCGGATGTCCTGTTCTCGGAACAGGGCGACGTTGATGGAGCCTACCTGCTGCGCCATCGCGGCGTGGAAAGGCCGGACGACCCGGGCGGGCACGATGCTTTCGGCGAGTCGGTGGCGGGCAAAACCGGAGGCCATCATGCTGGTCACGCGGGCCATGCGGCGCACCATAACCACGACAGTCCGCCCGCGGAATCCTTTGTTCTTGCTTCGTCCGGCACGCCGCGCCGCGTGTCCGTCGAGCGCTTCTTCCGGGAACTCGACGACAGTGTATGGCGCGCCAAGGGTTACATGGTGATCGAGGGCGAGTCCTGCCTGGTTCAATACTCGATGGGGCAGCTCGAAATCACGCCGGCCAGCGCACGCTCAACTGGCTATGTTGTCTTTATCGGTCGCGGCATGGCCCGGGAGAGTATCGAGAGGCGACTCCGCCTGGCCGAAACAACCTGAAGAGGAGAAACGAAGATGAAAAGCGCGCAACAAGGCTGCAAGTTCCTGGCATTCGCACTGCTCATGCTGTTCACCATGACGGGCATCGCGCAGGAGTATCCGAGCCGGGTCATACGCATCATCGTGCCGTTCCCGCCGGGGGGGTCGACAGACATCTATTCGCGGTTGCTGGCGAAAGAGTTGCAGGCTGCCTGGGGGCAGGGCGGCGTCGTCGAAAATCGTCCGGGTGCCACCGGCCTCATCGGGACGGATCTCGCCAAGAGGGCCGCACCCGACGGCCATACGCTGCTGTTTACCTCCAATACCGCGCACGTCCTCGGCCCCTTGCTGCACAACCCGCGGCCGTTCGACGCTGCCGCGGACTTTACCCCCGTCACGAAGGTCCTGAGATTTCCTCTCTACCTTGTCGTGCATCCCTCGGTGCCGATCCGGTCGCTCAAGGAGTTCATTGCGTTCGGGAAGTCCCGGCAGGGACAGTTGATTTACGCCAGCTCGGGCCAGGGCGGCACCAGTCACGTGGTGGCCGAGCTGTTCAACGAGGTTGCCGGAATCAAGGCTACCCATGTGCCGTACAAGGGAACGACCCCCGCGGTGCAAGCCGTGATGTCCGGCGAGGCTCACTACATCTTCAACAATATCGGCGTGTCGCATCCCCAGGTGCTGGCCGGGAAGCTGAAAGGGCTGGCGATCACGGGTGAAAAACGTTCACCCGCTCTGCCGGATGTCCCGACCATGGAGGAGATGGGCATCCGCGGATTGCAGGACGCGTACACCTGGCTGGGGCTGCTCGCGCCCGTCAATCTGGCTCCGGCCATACTCACCAAGTTGAGCACGGAAGTCATTCGCATCATGCGCACGCCCGAGATGGAGAAGCGGGTGCTGAACGACGGATACATGCCGGTGGCCAACACCCCGGCGCAATTCAAAAGCGAGATCCAGGCCGAGGTGGTCACGTGGTCGCGAGTAATTCGCCAGCGGGGCATCAAGACCGAGTGATCACCCCAGTCCGCGGCATGGCGGCGCATGCCGCGGAAGCGCCTGGAACTCATCCTATTAATCGAGGAAATAGAAACATGACAAGCCACCCAACCTGGATCGATCATTTTCCCGAGAACTTCACCTGGTCAAACGCGATGCTCGTGACCAAGGGCATGGCGCCTTATGGCGCCGTGGCCCTCGAGGAGATCGAGCGCATCGCCGAGCGGCTACGGACGCGGCCCAACGACCCGGACGCATGGTGGCAGGAATGGTCGGCGATGGCCGCGCGGATCGAGGCTTACGCCGACGGCATGGCGGCGAAAGGACGACAGCTGACCGCAGGCAACTATTACATCCGCGCGGGCAACTACTACTTCACGGCTGACCGGCCAGTGCCACCGGGCGAGCGCAAGATCGGCCTGTACCGCAAGGCGCTGCGTTGCTTTCACGCCGGCTTCGAACGGCGCTACCCGCAGATCGAGCGCATCGACGTTCCGTGCGAGGACAAGGCGCTCGCCGCCTACTTCTTGCCGGCGCAGGGAGGCAAGGGTCCGGCACCGACGGTCGTGCTGTTCGACGGCCTCGACAACTGTAAGGAAATGAGCGTTCTGTTCGCCGGGCTCGAATTTTCCCGGCGCGGCTTCAACACGCTCGCCATCGACGGGCCGGGGCAGGGGGAATCGCTTCGCCTGCGCGGCATCCACAGCCGCTACGACTACGAGGTGGCTGGCACTGCCGCCTACAACTACATCACGTCGCGCAAGGACGTGAATCCG
>CAYSRR010000047.1:0-6469 GCA_964433375.1 uncultured Streptomycetaceae bacterium
AACAAGAAGAGCCTCACGCTCGCTCTCGCGCGCCCGGAGGGGCGGGCGGTGCTGCACGATCTCGTGCGCAGCGCTGATGCGCTTGCGTCCAACCTGCGCGGAGACGTGCCGGCGAAGCTCGGGCTGGTTTACGAGCGCCTCGGTCCGGTGAACCCGAGGATCGTGTGCGCGCACCTCTCGGCTTACGGCAGGACCGGCCCGCGCGCCGACTGGCCGGGGTTCGATTACCTGATGCAGGCGGAGGCCGGTTATTTCTCGCTCACTGGCGAGCCCGGAGCGCCGCCCGCGCGCTTCGGCCTGTCGATCGTGGACCTCATGACGGGTCTCGGGCTCGCCTACGCACTGCTGGCGGCGCTGACCGCGGCGCGCGCAACCGGCACGGGGCGCGACATCGACGTGAGCCTGTTCGATATGGCGCTGCACAACACGAACTATCTCGCCACCTGGTACCTGAACGAGGGCGTCGTGACGGGGCGTCTGCCGCGTTCCGCGCACCCGGCGCTGACGCCGTGCCAGCTCTATCGCACGCGCGACGGCTGGATCTACCTCATGTGCAACAAGGAGAAGTTCTGGCCGGCGCTGTGCGGGAAGCTGGGGCGTCCCGAGTGGATAACGGACGCGCGCTTCCGGCTGTTCCCGGACCGCCTGAAGCACCGCGACCTGCTGACCGGGTTGCTCGACGGGGAGCTCGAGCGGCGCACGACCGCCGAGTGGCTCGCGCTGTTCGCGGGCGCGGTGCCGGCCGCGCCGATCAACGATCTCAGGCAGGCGCTCGAAAACCCGTTTGTCACGGAGCATGGCAGGCTGCAGGCAATCCCGCACCCGTCGAAGGGGTCTTATCGCATGGTCGCGCCGCCCGTACGATGCGGTGGCGAGGAAGCGCCGGCGCGCCCGGCGCCCGGGTTCGGCGAGCACACGGATGCGCTGCTGCGCGAACTGGGTTACGATCAGGCGCGCATCCGGGCGCTGAGGGAATCGAAAATCATTTGACCATGGACCGCGTGTCGCAGGCCGGCTATCGGCATATCGAGGTGCGACGCATCGCCGGCGCGCTGGGCGCCGAGATTCGCGGCGTGGACGTCTCGCAACGGCTGCCCGACGAGGTCGTCGCGGAGATCCGGCGGGCCTACCTCGACCACCTGGTGATTTTTTTCCGGGACCAGAAGCTTTCCCCGCGGCAATTGCTCGCGTTCGCGGAGCGCTTCGGCCGGCCGATGGAATACCCGCAGTTGAAGGGGCTGGCGGAGTGTCCGCTGGTCACCCCGGTGATCAAGCTGGAGCACGAGCGGACGAACTTCGGCGGCGTGTGGCATTCCGATACTTCCTACCTGGAGCGGCCGCCGATGGCGAGCATGCTGTACGCCGTGGAAATCCCGCCGCATGGCGGCGACACGCTGTTCGCCAACCAGTATCTCGCGTACGAGACGCTGTCGGAGGGTCTGCAGCGGGTGCTGGCGGGGCTCGTCGGCGTCAACAGTTCCTCGAAAGCCGACGTCTCGAAGACGCGCGAGGACCGCTTGCGGGACGCGGGCGCGGAATTGAAGGTGCTGACGGGAGAGCACCCGGTGGTGCGCACGCACCCCGAGACCGGGCGCAAGGCGCTTTATGTGAATTTCGGCCACACGGCGCGGTTTCAGGGCTGGACGGAGCCGGAAAGCGCGCCTTTACTGGATTACCTGTTTGGCCACCAGGCCCGGCCGGAGCTGACCTGCCGGTTTCAATGGACGCCCGGCGCGCTGGCTTTCTGGGACAACCGCTGCGCCCAGCACAATCCGGTGAACGACTATCACGGCTTCCGCCGCGTGATGCACCGCGTTACGCTCGAGGGCGACCGGCCGCGCTGATCGCCGCATTGCACCGGCCACGCGGTGGCAAGCGCCTGTTTTCGCGCGGGAATTAGCGCGAAACCGCTTCATTTCAAAGCCTTATCGTGGTATCCTCACGCGCTAAATTCAAACAGTGAAGGGCAGGGGAAGTTTCATGGCGGTTGAACGAACGTTATCCATCATCAAACCCGACGCGGTGGCGAGCAACGTGATTGGCAAGATTTACACCCGGTTCGAGCAGGCCGGCCTGAAAATCGTGGCTGCGCGCATGCGATGGCTGTCGCGCGCGGAGGCCGAAGGCTTCTACGCGGTGCACAAGGAGCGGCCGTTTTTCAAGGACCTCGTGGATTTCATGACATCGGGCCCGGTGATCATCCAGGTGCTGGAAGGGGAGGACGCGATTCAGAAGAACCGCGACCTGATGGGCGCGACCGACCCCAGGAAGGCGGACAAGGGCACCATACGCGCCGATTTCGCTCAAAGCATCGACGCGAACGCGGTGCACGGCTCGGACTCGCCGCAGAACGCCGTCACCGAGATCGCCTACTTTTTCCCCAAGCAGGAAATCTATTCCCGTTGAGCGCATCGCCGCCATGACCGTCAACCTGCTCGGACTGGACCACGAGGCGCTGAAGGCGTTTTGTGCCGGTCTGGGCGAGAAGCCGTTCCGCGCGAAGCAGATCCTGCGCTGGATCCACCACGCCGGCGCGGATGATTTTGCCGCGATGACCGATATTTCCCGGCCGTTGCGCGAGCGGCTTGCGCAGAGCGCCGCCATTCTTCCGCCGCGCGTGCTGCGCGATACGACGGCGGCCGACGGCACCCGCAAGTGGCTGCTCGACGTCGGCACCGGCAACGCGATCGAATCCGTTTTCATCCCGGAGGAGAAGCGCGGCACGCTGTGCATCTCGTCGCAGGCGGGCTGCGCGCTGGAATGCTCGTTCTGCTCGACCGGGCGCCAGGGCTTCAACCGCAACCTGGCGGTCGAGGAAATCATCGGGCAGCTCTGGTGGTCCAACAAATGCCTGGGCCGCGGCGTCACGGAAGAGCGGCCTATCAGCAACGTCGTGATGATGGGCATGGGCGAGCCGCTCGCCAATTTCGACAACGTGGTGACGGCGATGCGGCTCATGCTCGACGACCATGCTTACGGCCTGTCGCGTCGGCGCGTGACGTTGTCGACCGCCGGGCTGGTTCCGGGGATCGACCGCCTGCGGGAGGCCTGCCCGGTGTCGCTCGCGGTGTCGCTGCACGCGCCCAACGACGCGCTGCGCGACGAGCTGGTGCCGATCAACCGCAAGTACCCCATCCGGGAGCTGCTGGCGGCGTGCCTGCGTTATATCGAGGTGGCGCCGCGCGGCTACGTGATGTTCGAGTACGTCATGCTCGAAGGCATCAACGACGGCGTGGCGCAGGCGCGCGAGCTGGCTGCTCTGGTGAAAGACGTGCCGTGCAAGCTCAACCTGATTCCGTTCAACCCGTTCCCGGGCATTTCGTATCGGCGCTCCTCGCGGGAAGCGGTCAGCCGCTTCCAGGAAGTATTGATGACGGCCGGGCTGATTGCGACCGTCCGCAAGACGCGCGGCGACGATATCGACGCGGCATGCGGCCAGCTGGCCGGGCAGGTGCAGGACCGCACCCGGCGCGTGCTGCGCCGGCAGGAAGCCGCGGCAACATCGGAGGCATCGAGGTGAAACGAACCCGCATTGCGATGATGATCTCCTGCCTGGTGCTGGCGGGCTGCGTCAGCCAGCAGGCCGATGACTCGACGTTCAGTTCCTCCACCACCGTGAGCGAAAGCCAGGACAGGAACCGGGCGCGGGTCCATGCCGAGCTTGCGGCGGGCTATTACGGGATCGGCAATATCGGGGTGGCGCTCGAGGAAGTGAAGGAATCCCTGAAAGCCGATCCCAGCTACGGCCCGGCGCACAACATCGCCGGCCTCGTCTACGCCCAGATCAAGGAAGATCGCCTGGCGGAGCAGAGCTTCCAGCGCGCGATCAGCATCAATCAGAACGACTACGACGCCAACAACAACTACGGGGAATTCCTGTGCCAGCGCAAGCGCGAGGAGGAGGCGATCCGCTATTTCTTGACGGCGGTGCGCAACCCGCTCTACGCGACGCCCGAGCGGTCTTACGTCAATGCCGGCGTGTGCGCGCGCCGGCGCGGCGATGAAGCCGGCGCGGAAGGCTATTTCCAGATGGCGCTCAAGACCCGCCCGAACCAGCCGCAGGCGCTCTACCAGCTGGCGGACCTGTCGTACGCCCGGGGCGACCTCGGCACCGCGAAAGCGTATCTCAGCCGGCTCGCGCAGGCGGGCGCGGACACGCCCGAGGTCCTGTGGCTGGGCGTGCGGGTCGTGCGCAAGATGGGTGATCGCAATGCCGAGGCCAGCTACGCGAGACAGCTGAGGAACAAGTTCCCGAATTCCGCCGAGGCGCGCGCGCTCAACGCAGGCCGGTACGAATGAACGAAACCGACAACGCGCGCGCGACCCCCGGCCAGGCGCCGGGCGGCCGTCTCGCCGAAGCGAGACGGGTGCAGAGCCTGACGCCCGCGGATGTCGCGCGCCAGCTGAAGCTGTCCGTGTGGCAGGTCGAGGCGCTGGAAGCGGGCCGCTACCAGCAATTGCCCGGGCCGATATTCGTGCGCGGCTTCATACGCAATTACGCGCGGCTGCTCAAGCTCGACCCGGACGAACTGCTGCTCGAGGCGGGAGACAGCCTGCCGCAGCCGGCGTCGCAGCCGCAGGCGCCGTTGTCGCCGGATATCCCGTTCCCGGGCACGAGCAAGCCACGCTGGCCGGCCATGGCGGTCGCGGTCCTCGTCATTGTCGGCCTTCTCGCGGCGTACGAGTTCTACTGGAACGAGCCCGGGCCCGTGACGGACCGGACCACGGCTACCCCATCGCCCGCCCCGGCGCCCGGGACGGCCCCGGGCGCTGTCCAGACGGTAGTCGCCTCCAGCCAGTCCCATTCGTCAGCCTCCTCGATCGTGGATGCACAGGCGGCTGGCGCGCCGGCGGCCCTGCCTGGCATCACGACGCCGCCACAGGCGACACGGGATGCGCTGCCCACGGCCGGGGAGGCACGGCCGGAACGGGACCGCCTGCCCGGTCCCGGCGAGCGCCAGATGCACCTGGTTTTCGAGCAGGAATCCTGGGTGGAAATCCGCGATCGCAACGAGCGGGTCATTTTTTCGCAACTGAACCGGCCGGGCACGCAGCAGTTCGTGAGCGGCCTGCCGCCGTTCTCCGTCGTGGTGGGTAATGCCCAGGGCGTCCGCATGACGTACGGCGACAAGCCGGTCGATCTCGCGCGCCATACCCGGACCGACGTCGCCCGCTTGATACTGCAATGAAGTGCTACCCGGAACACGGACCGGCGCCACGCCGCGGCAGCCGCCAGGTGCGTGTCGGCCACGTGGCCGTCGGCGGCGACGCCCCGATCGTGGTCCAGTCGATGACCAATACCGACACCGCGGATGTCGCCGCCACCGTGCGCCAGGTCGCTGATCTCGCTCGCGCCGGCTCCGAGATCGTGCGCGTGACGGTGAACAATGCCGAAGCCGCGGCGGCGGTGCCGGTGATACGCGATGAACTCGACCGGATGGGCGTCAACGTGCCGCTGGTGGGGGATTTCCATTTCAACGGCCACCGCCTGCTCGCGCAGCACCCGGCCTGCGCCGAGGCGCTGGCCAAGCTGCGCATCAATCCCGGCAACGTGGGCCGCGGCTCGAAGCGCGACGAGCAGTTCGCCACGATGATCGAGTTCGCGTGCCGCTACGACAAGCCGGTGCGCATCGGCGTCAACTGGGGCAGCCTCGACCCGGAACTGCTGGCGCGCCTGATGGACGAGAACGCGCGGCTGCCGCGGCCGGAAGAGGCGACGGTGGTGACGCGCAAGGCGCTGGTTGCGTCCGCCCTGGAGAGCGCGCAGCAGGCGGAGGCGCAGGGCCTGCCGCGCGAGCGTATCGTGCTCTCGTGCAAGGTGAGCGGCGTCCAGGACCTGATTTCCGTCTATCGCGACCTCGCCGCGCGCTGCGATTACGCGCTGCACCTGGGCCTGACCGAAGCCGGCATGGGCTCGAAGGGAATCGTGGCGTCGACGGCGGCAATGGCGGTGCTGCTGCAGGAAGGCATCGGCGACACCATCCGTGTTTCGCTGACGCCCGAGCCCGGCGGGGACCGCACGCGCGAAGTCGTGGTGGCGCAGGAAATCCTGCAAACCATGGGGTTGCGCTCGTTCGCGCCGATGGTGATTGCCTGCCCCGGCTGCGGGCGCACCACCAGCACCTATTTCCAGGAACTCGCCGACCGCATCCAGAGCTGGCTGCGGGCGCAGATGCCGCAGTGGCGCGGGCGCTACCCGGGCGTGGAGGAGATGCACGTCGCGGTGATGGGCTGCGTGGTGAACGGTCCCGGCGAGAGCAAGCACGCCAACGTCGGCATCAGCCTGCCCGGCTCGGGAGAGAACCCGGTCGCGCCGGTGTACGTCGACGGCGTCAAGACCGTGACGTTGAAGGGCGATGGCATCGCCGCCGATTTCCAGAAGATCGTCGAGCAGTACGTGGTCGATACCTACTCGGGCCCTGACGGCGTCGCCGCGGGCGGCAGAAAGCCGGCGAAGGACGCCGCGCAC
>CAYSRR010000047.1:6569-7753 GCA_964433375.1 uncultured Streptomycetaceae bacterium
ATACAGTCGATCCGCGGGATGAACGACATCCTGCCGGACAGGGCGCACCTGTGGGAATCCTTCGAGGACACGGTGCGCGGCTGGCTGCGCGCCTACGGTTACCGCAATATCCGCACGCCGGTGCTGGAACAGACGGAGCTGTTCGTGCGCTCCATCGGCGCGGCCACCGATATCGTCGAGAAGGAGATGTACACCTTCGTCGACGAGCTGAACGGCGAGAGCCTGGCGCTGCGCCCGGAAGGGACGGCCGCATGCGTGCGCGCGGTGATCGAGCACAACCTGCTCTACGCCGGGCCGCAACGCCTGTGGTACAGCGGACCGATGTTCCGTCACGAGCGGCCGCAGAAGGGGCGCTACCGGCAGTTTCACCAGGTCGGGGTGGAGGCGATCGGTTACCCGGGACCGGACATCGACGCGGAGCACCTGCTCATGTGCCACCGGCTCTGGCGCATGCTGGGGCTGAGCGGGATCACGCTGGA
The DNA here is from genome assembly GCA_964433375.1 of uncultured Streptomycetaceae bacterium. Taxonomy (GTDB): domain Bacteria; phylum Pseudomonadota; class Gammaproteobacteria; order Burkholderiales; family SG8-41; genus SG8-41. The sequence continues at coordinate 7,049 of CAYSRR010000047.1, forward strand.
TATCAACACGCTGGGGGATGCCGCCGCCCGCGCCCGCTATCGCTCGCGGCTGGTGAAATACCTCGAACGGCACGAAGCCGGGCTCGATGCCGACTCGAAGCGCAGGCTGGGCGCGAACCCCCTGCGCGTGCTCGACAGCAAGAACCCCGCGATGCAGGAGATCGTCGAGCAGGCGCCGCGCCTTGCCGACGACCTGGACGAGGTCTCGTTGAAGCGCTTCGAGGACTTGCAGCGGATCCTGCGGGAAGCGGGCGTGGCTTTCCGCGTCAACCCGCGGCTGGTGCGCGGCCTGGATTACTACAATGACGCCGTTTACGAATGGGTCGGCAGCGGCCTGGGCGCGCAGAACGCGGTCTGCGCGGGCGGGCGCTACGACGGGCTGGTCGAGCAGGTCGGCGGCAAGCCCGCGCCCGCCTGCGGTTTCGCCATGGGCGTCGAGCGCCTGCTGGATCTGCTGCAGTCCGTGGAGCGGTCCGCGGCGGCGGCGATGGACGTCTACCTCGTGAATCAGGGCAGCGGGGCGCAACGGTTCGCGTTCGCGGCGGCGGAGCAATTGCGGGAAGACGGGCTGACGGTGACGCTCGACGTCAGCGGCGCCAGCTTCAAGTCGCAGATGAAGAAGGCCGATGCGAGCGGCGCGCGCTTCGCGGTTATCATCGGCGACGACGAGGCGGCCGCGGGCGTCGTCAGCGTCAAGTCGCTGCG
>CAYSRR010000047.1:7853-12189 GCA_964433375.1 uncultured Streptomycetaceae bacterium
TTATCATCGGCGACGACGAGGCGGCCGCGGGCGTCGTCAGCGTCAAGTCGCTGCGCGAGGACGCGCAGCAAGCGCGCGTCCTGATTGATGAGGCCGTGCGCCTCATCAAAACAGCGCGGCGGGCCGGAACGGAACCTTATTGATCACGATGTCCATTCATTGACCGATATGAAATCAAACCTGATGAGCGAGCCGCGCTGATGGCATACGATCTCGAAGAGCAGGAACAGATAGACGAACTCAAGTCGTGGTGGCAGGAGTACGGCACCCTGGTGACGGTGGCCGTCATCGCCGCCCTGTTGTCGCTGGTCGGCTACCAGGGCTGGCGCTATCACCAGCAGAACCAGGCGCTCGGGGCGGTGACGCTGTACGGGCAGCTCGACCAGGCCGAGCAGGCGGGCGATCACAGGAAAGTACGGGACATCGCGGGCGAGATTACCGGCAAGTACGCGTCCACGGTCTACGCCGCGTACGCGGCGCTGAGCGCCGCCCGCGCGAGCTTCGAGACGGGCGACCTCGCCGGCGCCAGGTCGCAGTTGCAGTGGGTGATGGACAACGCGAAGGAGGCCGAGGTCCGGGACGTCGCGCGGCTGCGGCTGGCCGGCGTGCTGCTGGACGAGAAGAACTTTTCCGAGGCGCTGAAGCTGGTCGATGTGGCGCCGGTGGAAACCCTGGCGGGACTTTATGCCGACATGAAGGGCGACATCCTGCTCACGCAGGGCAAGCGCGCCGAGGCGCGCGGCGCCTACCAGCTCGCGCTGGACAGGAGCGAGGCGGGCAGTCCCTTTCGCTCCACCGTCCAGATGAAGCTCGATTCGCTGGGCGAGGCCAGATGATCCGGTTGCTCAAGGCGGGCCTGCCCGCCGCGGCATTGCTGTTCGCCGGTTGCCAGACGCTGTCCGACGGCTACGACAGCATTTTCGGCAGCACGCCCGTCCAGAAACCGGCCGAGCTCGTGCCGATACAGCCCAGGGCCGCCCTGAAGGTGTTGTGGCAGGGCAGCGTCGGTTCCGCCGAGAAGAACGTTTTTTCCCCCGCGCGGGACGGCAGGGTCGTCTACGCAGTCGGCGCATCGGGCAACGTCACGGGTTTCGATGTCTCGAGCGGCGCGACGGTGACGCGCATCGAGGCCGGCCAGCGCGTCAGCGGCGGGGTCGGCATCGGCGGGGGCCTGGTGCTGCTGGGCACGCCCAGGGGGGAGGTGCTGGCATACGACGGCAATGGCAAAGCGCTGTGGAAAGCGCAACTCTCGGGAGAGGTGCTGGCGCCGCCGGAGGCGCAGGAAGGCGTCGCGGTGGTGCGGACCGGCGACGGGCGTATTTACGGGCTGGACGCGGCGAGCGGCAAGCAGAGGTGGGTTTACCAGCGCTCGCTGCCGCCGCTGTCGCTGCGCACGCATGCGGGGCTGACGGTCGGGCGTGGCGCGGTGTTCGCCGGCTTTCCCGGCGGGCGCCTGATCGGCCTGGTGATCACCAACGGCAACGTCGGGTGGGAAGCGGTCGTGTCGCTGCCGCGCGGGACGACCGAGCTGGAGCGGATATCCGACGTTTCCAGCCTGCCGGTGCTCGACGGGCCGCGCGTGTGTGCCGCAGCCTACCAGGGGCGACTGGCCTGTTTCGATACCGTGCGCGGCGCCCCGCTGTGGTCGCGTGATGTTTCCAGCCTGGCCGGGCTGGGCGTGGACGAGCGCAACCTCTACGTGACCGACGACAAGAACGCCGTCGCTGCATTCGACAAGAGCAACGGGGCGAGCCTCTGGCGGCAGGACAAGCTCGAGCGCCGCAACGTCAGCGCGCCGTTGCCGATCGGGCGCTACGTGGTGGTCGGCGATCTCGAGGGCTACGTGCACCTGCTGTCGCGCGACGACGGTTCCTTCGCCGCGCGCATCGCGACCGACGGCAGCGCGATCGGCGCGCGGCCGCTGGCGCTCGACCTCACGACGTTCCTGGTGCAGACGCGCAACGGCGGAGTTTTCGCCATCACCATCCAATAGGCCAGGAAGGTGCCGGCGCCCGAGGCGTCGGCAAGGCCGTAGCGAAAACTCAAGGTCATGCTACCGATAGTCGCCATCGTCGGCCGGCCCAATGTCGGCAAGTCCACGCTGTTCAACCGGCTGACGCGGTCGCGCGACGCGATCGTCGCCAACGTGTCGGGCCTGACGCGCGACCGTCACTACGGGCGCGGGCGCGTCGGCCCCAAGCCGTACCTGGTGGTCGATACCGGCGGGTTCGAGCCGGTGGCGACGGAGGGCATCCTCCACCAGATGGCGCGCCAGGCGCGCCAGGCGGTGGACGAGGCCGACGCCGTCCTGTTCGTGGTCGACGCGAGGACGGGGCTCGTGCCGCAGGATGCCGCGATCGCCGACGAGCTGCGCCGCAGCGGGCGCCGGGTATTCCTGGTGGTCAACAAGGCCGAGGGCATGCGGTCGGGGATCGCCGGGGCGGAATTCCACGCGCTCGGCATGGGGGACCCCCTGCCGGTATCGGCGGAGCACGGCGACAGCGTCTCCGACCTGATGGACCTGGTGCTGGCAGACGTTTCCTCGGAGCGGGACGCTTCGCGGGAGGAAGACCGCCATCCCAGGATCGCGATCGTCGGCCGGCCCAACGTCGGCAAGTCCACGCTGGTCAATGCGCTGCTCGGCGAGGAGCGCGTCGTCGTGTACGACCAGCCCGGAACGACGCGCGACTCGATCGAAATCGAGTTCGAGCGGGGCGGGCGCCGCTACACGCTCATCGATACGGCGGGGCTGCGCCGGCGCGGGCGCGTCTCGGATGCGCCGGAGAAATTCTCGGTGATGAAGACGCTGCAGGCCATCGAGGACGCCAACGTCGCGATCCTGGTGCTCGACGCGCGCCAGGACATCTCGGAGCAGGACGCGCACGTCGCCGGCTACATCCTGGAGGCGGGGCGGGCGCTGGTGGTGGCGGTCAACAAGTGGGAGCGGCTGCCGGGGGACGAGCGCGACCTCGTCAAGCGCGCGCTCGGGCGCAAGCTCGATTTCCTGGGATTCGCGCAATTGCATTTCATCTCGGCCCTGGAGGGGCAGGGGCTCGCGCCGCTGATGAAATCGGTGGACCAGGCTTATGCGTCCGCCATGGCGCGCCTGCCCACGCCGCGCCTGTCCCGCGCGCTCGCCGCGGCGGTGGCCCAGCAGGCCCCGCCCCGCGCCGGGGCCATCCGGCCCAAGCTGCGCTACGCGCACCAGGGGGGCGTCAACCCGCCTCTCATCGTCGTCCACGGCAATGCCCTGGAGCGGGTGCCGGAAGGCTATCGCCGGTATTTGGAACGTTTTTTCCGGGAGGCTTTCAAATTGCAGGGGACACCCTTGCGGGTGGAATTCCGTTCCGGCCTGAATCCGTACGTGAAGCGGACCGGCGCGCGACGGTAACCCTATGGCGTAACAGCGAAATAACGAGTAGAGTACTTATCCCAAAAACATCAAAAGACGAGGCCGACATGAGCAACAAAGGGCAGCTGCTACAAGACCCGTTTCTGAACGCTCTGCGCAAGGAACACATCCCGGTGTCGATCTACCTGGTCAACGGCATCAAGCTGCAGGGGCAGATCGATTCCTTCGACCAGTACGTGGTCCTGCTGAAGAACACGGTGACCCAGATGGTCTACAAGCACGCCATCTCGACCGTGGTGCCGGCGCGCCCCGTCAACCTCCCGATCGATCAAAGCTCCGACAATTGAGCTTCGCCCGCATTCGCGCCTCTCTTGATGCTTGATCGTCCCGCGAACGGCACGGCGGCGGTGCTGGTCGGCCTCGACCTGGGCGAGCCCGGCTATGCCGAAAGCCTCGAGGAGATCCGCCTGCTGGCCGCCAGCGCCGGCGTGGCGACCCGCGCCCTGATCCAGGGCCGCCGCAACCGTCCCGACCCGGCGCTCTTCGCCGGCAAGGGCAAGGTCGAGGAAGTGGCGCGGGTGCTGGCGGACACCGGCGCCAATCTCGTCATCTTCAACCACGACCTGTCGCCGGCGCAGGAGCGCAACCTCGAGCGCGCCATCGGCTGCCGCGTCGTCGACCGCACCAGCCTGATACTCGACATCTTCGCGCAGCGCGCCCGCAGCCACGAGGGCAAGCTGCAGGTCGAGCTGGCGCAGCTCGAGCACCTCGCCACCCGGCTGGTCCGGGGCTGGACCCACCTCGAGCGGCAAAAAGGCGGCATCGGCCTGCGGGGGCCGGGCGAAACCCAGCTCGAAACCGACCGGCAACTGCTCGGCAAGCGGGTGAAGATCCTGAAGGAGAAGCTGGCCAAGGTCCGCTCCCAGCGCGCGGTGCAGCGGCGTGCCCGCGGCCGCTCGAACCTCCTGGCGGTGTCGCTGGTGG
>CAYSRR010000047.1:12199-15094 GCA_964433375.1 uncultured Streptomycetaceae bacterium
CGAGCCGTGCCACCGCGAGGAACTCGGCGGGGTCGCTGGTGGGGTATACCAACGCCGGCAAGTCCACGCTGTTCAACCGTTTGACCCGCGCCGGCGCCTACGCGGCCGACCAGCTGTTTGCCACGCTCGATACCACGACCCGGCGGCTGCACAGCGCCGGCGGCGCCGGCATCGTGCTCTCGGACACCGTCGGGTTCATCCGGCGGCTGCCGCACACGCTCGTCGCCGCGTTCCGGGCGACGCTCGAGGAGACCATCCACGCCGACCTGCTGCTGCACGTGGTGGACGCGGCGAGCGAGGACCGCACGGCCCAGATCGCGGCGGTAAACCAGGTCCTGGAGGAAATCGGCGCCGATGCCATCCCGCAGGTCCTGGTATTCAACAAGATCGACCGCACGCCGCTGCCGGCACGGGCCGAACGCGATGAATATGGTAGAATTTCCCGCGTCTGGACCAGTGCACGGACGGGACAGGGCGCCGAATTTGTTCGTCTTGCACTTGAAGAATGCGCTGCTGCCGCGCAGGCATCCGCAGAACTCAGGAATCCCGCCGCGGCCTGACCCCGAACCCTGAATACGATGACTTATTTGAGGACTTTCCGCGACTATCTGAGGGACCGCTCGCTGCGGCTGCTGGGCGTCCTGATGTCGCTCAACGACCCGCAGTGGGGGCGCCGGCCCAACCAGGGGCCGCCCGACCTCGACGAGGTCTGGCGCGAATTCAACCGCAAGCTCGCCGGGCTGTTCGGCCGCCGCGGCGGCGGCGACGACGGGCCGCAGGGACCGCAGGGACCGGACGCGAAGAAAGTCGGCGGCGGGGCGGGGCTGCTGCTGGGCCTGATCGTCGTGGTGTGGCTGGCCAGCGGCTTCTATATCGTCTACGAGGGGCAGAACGGCGTGGTGCTGCGCTTCGGCAAGTTCCTCCAGATCACCCAGCCGGGCCCGCGCTGGCACCTGCCGTACCCGATCGAGAGCGCCGAGGTCGTGAACGTGGCCGGCGTGCGCAGCGTGGAAGTCGGCTACCGCAACAACGTCAAGAGCAAGGTGCTCAAAGAATCGCTGATGCTGACCGACGACGAGAACATCATCGACGTCCAGTTCGCGGTCCAGTACATATTGAAGAGCCCCACCGACTACCTGTTCAACCACCGCGTCCCCGACGAATCCGTGCTGCAGGCGGCGGAAACCGCGATCCGCGAGATCGTCGGCAAGAGCAGCATGGACTTCGTGATATTCGAGGGCCGGGCGGAGGTGGCCGCGCGCGCCCACAAGCTGATGCAGGAGATCCTCGACCGTTACGGCACGGGCATCAACATCAGCAAGGTGACGATGCAGAACGCGCAGCCGCCGGAGCAGGTGCAGGCGGCGTTCGACGACGCGGTCAAGGCCGGCCAGGACCGCGAGCGCCAGAAGAACGAGGGCCAGGCCTACGCCAACGACGTCGTCCCGAAGGCGGGAGGCATGGCGTCGCGCCTCAAGGAAGAGGCCGAGGGCTACCGCGCGCGCGTGGTGGAGCAGGCCGAGGGCGATGCCTCGCGCTTCCGCCAGGTCGTGATCGAGTACAACAAGGCGCCGCAGGTCACCCGCGACCGGCTCTACATCGACGCGATGCAGCAGGTGATGACCAACACCACCAAGGTGCTGATCGACCAGAAGAGCGGCGGCAACCTGATCTACCTGCCGCTCGACAAGATCATGCAGATGACGGGCACGGGCGCGAACCCGCTCGATCCCGCGATGAAGTCGCTGGAGACGGCGCCCGCCACGGACGCTTCCACCGCGCGCTCGCGCGAGGCGTTCCGCTCGCGCGAGCGGGAGGCCCGCCAATGAAGCAGAACCTCGGCTTGCTGGTGGTGGGCGCGCTGGTCGCGCTGCTGATCGGCTCGTTCTCGCTCTTCGTCGTCGACCAGCGCCAGAACGCCATCGTGTTCCGGCTGGGCGAAGTGATCGACGTGAAAAGGGATCCGGGCCTCTACTTCAAGGTGCCGCTGCTCGACAACGTGCGCTATTTCGACGTGCGCATCCTGACCATCGACTCCGCCGAGCCGGAGCGTTTCCTCACCTCGGAGAAGAAGAACGTGCTGGTGGACCTGTTCGTGAAATGGCGCATCACGGACGTGCGGCAGTACTACGTGAGCGTGCAGGGGAACGAATCGCTGGCGCAGACGCGGCTGCTGCAGACGATCAACGACGGCCTGCGCGCGGAATTCGGCAACCGCACGGTGCACGACGTGGTGTCCGGCGAGCGCGACAAGATCATGAACTTCATGCGCGACAAGGCCAACGAGGACGCGAAGTCCATCGGCGTCGAGGTGCTCGACGTGCGGTTGAAGCGCGTCGACCTGCCGCAGGAAGTGAGCGTGGACGTCTACCGCCGGATGGAAGCGGAGCGCAAGCGCGTGGCCAACGAGCTGCGGTCCACCGGCGCGGCCGAATCCGAGAAGATCCGCGCCGATGCCGACCGGCAGCGCGAAGTGATCATCGCCGAAGCCTACCGCGACGCGCAGCGCGTCAAGGGTGAGGGCGACGCCAGGGCGGCGGCGATCTACGCGCGCGCCTACGAAATCAACCCCGAGTTTTATGCGTTCTACCGCAGCCTGGAGGCCTACAAGGCGAGCTTCCGCGGCCGCAACGACGTGCTGGTGCTCGAGCCGAATTCGGACTTCTTCAGGTATTTCCGTTCGGGCGGCAGGACCGGCAGGTAACCCGGCGCGCTTGCGCGCCGCATCGCGATGGGAAATCTCCTGCTCACGGCTTTCGCCCTGATGCTGATCGTCGAGGGCGTGCTGCCGTTCCTGATGCCGGTGCTCTGGCGCGAAACCTTCCGGCGCCTGACCGAGATGAGCGACGGACAGATCCGCTTCATCGGGCTCACCTCGATGCTCGCCGGGCTGCT
>CAYSRR010000048.1:0-267 GCA_964433375.1 uncultured Streptomycetaceae bacterium
GTCGGGAACTGCACGCAGCCGTAATCCTTGAACAGGCCCGCCACCGCTTCCTGGCCGCCGCCGTAGTACATCCAGGCGTTCTGCTGGCGCGCGTTCAACCCGAACGGCAGCGCGGTGGCGAACGCGAACGCCGGGTCCTTGCCGATGTAGTAGTACGGCGCGGTGTGCCCGCATTCGACCGTGCCGTTCTGCACGGCGTCGAGCACCTGCAGGCCCGGCACGAGCTCGCCGCCCGAGAACACGCGAATCTGGAACTTGCCGTCGGTG
>CAYSRR010000048.1:277-12250 GCA_964433375.1 uncultured Streptomycetaceae bacterium
CGGACACGCGCTTCGACAGGATCTCCGCCGCGCCGTAGATGGTGTCGAGCGACTTGGGAAAGCTCGACGCGAGCCGCCACTGGATCTTCGGCTGCGACTGCGCGATCGCCGGCGCCGAGACCGCGCCGGCCGCCAGGCCCACCGTCGCCTTCTTAAGGAATGACCGTCTCTTCATCAATCCTCCAATCGACAGGATTTACAGAAGAACTCGAAAATCCGTCAAACCCGTTAATAGACAGGATTTACAAGATTAACAAGATTCAAACAACGATCTTGTCTTGCGCATTAATCATGTAAATCCTGTTAATCCTGTCTATTGATGCTTTTGACGGGTTCTTCTCGGGGTTTCGATGAGATCGTAAATCCTGTCCGTTCTAATCACCCGCGATCGTCATCCTGTCGATTAGGATCGAGCCGCAGTAACGCGAGCCGCGGCGGATGACATCGTTGCCGACGGCGCTGATGCCGCGAAACAGGTCCTTCAGGTTGCCGGCGATGGTGATCTCGTGCACCGGGTAGGCGATCTCGCCGCGCTCGACCCAGAAGCCGGCGGCGCCGCGCGAGTAATCGCCGGTCACCGGGTTCACCCCCTGCCCCATCAGCTCGGTGACGAGCAGGCCGGTGCCCATCGTTTTCAGCAGGGCCGCGAAATCGGCGCCGGTGTCGCGCAGCGCGAGATTGTGGTTGCCGCCGGCATTGCCGGTGGTCTTCAACCCGAGCTTGCGCGCCGAATAGCTGCCGAGAAAATAACCCTGCACCACGCCGTCCTTCACCACCTCGCGCGGGCGGGTCGCCACGCCTTCCTCGTCGAACGCCGCGCTCGCCAGGCCGCCCTTGACGTGCGGCTCTTCGCTGACGTGCACGAACGGCGCGAACACCGCCTGGCCGACGCTGTCGGGCAGGAAGGTGGACTTGCGGTACAGGCTGCCGCCGGAGACCGCCGACACGAAATGCCCGAGCAGGCTGGCGGCGATCGGCGCCTCGAACAACACCGGCGCCTGCGTCGTCGCGATCTTGCGCCCGCCGAGCCGTCGCGCGGCCCGCTCGCCGGCGCGGCGCCCCACGCTGGCCGGATCGGGCAGATCGCGGGCATCGCGGCCGGTCTCGTACCAGTCGTCGCGCTGCATGTCGTCGCCCTTGCCCGCCACCAGCGCGCACCACAGGCCGTGGCGCGAGCTGGGATAGCCCGCCAGGAAACCGTGGGTATTGCCATAGGCGAAATGCGACCCCTGCGTGGAAACCGTGGCGCCTTCCGAGTTGGTCAGGCGCTTGTCCACCGCGAAGCCGGCCTCCTCGCACGCGCGCGCGAACTCGATGGCGCGTTCAACCGGCAGGTCCCAGGGATGCCACAGGTCGAGATCGGGGATGTCGCGCGCGAGCATGTCGGGGTCCGCCAGCCCGGCGCAAGGGTCAGCCGCGGTGAAGCGGGCGATCGACAGCGCGGCATCCACCGTGTCGCGCAGCGCCTGCGGCGAGAAATCCGTGCTGCTGGCATTTCCGCGCTGCTGGCCGATATAGACGGTCACGCCGACGCCCTTGTCGCGGTTGTACTCGATGGTCTCGACCTCGCCCTGCCGCACCGTGACCGTCTGGCCGGTGCCTTCGCTCACTTCGGACTCGGCGGCGCTGGCGCCGCGTTTCACTGCATAGTCGAGCACGTCCTTCGCGATCTGCTTCAACTGGTCGTCTGTATGGGAAAAGTTGGGGTCAGGCATCGGCGCCCCTGGTGATTTGGGCATGTTGACGGGGAGCGATATGATATCAGCTTGAATACACTCCTTCGGGGCGCCGATGAACAAGAAAAATCCCAGATGCCTGGTTTTCCATTTAGTCGGCGCCTACTGGCGTGTGATCGTCCGCATGCGCGATTCAAACCAAAGTCGCAGGCCATGAACCAAAGGGCGCCGACTAGCAAGACGCAGCGCAAGAAGGCCGTGCACGAACTGCAGGACCTGGGCGAAGCGCTGGTGGAACTCTCCGAAGAGCGGCTCGCGCAGGTGGAGATGCCGGATTTCCTGCGCGACGCGGTCGTGGATGCGCGCGGCATCACCGCGCACGGCGCGCGCAAGCGCCAGTTCCAGTACATCGGCAAGCTCATGCGCAAGGTGGACGCGGAGCCGATACGGGAGAAGCTCGATCTCTGGCTCGCGCAAGCGCGCGGCCCGGCGCTGGCGCACAAGCGCACGGAGGAATGGCGCAACCGCCTGCTCGACGAGGACGGCGCCCTCTCGGCCCTCCTCCAGGAATACCCGCGCGCTGACTCGATCTACCTGCAGAAACTGGTGGACGCCACGGTATTCGAGCGCGAGACCGGGCGCCCGCCGCGGTCGTTTCGGCTGCTCTATCAGGCGCTGCATGCCTTGATAGAGCGCCAGTGAGGAGTGAGGGGTGAGGTGAGAGGAGAAAGAAGCAGGAGCAAAGCCGGGCCGCACCTCACCCCTCACTCCTGACACCTCACTGGATAGCGCGCACGTTATACTCCCCGCATGGCATCCGAAGAACTCGTAATCGGCCTCGTTTCCATCAGCGACCGCGCCTCGCAGGGCGTCTACAGGGACGAGGGCATCCCCGCGCTGGAAGAGTGGTTCGGCAAGGTGGTCGCCTCCCCCGCCGTGCGCATGGTGAAGCGACTGATACCCGACGAGCGGCCGGCGATCGAGGCGGCGCTGAAGGAACTCGCCGACCAGTCGGGCTGCCATCTCGTGCTCACCACCGGCGGCACCGGCCCGGCGCCGCGCGACGTCACCCCCGAAGCCACGCTTGCCGTCGCCGACAAGGTGATGCCGGGCTTCGGCGAGCAAATGCGGCAGGTGAGCCTCAAGTTCGTGCCGACCGCGATCCTCTCGCGCCAGGTCGGCGTGATCCGCGGAAGCACGCTGATCCTCAATCTCCCCGGCCAGCCGAAGGCGATCCGGGAAACGCTCGAAGGCGTGAAGAACCCGGACGGCACGACGGCCGTACCCGGCATCTTCGCGGCGGTGCCTTACTGTATCGACTTGATCGGCGGGCCGTACATCGAAACGAACGACGAGATCGTGAAGGCCTTCCGGCCGAAGTCGGCGATACGGCCGAAAACCTGAATCAGCCGCAAAGGCGCAAAGACGCAGAGGATCGGTTTCGAACGACTCATGGACAATCCCGCCGTCAATCTCAACGAAGTCGGGCACGCCATTCAGCTCGCGCTGGCGCCCGCGTTCCTGCTGACCGGCATCGGCGCACTGCTCAACGTGATGACCGGCCGCCTGGCGCGCATCATCGACCGGGGACGCTACCTCACGGAGCATCCGGGCCGAACGCCCGCGGCGCTGGGCGCGCAGATAGCACGGGAATTCGCGAGCCTCGAACGCCGGCGCCACCTGGCCAGCTCGGCCATCACCGCCTGCACGCTGTCGGCCCTGCTCGTCTGCATGGTCATCGCCGCGCTGTTCCTGGAAGTTCTCCTGGATTTCGACCTCAAGTGGTTCATCGGCGTCCTGTTCACCGGCACCACGCTGGCACTGGTGGTCGGCCTGGGGTATTTCCTGCGCGAGGTGCATCTTGCGACCAGCACCATTCGCATCCACCTGTCCGAAACCGGTCAATCGCCCGGGCCGTAGCGCCGCGGAGCACGACCGCCCTTCCCGAGGAGAACTCATGAACACCGAGAAAATCACCGTGCGCGTCACGGAAACGAAGCAGACGCTGGAGGTCGTGGTGTTCAACAAGCGTGCCGACGTGATCGAGGTAGTGATCGGCGAGGGCATCAACAACGTCAAGTGCTCGCTGACGCCGACGAGGAACGGCCTCGCCTACGCCGGCTCGGTGATGGGCCGCGAGATCGTCTACGAGCGCTCGCGCGAGCAGGTGCAGGCGGACATCGACAAGCTCAACCCGCACCTGCGGAAGCCGACGCGGCGTTAAAGGCTTGAATTAGCCGCAAAGACGCAGAGGCGCAGAGAAATATCCGAAAAATAAAAACAATATTTCCATACGCTCTCCGTCAACTAATACTTGTCACCTAATATTTGTCAACTAATTGTAGTTAGCGCGCACGATGCAGGCGTTTAGTTTGGGGCGTAAAATGCTGTAGTCGCCTGGAGGGAACTGCCATGCCCAACACGCTTAAGGAACTCGAAGCCCAAGCACGCTCGCTGTCAGCAGATGAGCGCGCCCGGCTTGCGGAATCACTGCTTGAGTCGCTCCGCGATGCACCCCTCGCGGAGATCGAGAAGGCGTGGGAAGTGGAAATCGTGGAACGGGTCGCCGCATACGACCGTGGCGAGCTGCCGACATTTTCCGCGGAAAGCGTGTTCGCCGAGGCCAGACGGCTTGCCCGGTGAGCCGCGCGCGGTTCATCGCCGCCGCACGCCTTGAGTTTCTTGCCGAGGTCATCTATTACAGTGAGGCGGAAGCTGGATTGGGCGCGCGTTTCGCCGCAGCGGTGGAGGACGCCTCTGCCCGCGCTCTTGCTTTTCCTCTATCGGGTTCGCCGCACCAATCCAATACCCGCCGGGCACTCGTCAAGGACTTTCCTTTTTCGCTTATCTACCGGCCCGAGCCCGAAGGAATCGTCATCTTTGCGGTCGCACATCATGCACGGCGTCCCTATTACTGGCAATCTCGCGTACGTGCCCGCTAACCGTCGCATCGACACCAACCGCTTCGCAGCGGGTCATGCGGGACGTTAATGGTATATCTTGGCGTGCTTGGCAGCCTGGCGGTTCGATCTGGTTTTGAAATCATCGGCGTTTATCGTTCATCCGCGGTTTCATTTCAATCTTCTCTGCGTCTTTGCGTCTCTGCGGCTAATTTAAGATTTTCTTGGCGTCTTTGCGGCTAATTCAATGCAAAGCTTTCAGCCGGGAAGCGCCGGCTTCAACCCCAGGTGCTCGACGAAAGGATCGAAGTCGCGGTCGGAGTACAGAAGCGGGATCCCGCGCTCCATGCAGAACGTGGCGATGATGGCGTCCGCCGTTTTGCGAACCGTGATACCCCGCTTTCGAAGGGCGCGATAGTTGTCGGCGGTTTTAACGGCGAGGCCGGCCCCGAGCAGGTCGTAAGTGGTCAGACTGGCCAGCATCTCTCTGGCGGCTTCATAGTCGGCATCACTGCGGAATCCCTGCAGCACTTCCGCGAGTATCAAGTCACCGATGGCGACCGGCTCCGTTCCCAGCAGGGCGTCGAGAAAGTCGGTTTCCCGCGTGACTCGCCCGTTGAAATAGTCCACCCATACGCTGGAATCGACGAGGACCATCAGTCGGTCCGCATCCGGTCCAGATCATCGCGCCATTTGAGCTTGCCGCGAAAACCCCTGATATTTTCCTGCTTTTTTAGCTGAATCAATGCCTTGAGGCCAAGCTCGACGGCTTCCTTTTTGGTGCGCGCACCGGTGGCCTTGATAGCGTCGGAGATCAGCTTTTCATCAATAACGATATTGGTTCGCATCGGCGGTCCCCATGTGTATACTCGACCATTATTATACACACGAGTGCAAAGAGCACATAAATCGTTGGCCCGTGCGTTGAACGGTCTGGTTTTGAATTCATCGGCGTTTATCTGCGTACCCCTCAAGGGGGTATTGAAAAGAATTCATCGGCGGTTTCATTTTAATTTTCTCTGCGTCTTTGCGCCTTTGCGCCTTTGCGGCTAATTAAAGATTTTCTTGGCGTCTTGGCGGCTAATTCAGGGTTTGCATGACTAAACTTCTCGAAGCGATCGAACTCGAAACCGGCAAGAACCCCAAAGCCTCCATCATCTGGATGCACGGCCTCGGCGCCGACGGCAACGATTTCGTGCCGATCGTCAACGAGCTCGATCTTGCCGGCGTCCCCGCCACCCGCTTCGTATTCCCGCACGCGCCGATGCGTGCCGTGACCATCAACAACGGCAACGTGATGCGCGCCTGGTACGACGTCTCCTTCGGCGACCTCGAGGGCAAGTCTCGGCGCCCCGACGCAATCGGCCTCCACGAGTCGCAGGAGAGCATCAACGCGCTGATCGAGCGCGAGGCGAAGCGCGGCGTCGCGACGGAGAAAATCGTGCTGGCGGGCTTCTCCCAGGGCGGCGCGGTCGCGCTGCAGGCCGGGCTGCGCTACCCGAAGAAAATCGCCGGGATCATGGCGCTCTCGACCTACCTGCCGCTTGCGGATACGCTGCCGCTGGAAGCCGCCGCCGAGAACAAGTCCGTGCCGGTCTTCATGGCGCACGGCGTCTACGACCCGGTCGTGCCGCTCATGATGGGCGCCGGCTCCATGACCTTCCTGACCGGTCTCGGCTATACCGTCGAATGGAAGCAGTACCCGATGCAGCACTCCGTCTGCGCCGAAGAGATCGGGGACGTCGGCGACTGGCTGCGGCGGGTGCTGAAGTCTTGAAAATCAGCCGCCAAGACCGCCAGGAAACCAGCCACAGAGAGCACAGAGAACACAGAGAGATCCAATACCAAACCCCCATCGAATTCACGACCTGGGTTTCCTCTGTGATCTCTGTGTTCTCTGTGGCTAAATAGACCTTTTTCGGGATTAGTCGAGCGAGCGGCGGCTCGCCGGCGGCGGCGTCCACTGGTAGAGCCAGGTCTCCGTCAGCGGACGCCCCTTTGCCCTCAGGTACAGCCGCAGGTTCACCGGCTCCACGCTGTCGTCCACCGGCTTCAGGTCGAACATCGCGCGGTAGCCGCGGATAGCCGCCAGCGGCCGCGCCGAGGTGATCTCGACTTCGCCGCGCGAGGCCGTGATCACCGGCTCCACGCCGTCGTCCCTGCCGAGCTTCGCCAGGTCGCCGCCCGAAAAATCGATCGCGAAGCGCCACGAGAAATACTCGCGCTTGCGCCCGACGACTCCGCCTATCCCGGTACGCGTGGCCACGACCCGCGCGAGCGGCGGATCCGCCGGCGTACGCGCGCCCCAGTGCAGGCGGTACGCGTACAGCAGCTCTTCCCCCGCCTGCGGCTTGCGCTCGGGATTCCAGAAGGCGACGATGTTGTCGAAGGTCTCATCCACGGTGGGTATCTCCACGAGCTGGACCGAGCCCCTGCCCCAGGGCGACTTCGGCTCCACCCACAGGCTCGGCCGGCGGTCGTAGAACACGCCATCGTCCTGGTAGTTGGCAAAGTCGCGGTCGCGCTGCAGCAGGCCGAAGCCGCGCGGATTCTCGTCGCCGTACGAATTGAAGCGCAGTTGTTCCGGGTTGACGAGCGGACGCCAGATGCGCTCGCCCGCGCCGATCCACAGCGCGAGGCCGTCGGAATCGTGTATTTCGGGCCTCCAGTCGCGCGCCATGCGGCGGTCGTTCTCCCCGTGCTGGTACATGCTGGTCAGCGGCGCGATGCCGAGGCGCTCGATCGTCCGTCGTGGATACAGCGCGGCGTCCACGTCCATGACGAACGTCGGCCCCGGCGCGAGGACGAAGCGGTAGGCGCCGGCGACGCTGGGCGAATCGAGCAGCGCGTAGACAACGAGCCGGGCCGAGTTCCTTGCCGGGCGCTCGAGCCAGAACGCCGTGAAGACCGGAAACTCCTCGGGCCGTTCCATCCCCGAATCGATCGCGAGCCCGCGCGCCGACAGGCCGTATTGCTTCTCCCCGCCGACCGCCCGGAAATAGCTGGCGCCGAGAAAAGCCGCGACGTCGCGGTCAGTATCCTCGCGCAGGTGGATCCGGAAGCCGGCAAAGCCGAGGTCCGGCGGGAGGCCGGAAGCCTGCAGTCCGCTCTCGCCGTAATCGAACATCGCGGGATCGTACGCGACCTCCCGAGCCTGGCCGTTCTCCACCACGTGAATATGGACCGGCGTCTGGTGGTACAGACCGAGATGGAAAAACCTCGCCTGCAGGCGCAGGCCGTCCTCCGCCCACAGCGCGTGATCGGCGCGGTAACGGATCGCCTGGTAGCGGTCCCAGTCGAGCCCCCTCACCGCTTCGGGAACGGCGCTTCTCGCCGGCACCCGGTGCGGCTCGGCGGCAAGCGCCCGTGCTCGTCCCTTCAGCCACGCGTAATCGAACGGCTGCGGCTGTCCCGTCATCCGCAGGGAACCAGCGCCTCCGGCGGCCGGCACGCGAATTGCCCAACCCGTCGCGGCCAGCGCCGCCAGTGATTTCAGAATGTCTCGTCGCCGCATATTCCCGCGCGCCATGACGCCGCATGGCGTACCTTTTTCTTCATGTCCGGAGGATGTTTTACGAGGCCGCCGCGCGGAGCCACGGCCACCGCGCTGTTGCCGTATGACGACACTCCATGGATGGGCGTGTCGCCACCACTATGAATTTGAACTCACGTACGAGGTACGCGTCCAATCCCACGTTTGCACGGTTCTTGCCTCGCATTCTACCGTCGAGAAAACTTACAACAACTTACAACGGAAGCGATGAGCATCCGCAACCTCCTGTCTCTCGCCGTGGCCGCCCTGCTGTTCCCTCTGGCGGACGACGCGGCGGCGTTCGGCTTCGGAGACGTCGCCGCGCGCGCCCGGCAACTCGCCGCCTCCCCCTACCGCAAACCGGACAACCCGTTACCCAGGGAACTGCAGGCCCTGACTTACGACCAGTACCGGGAAATTCGGTTCAACCACGAGCGCGCGCTCTGGCGCAACGCCGGACTTGCATTCGAGATCGGGTTCTTCCATCCGGGCCACTATTTCACCCAGCCGGTCAGGATCAACGAAGTGTCGTCCGACGGCATCCGGGAAATCCGGTTCGATCCGGCGGCGTTCAATTACGGCGGGAGCGGCGTCGATCCGCAGAAGACGCGCCATCCCGGTTTCGCGGGCTTCCGAGTTCATTTCCCGGTGAACACGCCGAAGCACAAGGACGAGGTCCTGTCCTTTCTCGGCGCGAGCTATTTCCGGGCGCTCGGCACGGGCCAGCACTACGGACTTTCGGCCCGCGCCCTGGCGATCGACACCGGGCTCATGTCCGGCGAGGAATTTCCCCACTTCGTCGAGTTCTGGCTCGCCCGGCCGTCCCCCGCGGACAAGGAACTCGTCATCTACGCGCTCCTGGATTCCAGGCGGGCGAGCGGCGCGTACCGCTTCGTGCTGAAGCCGGGAATCGAAACGGCGGTCGAGGTCAGGGCCCGCATCTTCATGCGCGAGGAAGCCGGAAAAATGGGGCTGGCGCCGCTGACCAGCATGTTTTTCTTCGGCGAGAACCAGCCCGCGGTCGCCGACGACTACCGTCCGGAGGTGCACGACTCGGACGGCCTCTCCATCCAGGCGGCGAACGGCGAATGGATCTGGCGGCCGCTGGTCAACCCCCGCCGTCTGCTGATCACGTCGTTCGCCCTGACCGATCCGGCCGGCTTCGGGCTGATGCAGCGCGACCGCGAGTTCGGCAGCTACCAGGAGCTCGACATGCGCTACGAGTCGCGCCCCAGCGCCTGGGTCGAGCCGAAGGGGAAATGGGGGGCGGGCCGCGTCGAGCTGGTGCAGATACCGACGCCCGACGAGACCAACGACAACGTGGTGGCTTTCTGGGTGCCCGCCGAGCCGCCAAAACCGAAGCGGCCGTACGATCTGGAGTACCGCCTGCTATGGCAGAAGGATGCCGAGACCCGGCCGGCACTCGCGTGGGTCACGCAGTCGCGTCGCGGCCGCGGCCACACGCGCAAGCCCGACGGCAGCATCGGTTACACCATTGATTTTGCGCCGCCGGCCAAGCCGGCGGCGGATGCCGCCGTGGAAGGCGTGATCTCGAGCGACGGGAACGGAGAGGTGCTGGAAAGCAGGGTGCGGCGCAACGAGATCACGGGCGGCTGGCGCCTGAGCCTGCGGGTGCGCAGGCTCGACGAGAAGAAACCGGTGGAGCTGCGCGCCTTTCTCCGCAGCGCGGGACAGACGATTTCGGAGATATGGAGCTACATCATTCCCCCGAACTGATCGCCCTGCAGTCCTCGCTCACCGACGAGGAGCGGCGCGTGCTGGCGGACGGCCACCCGGGCGGGCGGCGCGCGCGTCTTCACACCGCGCCGCCGCTCCACCGGAAATCGATGGCCCCGCGCCCCTGGCGCGGCAGGTCGGCGAGTGCGACCGAAAACGATCCTGCCGACCATCCGCCGGATGAACGCGGCCGCTGGAGATGGGCGGCGGCGGCCAGGCGCACCACGCTGTTGCTGCTGATCGCCATGCAGACATGGCTCGCCACCGATTTCATGGCGAGCGTGCTGCCCTATCAGGGACGGCAGATACTCGAGATCGCCATCCTCGCGCTCTTCGCGATCCTGTTCGGCTGGATATCGGCGGGCTTCTGGACGGCCATGGCCGGTTTCGCGCTGCTGCTGCGCGGAGGAGACCGGCACAAGGTGTCCGCCGGCGCGGGCGGATTGCCGATCGACGGCCGCGCGCGCACCGCGATCGTCATGCCCGTCTGCAACGAAGACATCGCGCGCGTGTTCGCCGGGTTGCGCGCGACCTACGAGTCCGTCGAGCGTGCCGGGGAGCTGCGGCACTTCGACTTCTACGTGCTGAGCGACAGCGGCGGCGGCGCCCGCGCCGCGGAAACGCGTGCGTGGCTCGGACTGTGCCGCGCCGTCGGCGGTTTCGGGCGCGTGTTCTACCGCTGGCGCCGCCATCACATCAAGCGCAAGAGCGGCAACATCGCGGACTTCTGCCGCCGCTGGGGCAGCCGCTACCGCTACATGGTCATCCTGGACGCGGACAGCGTGATGAGCGGCGCGTGCCTGGCGCAGCTCGTGCGCATGATGGAAGCGAATCCCGACGCCGGCATCATCCAGAGCCCGCCGCGGGCCGCGGGCCGGGACACCCTGTACGCGCGCGTCCAGCAATTCTCGACCGGCGTCTACGGCCCCATGTTCACGGCCGGGCTGCATTTCTGGCAGCTCGGCGAATCCCATTACTGGGGGCACAACGCCATCATCCGCGTCGCGCCTTTCATGCGGCACTGCGCGCTCGCCCGGCTGCCCGGTCGCGGCCCGCTGTCGGGAGAGATCCTGTCGCACGATTTCGTCGAAGCGGCCCTGATGCGGCGCGCGGGATGGAAAGTGTGGATCGCCTACGACCTGCCGGGCAGCTACGAGGAAACGCCGCCGAACCTCGTGGACGAGTTGACGCGCGACCGCCGCTGGTGCCAGGGCAACCTGATGAATTTCCGCCTGTTCGGCATGGAAGGCCTGCACCCGGCGCACCGCGTGGCGTTCCTGACGGGCGTCGTGGCGTATCTCTCGGCAGCGCTGTGGTTCGTGATGCTGGTCCTGTCCACGGCCCTGCTGGCGGTGCACATGCTCCAGACACCGCAGTACTTCGTCGAGCCTTACCAGCTTTTCCCCCGGTGGCCGCAGTGGCGCCCCGACCGCGCCGTCGCGCTGTTCGGCACGACGGCAACGCTGCTGTTCCTGCCGAAGCTGGCCAGCGTGCTGCTGCTCCAGTTCAGGGACGCCGCGCGCTTCGGCGGCCGGACGCGGCTCGCGCTGAGCACGCTGGGCGAGCTGGCGCTGTCCGTCCTGCTCGCGCCGATCCGCATGCTGTTCCACACGCAGTTCGTGCTCGCGCCGCTTTTCGGCCGGACGGTCCGGTGGAAATCGCCGCCGCGCGCCGACGCGGAGACCGGCTGGGGCGAGGCGCTGCGGCGCCACGGCTGGCACACGCTGCTGGGCGTCGCGTGGGCGGGACTGGTCTACTGGCTCAACCCCATGTTCCTGTGGTGGCTGCTGCCGGTCGTCGGCGCGCTGATCCTGTCCATCCCGCTGTCGGTCTGCACGAGCCGTATCGCGCCGGGACGCCGGCTGCGCGAGGCCGGCTTTCTCCTGACGCCGGAGGAATCGCAACCGCCGCCGGAAATCGCCCGCGTGCGCGAGCTGATGCGGGAGCACGCCCGCCCGTCCGGAAAAGCCGCGGCCGGACGGCAGGCGGCCCCTGTGCTCGCGCGCGGCCCGGCGAGCATCGCCGCGACGCGTTAGGCGTTAGGCGTTAGGCGTTAGGCGGAAGACCGCCAATACCACCTACGTTCCTTCGCCTCACTCCTCACTCCTCTCGCCTCACGCCTCACCGC
>CAYSRR010000048.1:12260-15071 GCA_964433375.1 uncultured Streptomycetaceae bacterium
GCTGCATGACCTTGAACTTCGCCCAGTCGAAATCCTCGCCGTCCTCGACCATGGCGGCGGGCATCAGCAGGTAGTCCTTGTCCTTCACCGTCATGTCGAGGCTGTCGCGGCCGTTGTAGATGCCTTCCCGCAGCACCACGCCGACCTCGCCCTGCTTGTCGGGCGACGTGGACAGCAGGATCGCAGTCTGCGGCTCGCGGTTGGCGTTGAAGGAGGAAACCGACCCGGACTTCGCGACCTTGATCGGGATCGCGGTCCTGGTGAGCAGCTGGATGCCGACCTGGCGCTGCTGGTGCTCGTCGCGGGTGATGCGCCGGATGAGGCCCACGCCCCAGTGATTCTTCGACACCTCGTTCTGCACGCCGACCAGCGTGCCGACCTTGATCCAGTCGCTTTTCCGCGCCGGAATGATCGCGCCGTAGCCGCCTTCGCTGACGTTGACCACGACCCAGCTCTCGGCGGACTGCGCGGTCGATTCCTGGCTGAAATCGAGCGCGTCGCTGCTGGCGGGATCGAGCACGCCGATGAGCTCGTTGAACCCGGGCACCACCGAGATGCTCCCGGCGGTGAAGCGCCGCTCCGAACCGCGCGCCGGCGGCGTCTCCGACCACTGCGTCGCGAGGTTCCTGAACACGCCGATCACGACCTCTTTCTCGTAGTTGCCGCCGAGATGAACGTCGGCCGGGATGCCGCGGCTGCGGGCCTGCGCCTCCAGCTGGCTCACGCCCGCGAACGCCGCGCCCGCGCCGAAGAACCGCATCGTCGCCGCCGCCTGCACGCCCTTGAACAGGCGCACCGGCGCCTTCGGCGCCGCGAGATCGAAACAGTGGGTGCAGCCCTCCGGCTTCGCGGACAGCACGAACGAGCGGGAAAAATGCGCCACCACGCGCTCGGCAATCTCCTGCCGCACCGGCGGCAGGCCGTCGGTCGAGGACGCCGACAGCATCAACGCCCTGAGGAACTCGCCCTTGATGCTGCCCGCGCCGTGCGAGCCGGGATAAACGGCGACCTCGGCGTCGGCCCACCCCTTCTGCTCCGCAAGCTGGTAGAGCCGCGCGAGATCGGTCCAGATGCGCGGCTCGACCAGCCCGTAGCGCAGCAGCGTCCACTTGAGTTGCAGTGTCAGCGCGCGCAGCGCGCGCGCAACGATCGCCGGCACGCTCTTGCGGATGACGGCCGCGCCGTTGACGTTGGCCTCGTGTTCACGAACGCAACGGATATAGGCATCGCCGAGATGCTTCCAGAACTCGAACGAGGTCGTCCACAGGCGGTTTTCCTGGAATTTCTGCTGGCGCGGCATCGCGAGGTAGTCCTGCGCGAGCTTGCGCTGATGGTTCTTGGCGACGCCGTCGAGGAGATCGATGTTCTCGTAACGGCGGTCGAGCTTGAAGCCGTCGGTGCGGTTCAGCGTATCCAGCCACTCGGTGATTTCGGCGAGCGCCTTGGCGGGATCGGTGGCGATCTCATTGATGATTTCGCGCGCCCGCTTCGGATCGGCCATCGGGTGATCGACCTTGCCGCCGCCGAACAAGTTGAGTGCCATGCCCCTGTCCTGAAATGCTTCTTGTTATGGGTTATGAAGTCGCCCGCAGCAAGGCGAGGATTGTAGTGCACCGACCCTATCCCGGGAAAGCGGGATAAGGGATATGGGATAGGGTTCCCGCGGAGCGGAAAATCCTGCCCTATCCCTTATCCCCTATCACTTATCCCTCATCACGCCGTTTCTTCGAGCGCGGCGCGCCGGCCGCGCATCGGGTCGAGGCCAGCCAGGATCGCCAGGCCGGCGACGAAAAACAGCCCGGTCATCAGGATGGCCAATCGGTGATTGCCCTGGGTCACCCAGGTGACCGCACCATAAGTAAGCGGGCCGATGATGGAAGAGAGCTTCACGGCCAGCCCCCACAATCCGAAGAACTCCGCCGTGCGCGCTGGAGGGCTCAGGTAGCCGATCAGCGCCCGGCCCGCCGACTGGCTGGAGCCCAGGCACAGTCCGACCAGGTTGGCCGCGACCCAGAACAGTGCGGGGCCCTCGGCCATCCAAGCCAGCAGCACCGTGAGGATCCAGCCGACGAGCGTGACCGCGAGCGTGCGCACGTGGCCCAGCCGGTCCTGCACGTGACCGAAAGCGAACGCGCCGATCGCGGCAGTGACGTTGACCACCAGGATCAGCATGATGGTGTCGCGCGTGGTGAAGCCCATCGCTTCCTGCGCGTACACCGCCGCCAGCGCGATCACGGTCATAATGCCGGCCTGGTAGAACACGAGGCACACCAGGAAGCGCCACAGATCGGCGTAACGGCGGGCGTGGCTCAGCGTGCCGGCGACGCGTGCGTACGCGCTTTTCATGATATCGGTGGCGCCGGCCTCAGTTACGAAAGCGGGCACCGCGCGTTCGCGCAGGAACAGGAACGTCGGCAGGCTGGCCAGCGCGAAAATCCCCGCGGTGATCAGCATCGTGACCGGCACGAATTCCGCGGCGGTCGCGCCCCGCCCCTGCGCGTGGGTGATGTAGGCGAGGCAGACGCCCAGCGCGAGCAGGCCGCCGAGGTAGCCCAGGCCCCAGCCCCAGCCGGACACCTTGCCCATCGCCTCGCCTTTCGCGAGCTCCGGGAGAAAGGACGCGACCAGGTTCTCGCCGGTGCCGAAAAAGAAATTGGAGAGGATGACCAGCGCGATGCCGAGCGCGAGATCGCCGCCGCCCACCGTCGCGAGCCCGGCCGTGAACAGCACGCAGCCGACGGTGGTGGCGGCCAGCAGCCGTTTCTTGGCAGCGTGCGCGTCGGCGTAGGCGCCGATCAGCGGCGCGGTGAG
>CAYSRR010000049.1:0-15007 GCA_964433375.1 uncultured Streptomycetaceae bacterium
ACGGCGTAGAGCCCGTTCTTCACCGATGCGATGATTTCCTCGCGCGGCTTGTCGCCGTTCAGCATGCAGGTGTTGGTCATGCGCGGCATCGGGATGTGCGCGTACGATTCGCGCCGGCCGTTGCCGGTGGGCGCGACCTTCATCAGGCGCGCGTTGAGGCTGTCCTGCATGTAGCCGCGCAGCACGCCGTTCTCGATGAGCGTGTTGCACTGCGTGGGCTGCCCCTCGTCGTCGACGTTGAGCGAGCCGCGCCGGCGCGCGAGCGTGCCGTCGTCCACCACGGTGACGCCCGGCGCCGCCACGCGCTCGCCGATGCGCCCGCTGAACGCGGACGTGCCCTTGCGGTTGAAATCGCCCTCCAGCCCGTGGCCGATCGCCTCGTGCAGCAGCACGCCCGGCCATCCCGGGCCCAGCACCACCGTCATGGTGCCCGCCGGCGCGGGCCGCGCTTCGAGGTTGACGAGCGCCTGGTCCACCGCCTTCCGCGCGTAGTCCGCGAGCACGTCGTCGGTGAAGTACGCGTAGTCGAAGCGACCGCCGCCGCCGGCGCTGCCCTGCTCGCGCCGCCCGTCCCGCTCGACGATCACCTGCACGGAGAGCCGCACCAGCGGCCGCACGTCGGCGGCGGTCACGCCGTCGGAGCGCGCGACCAGCACCACCTCGTATTCGCCCGCGAGCGAAGCCATGACCTGGGTCACGCGCGGGTCGAGCGCGCGCGCCCGGCGCTCGATGCGCTCGAGCAGCGCGACCTTCATCGGGTCCTGCAGGCTCGCGATCGGGTCCTGCGGGACGTAAAGGTTGTGGCCCGTGAGGCTGTGACCCGTTGCGCGCTTCGCGACCTGGGTACGACCCGACTGCCCCTGGCGCGCGATCGCGCGCGTCGCCTGCGCCGCGGCTTCCAGCGCCGGCAGGCTGATGTCGTCGGAATAGGCGAACGCGGTTTTTTCTCCGCTCACTGCCCGCACGCCCACGCCCTGGTCGATGTTGAAGCTGCCGGACTTGACGATGCCCTCCTCCAGGCTCCACGACTCGCTGCGCGTGTACTGGAAGTAGAGGTCGGCGTAATCCACCCGGTGCGCGAAGATCTGCCCGAACACGGCCTGCAGCCTTTTGTCGTCCAGCGAATATGGCGCCAGCAAAATTTCGTTCGCCGTTGCGAACGAAATTTTATTATCGAGTTCACGCAACTCTTTTTTGTTGTCCGGGTTCATGGGCATTCAATCCAGGTGGGGGCTGTGGTCGGCAATTTCAATTTCGGAAATACGCCGGCCGGGAGATTGGATCATCAAACGCTGCGTCGGCGCATTTCCGCGCTCAACACCGGTGCACGGTGCGATGGGTCAAGGCCGGCAGGCTCTGCCGCAGGTTGCGGATGTGCTGCAGGTTGATGCCGGCCACCACCACGCCCGAGCCGCGCGGCAGGCGATCGAGCACCACGCCCCACGGGTCCACGATCATGCTGTCGCCGTGGGTCTCGCGCCCGCTCAGGTGATAGCCGCCCTGCGCCGGCGCGAGCACGTAGGCGAGGTTCTCGATGGCGCGCGCGCGGATCAGCGTCTCCCAGTGCGCTTTCCCGGTGGTCTCGGTAAAAGCCGACGGCACCAGGATAATGTCCACGTCCCTCATCGCGCGGTAGAGCTCGGGAAAGCGCAGGTCGTAGCAGATGGACAGACCCAGCCGCGAACGGCGTGTCCACGGTGACGACGTCCTTGCCGGGCTCGATGGTCAGCGCCTCCTGGTAGCGCTCCTTGCCCATCTCGAAGCCGAACAGGTGGATCTTGTCGTAGCGCGCGGCGAGCTGGCCCTTGTCGTCGTAGACCAGGCTGCTGTTGCGCACCTTGTCGGGACTCGCGCATTCGAGCGGCACGGAGCCGCCGACCAGCCAGACGCCATGGCGCCGCGCCGTGGCCGAGAGAAACGCCTGGATCGGGCCCTCGCCCGGTTTCTCGCGCGCCTTCACCTTGTCGCCGTCGCGCAACCCCATGATCGCGAAATACTCGGGCAGGGCGACCAGCTTCGCGCCCTGCGTCACCGCCATCTCGATCAGCCTGCCCGCCTCCTGGAGATTGCCCTCGATGTTGGGTCCCGAGGCGAGCTGCACCGCGGCGATACGCGTGACGGGCGAGTTCCCGTCGCTCTGGGCGAGGTGCGGCTTGGCACGGCCGAAAGAAGAGCGGGAAGCGTTCACATCCATTCTTTCCAGTCAGGGTCACGAGTCACGGGTCGCGAGTCACTTCGATGCGCAGCGGCTCGGCCGGCTGGAGATCGTTGCGCAGCGAAATGCGCGCGGGCTCGATCGCCAGCGCCACGAGCCAGGCACGCAATTCCTCGGCTGCAAGGAGCGGCTCCTGCCCGACGCCGTGACGAACGACGAGGCGGCTGCCCGGTTGCGCCAGGCACGCGCCGACCGCCTGCCGGATGGCCGGCTGCTCCAGCACGGCGCGGCCGCTGCGCGGCCGGTCCCACAACTCGGGGGGCACTACGAAAGCCTGCGCGAAAGTCTGCGCCGTGCCGACGACGGCCGCGGCGGCGAATCCCGCACCCGCCAGAAATCTTACCATCGCGGCAGCGGTCATGGCGGGGTGCCTTCGGTCGCGGCCACCGGCCGCTCGACCCGGGCCACGTTCGGCCCCGACCATGTGCCGCCCACGTTGTACTCGTAGGAAACGGCCTGGTCGAGCGGGTCCTTCAGCATTTTCTGCGCCAGAAACGCCGCCACGCCGGCGATCGGCCCGCCCATGAGAGCGCCCGCGATCGAGACGGTGTCGCTGACGTGGGGCGTGATGCGCACCCGCAGCTTCTGGGTCTCGTTCGCGAGGTCCACCTCGCCGATCATCGTCACCCGCGCCGGAGGGCCCTGGATGCGGAAGTTCTCGGTGCCGGCGATGCCGCGGTTGATCTTGACCGCGCCGACGATCTCGTCGAAGGAGAAGCCTTCGCTGAAAACGTCGCGGAAGTCGAGCGAGATGCGCCGCGGCAGCGACTGCAGGCTCAGGATGCCCAGCAGCTTGCCGATGCCCGGCTCGAGCTTGACGAATTGCCCCTTGGCGGCCTCCAGCACCAGGTTGCCGCTGAGGGACGGATAGTCGAGGTCGTACGGCGCGCCGTTCCAGGCGAGCGCCCCCTCCAGCCTGGCGGTGCCGCGCCGCACGCCCTCGGGATAGCCCAGCCGGGTGAGGAGCTTGCCGACGTCGGAAGCCTCCAGCCGCAGGTTGACCTGCGTGCGCGGCTGCGCGAGGTTGACGTGCCACACGCCGTCGAGCGTGAAAGTCGACTCGGGATTCACGATGCGCAGCCGCTCGATGCGCCAGTCACGCCCTTCCGGCACGGCGGCGAGCTCGAGCCGCCCCAGCGGCTTGCCCTTGTTGACGAACTGCTCGGCGGTGATGTCGAGCGCCGGCCATGAGCGCGGCTCCTTCCTGGCGGGCTGCGCGGGAGCGCCCGCCGGCGCCATCACGGCTGGCGAGGCATCGGGTATCGTCAGCGTTTTCATCCGCGCCACGACCCGCCCGCGGCCCTGGGGCTCCAGCAACAAGGTGCCTTCCAGGTCCTTGCCGGCGACGCTGGCGCGCCACTGCCCGTCCACCACCGTGGAGTGGATCGCCATCTCGCCGAAACGCCGGCCGAAGGCATCCGTCATTCCGAGCTTGAGATCCACGCCGCCCCACTCGATGCGCGTCTCCTCGCCGCCTTCCATCAGCGCCAGCCAGCGATCCAGGTCAAGGGCTTTCATCGCGCCGCTCACCCACACGCCGTTGCGGTCGGGCTCGGCGGCGGCGCCACCGAAATGCACGGCGCCGCGCGTGATGACCGAACGCGCGCCCTCGACGCGGCGCACCAGGTTCAGGCCGACGATGTCGCCGAGGGACAGGCTCAGGCGATCCTGGTTCGCCGCCAGCAGGCGGCGCTCGATGCGCAGCGGCATCGCTTCCGCGGCGGTTTTCACGAACGGCGCGGGCAGGTCGACGGCAAGTCCCCGCAGGCTTGATTCAAACACCACGTCTGCGTCGCGCTTGCGCGCATTGATCACCGCGCTCCAGTCGGTGGTACCGCGCAGGTGTTGCACCCACGCCGGCCCGCCGGCCAGGCGGCGCGCGCCGTCCGGGTTGATGCGCCCCTGCAGGTCGACACGCACCGCGGCGTCGCGCGCATTGGGGTCGCGCACGGTGGCAGCGGAGATCGTCACTGGGCCGCCGAGCATGGTCGCGCTGATGTTTTGCGCTCGCACGGAAGAATCGGTGAACTCGACGCGCCCGGCCGCCTGCTCCACCGCGGGCAGCTCGGGCGTGATAACGACCGTGTTGCCTGAAAACCGGTAAGAACCCGCGACCCGGCTCTTCTCGGTCGCGCGCAACGGGACGGTCAGCTTCAACGCCAGCTTGCCCGCGCCCTGCGTCTGCCAGCCCTCGGTGAACCGGTCGATCATGCCGGACACCGGGCTCTTGTCGATGAAGGCGAAAAAATCGGCGGTCGCCCCGTCCGCTTCGCCGCTCACGTTGAGCACCTCGTCCGTGTGCACCAGGTCCGGGATGTCGACGCGCACGTTCGACAGGCGCACGCCCGAGAGGACGCCCTGGCGCGCGTGGACGTCCATGCGCTGCCCGCGGAACAGGATATCGCCCGCGACGTCCTCGATGTCCGGCCAGCCGTCCGCGTAATGCACCACGCCGCCCGTGACCTTCGCCGCCACCTGGAACACGCCGCCCTTGCCCCCGGCGAACGGGAACTCGTCGAGGTTGCCTTTCAGCCTCAGCGAAACGTCGTTCGACTGGCCCGCGAGGAAAGCCTTGTCCAGCCAGTCGCGCGCGCCCTTACCCATCACCAGCGGGATGTAGCGGCTGACGTAGCGCGCATCGGCACGCGTCAGGTTGCCGGTGAGATCGATGACGCCGTGGGCCGAGCCCGCGGTCCGGTAATTGCCGAAAACGGTGCCGGAAAGATGTCCGTTGGAAAACGAGATGCTGTTCAGCTTGAGCTCGGTGTCGCCGCCGGCGCGCGACCAGGCGACCTGCGCGGTGAGCGCATCGAACTGGAGCGGGTCGCGGAAGACGAGCGGCATGTTCACCGTCGCCTTGTGGGAATTGAGCGACAGCGTGCCGCCGCGCTCGTTGCCATCCAGCGAGCCGCTCAAGCCCGAGAATCCCGGTATCTTGCCCGCGTGGTTGAGCGACAGCCCCTGGAAGCGCCCGCGCGCGCTGTATTGATGCGGCTCCCGCCAGTCGCCGGTCCAGCGCGCCACGACATCGTGAAAACCGCCCCGGGGCGAGTAGGTCGCCAGATGTTTGCGCAACCCCTGCGGCAGCGGCAGATGATCGGCCAGCGCCGCGAGCGGCTCCAGGTCGAGCATGCTGGCCTGCATTTCACCGCGCCCCTGCCTGCGCGCGCTGCCGGGGACGACCCGCAGCATGAAATCCGCGGGCAACAGCGTCAGGCCGCCGGTGGTGGTCAGGCCGAGCCGCGAAGTCGTGAACTCGTAGCTCGCGTCCGACTGCTTCCAGCCGATGCGCCCCGAGAGGTCGCTCAGGTCGAGTTCGGGCAACTCCGACCCCAGCCGGGCGCGCACGTTGGCGAGCCTCACGTCCGCGGTGACTTCGGTCAACTGGTGCCGGCTGAACGACAGCCAGGCACGCAGCGCGCCAGCGCCGCTCGGAAATTCGACCGGGAACGGGACCCACGTGCGCCATGCCGCGATGTCGGCATAATCGAGGTGCAGGTAGAGTTGCCCGTTCCAGTCCATGAGCGACCCGACCGTGCGGCCCCGCAGGTCGCCGCGCACGTCGAGCGGGGACGCCAGCTCGCCCGGCGGCGTCGCGGTCAGCCCAAAACGGTGCCGGTTGCCGCTGCTCATCACGTGCAGGGAGACGTGCTTCAGCTCGAGCCGGGGCGCCTCGCGCAAGTCGTCGTTCCAGACGATGGTGGCGTCGTGCACCTCGATGTCGCGCTGGCGCAGCAGCCAGTCGCTGAACCCGGTATCGCCCCCCTCGCCCGTCAACTCGACGCCGGCAACGGAAACCACGCCGTTCGCGTCGCGCCGGACGTTCAAGGTCGGCCTGTATATGTCGATCGCGTGGAAGCGCAACTCGAAGAAGGGCACCGACAGCCACGATAGCGTCTGGTCCATGCGCGAGAGCGTGAACGCCGGCCGGCCCGAGCGATCGTGCACGGTCACGTTTTCGAGGCGCAGCTGCGGGCGCAGGCCGTCCCAATTGGCCTGGATCTTCTCGATGGTGACTTTCTGGCCCGCGCGCGTGCTCACGATGCGCGCGATATCCTCCCGGTACTGCTCGATGTCGGGCAGGATCCAGTAACGCAGCGCGATGACGGCCGCGGCGAGCGCAAGCCCGACCGCCAGCACGCCCCAGGTCAGCACGCGATACGTCCAGAGCGAGCACCATCCCAGCCATCCGAGCGTCTTCGATGCCGCCACTTTTTGCCTGAACCTCGAAAAAATGCGATATTGAGTCAAGGGCTTACGTATTCTACCTGCAATCGATCATGGAATCTCATAACGCCGGCGCGTCGTCATCCGCCGACACGCCCGCGGTGACTCCCGCGGGCACTTCTCCTTTGGCGCGCGCCGCGCGCCTGAGTCATTACGCGCGCCGGCTCGTCGAAGCCGGGTTTCCCGCAAGGTTGGATGCCGCGATCGGCCATCCGTTCAGCGCCGCTGAAATGCGCGCCGAACTGGCAGCGGACCCGGGCGAGGACGAGGGCGGCCTGAAGCGCGCGTTACGCGTCCTGCGCGCGCGCGTGATGCTGCGCCTCATCGCGCGCGACCTCGGCGGACTGGCGCCGCTCGACGAGGTGCTCGCGACCACCACCGCGCTGGCCGAGGTCGCGGTGAGCCACGCGCTCGCCCGGCTGGACGGGTGGCTTGCCGCCCGGCACGGGCGCCCGGTCGGCGCCGCAAGCGGCCGCGAGCAGCAGTTGCACGTGATCGGCATGGGCAAGGCCGGCGGCGCCGAACTGAACGTCTCCTCCGACCTCGACCTCATCTTCGTCTACCCGGAAGAAGGAGAAACGCGCGGGCCGCAGGCCATCAGCAACCACGAGTACTTCATCCGCCTCGGCCGGCGGCTGATCGCCGCGCTCTCCGAGATGACCGGGGACGGCCACGTGTTCCGCGTCGACATGCGGCTGCGCCCGTACGGCGACGGCGGCCCGCTCGCCGCCAGCTTCGACGCCCTGGAGAACTACTTCATCACGCAGGGGCGGGAATGGGAGCGCTACGCGTGGATCAAGGCGCGCGCGCTGACGGGCGACCGCGGGCCCGAGCTGATGGAGATGGTGCGGCCGTTCGTCTATCGCCGCCACCTCGATTACAACGCGATCGCCGCGCTGCGCGACCTGCACCGCCAGATCCGCAGCGAGGTCGAGCGGCGCGACCTGCACGACAACATCAAGCTCGGCCCCGGCGGCATCCGCGAGATCGAGTTCACCGCGCAGGTGTTCCAGCTGATACGCGGCGGGCGCGATCCCGAGTTGCGGCGCCAGCCGACCCTCGCGGTGCTGCCGCTGCTGGCGGAGCGCAACCTCCTGCCGGCCGCCGCGGTCGCGGAACTCGCGCACGCCTATCGCTTCCTGCGCAACCTCGAGCACCGGCTGCAATACCTGGATGACCGGCAGACGCACGATCTGCCGCAATCGGACGCCGACCGGGCGCTCGTTGCCGAGGCCATGGGCCATGGCGATGAGGGTCGCGGTGACTTTGCCGCGCTGTACGCCGAGCTCGAGCGTCATCGCGGCGACGTGACGCGCCATTTCGGGGATATTTTCGCCGTTTCAACCGAAGGCGAGCATGCGTACTCGCACCTGTGGCAGGAAAACCCGGACGCGGAAAAATCCGCGGCCACGCTGACCGCACTGGGGTTCCGCCGCCCGCAGGACATCGAGCATCGCCTGAAGGGCATGCGGGCGGGCAGCCGCTACCGCGAGATGCCGGCCGACAGCCAGGCGCGCTTCGATCGCCTGGTGCCGCTCGCGGTCGAGGCCGCGGCCTCCGCGAAGAACCCGGACGCGACGCTCGACCGCCTGCTCGACCTGCTGGAGAGCATCGCGCGTCGCGGCTCGTACCTCGCGCTGCTCGTCGAATATCCCCAGGCCCTGTCCCGGCTCGCCGCGATGATGGGCGCGAGTCCCTGGGTCGCCCAGTACCTGGCGAGCCGGCCGATCCTGCTCGACGAGCTGCTCGACAGCCGCACGCTCTACGCCGCGCCGGACTGGGCCGCCGCGGCCCGGCAATTGCGAACCCAGATGGAGGACGCCGCGGGAGACGCCGAGAAGCAGATGGACACCCTGCGGCACTTCAAGCACGCGCACACCATGCGCCTGATCGCGCAGGACCTTTCGGGCTCGCTGCCGCTCGAGACGCTGAGCGACCACCTGAGCGATCTCGCCTGCGTGGTGCTGGAGGAAGTGCTGCGCGTCACCTGGCCGATGCGCAACCCGCGCCGCGAGGCGCCCCGCTTCGCCGTGATCGCCTACGGCAAGCTGGGCGGCAAGGAGCTGGGCTACGCCTCCGATCTCGACCTCGTCTTTCTCCACGACGACGCGGCGCCCGAAGCGGCGGAGGGTTACGCGCGCTTCGCCCAGCGCATCAACAACTGGCTGACCAGCATCACGCCGGCCGGCGTGCTCTACGAAACCGACTTGCGCCTGAGGCCCAACGGCGCGGGCGGCCTGCTGGTGAGCCCGTTCGCGAGCTTTCGTGACTACCAGGACCGGCAGGCCCAGTTATGGGAACACCAGGCGCTCACCCGCGCCCGTTTCGTCGCGGGCGATCGCGACGTCGGCGCCGAGTTCGAGCAGTTGCGGGTGAAAGTCCTGCGCCAGCCGCGCGAACCGGCGCCGTTGCGCCGGGAAGTCGCGGCGATGCGGCAGAAAATGCTCGACGCGCACCCCAACCGCACCGCGCTGTTCGACCTCAAGCACGACCGCGGCGGCCTGATCGACGTCGAGTTCGCCGTGCAGTACCTGGTGCTGGGCCACGCGCATGCCCATGCCGGACTGACCGGCAACATCGGCAACCTCGCGCTGCTGAAGCTTGCCGCGCGCCTGGGACTCGTCGGGAAAGCCCGCGCGCAGGCAGCGCATGACGCCTACCGGCGCTTTCGCGAATTGCAGCACGGCCTGCGGCTGCAGGGCGAGCAGTACGCCCGCATCGCGCCGGAGGCGGTGGAGGAATCGCGCCGCGCGGTGGTCGAGCTATGGAAAGAAGTGATCGGCGAAGCCTGACGGGCCCGGCCTCGCCGGGCTAGGCGGCGGGCGCCTTCGGCAGGCGGCCGATGAGGCGCCAGGCGTTCATCTCGCCCTTGCCCTTGACGTTGAGCGTCCGCGGCCCCTCGAACTGGAAACTATCGCGCACGCGCCGGTAGGTCACGGCATCCACGAGGATCATGCCGGGGCCGGCCTCGGTCGTCACCCGGCTCGCGATGTTCACCGTGTCGCCCCACAGATCGTAGATGAACTTCTTGATGCCGATCACGCCCGCCACCACCGGCCCGGTACCGATGCCGACGTGGATCTGCAGGCGCGAGCTGCGCGCGCCCGAGAGCGTGCTCATGTACTCGCACATGTCGAGCGCCAGGTCGCACATCGCGGCGCTGTAATCGCGCTCGGGCATCTGGGCGGGGTTGTGGTGGTGATGCACGTCGAGGCCCCCGGCCACCATGTAGGCATCGCCGATGGTCTTGATCTTCTCCAGGCCGTGCTTCTCGGCGAGCTGGTCGAAACGCGAGAAAACCTCGTTCAGCAGCGTCACCATGAACTTCGGGGGCATTTCCTCCGACAACCGCGTGAAATCGATGATGTCGGCGAACATGACCGTGACGTCGGCGAAGCCGTCGGCGATGGTGATGCTGTGCTCCTTCAACCGCGCCGCGATGGGGCCCGGCAGGATATTGAGCAGCAGGCGCTCGGATTTTTCCTGCTCCATCTCGAGCAGCTTGTTGCGCTCGTCGAGCCGCTCCTGCAGCTTGTCGCGCTGGCGCACGAAGTAGCTGATCAGCAGGTAGACGATGGTGGACATCGCGGCGAAGTTGAGCGCGAAGAACACCGAGATCGTCTGCATGTTGACGCCCTCCTGGGCGCCCTCGCTGAGATAAAAATCGAAGAACCCGGACACCGCCGTCATCACGATGTAGGCGAAGAACCACGGCATGGATTCGCGCGGCCCCTGGAATATCATCACGCCCACCGGCGCGAGCAGCGCCCACAGCATCACGCCGGAGGAACTGACGTAGCTGCCGATGCTCCATTGCATGATGAACGGGACGAACAGGAACAGGCTCGTCTGAATGAAGCGGAACAGCGCGAAATTGCGGCTCCACAGGTAGAGGACCAGGGAAGCCGCCGAGACCGCCAGGTACACGAGCGGCACCGTGGCGGAGAAACGGATCCCCATCAGATGGTAGATCGCGAGCCACAGCATCGCGGCGAAACCCATCAGGCCGCAGGCGAAGATCGCGAGCGTCTTGTTGAGCCTGTCCTGCTCGCTGTCCTGGTCGCTGATGACGCGCCGGCCCAGCTCCTGCAGCCAGTTTTTCTTGTCACGCGCCATGAGTCTCCCCCGGGACGCCGCGGCCGGAGCGGCGCACGGCGGATGCGATTAGGTTTATCCGGCCGATTGTACACCAGGGGGCCCACCGAAATCGCTTCCTACTTACGCTAAAATAGCGCCTTTCGACGGAGCAACCGCATGGCGTCCATGGCTGATCGCGACGGGCACATCTGGTATGACGGCAAGCTCGTGCCCTGGCGCAACGCGACCACCCACGTGCTGACCCACACCCTCCACTACGGCATGGGGGTGTTCGAAGGCGTGCGCGCCTACAAGGCGGCCGGCGGCACCGCCATCTTCCGCCTGCGCGAGCACACCGAACGCCTGTTCCGCTCGGCGCACATCAACGGCATGCCGATGCCCTGGGACAAGGCGACCCTCGCCGAGGCGCAGAAGGAAGTCGTGCGCGCGAACAAGCTCGACGCGTGCTACATCCGCCCGCTCGTGTTCTACGGCTCGGAAGCGATGGGCATCTCGGCGAAAGGCGTGGCCGTCCACGTGGCGATCGCGGCCTGGCCGTGGGGCGCCTACCTGGGCGCGGAAGCAATCGAGCGCGGCATACGGGTCAAGACCTCATCCTACGCGCGCCATCACGTCAACGTGACGATGTGCCGCGCCAAGTCGGTCGGGACTTACATGAACTCCATCCTCGCCCACCAGGAAGCGGCGCAGGACGGCTACGACGAGGCGCTGCTGCTCGACGTGGACGGTTTCGTCGCCGAGGGCTCCGGCGAGAACCTCTTCATCGTCAGGAACGGCACGCTCTACGAGCCCGAGCTCACGTCCGCGCTCGAGGGCATCACGCGCGATTCGGTGATCCGCATCGCAAGCGATTACGGCATCCCGGTCGTCGCCAAGCGCATCACGCGCGACGAGGTCTACTGCGCGGATGAGGCGTTCTTCACCGGCACCGCCGCCGAAGTGACGCCGATCCGCGAGCTCGACAACCGCGCCATCGGCAGCGGCCAGCGCGGGCCGGTCACGGAGAAGCTGCAGAAGACGTTCTTCGACTGCGTCACCGGCAAGTCGGACAAATATCGTGACTGGCTCACACCGGTCGCGGCGTAAGGGTACAGTGTCGAGGAATTCGAGGAATGAGTGTCGAGTGACCGGAGCGTAGAAAGCTCTGCCCCCTCGACACCCGACACTCGACACCCGCCCCCCGACACCCGACACTCGAATCAGGCTCGCCATGACAGAGAAAACTGAAAACAGGCAGCGTCACATCGAGGTCGGCCCGGCCGACCTGCCCCTGCACTGCCCGATGCCCGCCATGATGCTGTGGAACGCGCACCCGCGCGTGTTCCTGCCGATCGAAAAGACCGGCGAGTCCCTTTGCCCGTATTGCGGCACGAAGTACACGCTGACGGGCGGCGCGGCGGCGAGCGGACACTAGCCGCGCGCCGAATGTTAAATGTTGAATGTTGAATTGAGAGTTCGAGCGACGGCTCTAAACTCAACATTTAAAATTTAACATTTAAAATTCGACGGGCCAGGCCCCAGCCAGATGACAAAAATCCTTGTCATAGGCCCGTCGTGGATCGGCGACACGATCCTCGCGCAGCCGCTGTTTAAGCTGCTGCACGCCCGCCACCCCGGCCTCGCGCTCGACGTGCTCGCGCCGCGCTGGACTTTCCCCCTGCTCGCCCGCATGCCCGAAGTCCGGCGCGCGATCGAGAGCCCGTTCGGCCACGGCGACCTGAAGCTCGGCGAGCGCCGTCGCCTGGGACGCAGCCTCGCGCCCGAAAGCTACGACCAGGCCATCGTCCTGCCCAACACCTTCAAGTCGGCGCTGGTGCCCTTTTTCGCAGGCATCCCCGCGCGCACCGGCTACGTCGGCGAGCTGCGCCACTGGCTGCTGAACGACGCGCGCCGCCTGGACAAGGAAAGCCTGCCGCAGATCGCGCAGCGCTACGCGGCGCTCGCCCTGCCGCGCGGCGGGAAACTGGAGCCGCCGTTGCCCACGCTCGCCCTGCGGGTGGACGAAACGGAGCGGCGCGCCGTGATCGACCGCCTCGGCCTTGATCGCAACCGGCCGGCGGCCGCACTCTGCCCGGGCGCCGAATACGGGCCGGCGAAGCGCTGGCCGGCGCGCTATTTCGCCGAACTCGCGCAGGGACTCGCCGCGCGCGGCTGCGCGGTCTGGCTGATCGGCTCGCAGGGCGACCGCCAGGCCGGCGCCGAGATCGAGCAGGCCGCCGGCGGCGTCTGCCGCAACCTGTGCGGCGAGACGACGCTGACCGAGGCCATCGACCTGCTGGCATCGACCTCGCTGGTGGTCAGCAACGATTCCGGGTTGATGCACGTGGCGGCCGCGCTGGGCCGGCCGCTCATCGCCCTCTACGGGTCGAGCAGCCCGGCGTTCACGCCGCCGCTGTCGCCGCGGGCGCAGATCCTGAAACTCGACCTGCCGTGCAGCCCCTGCTTCAGGCGCGAATGCCCGCTCGGGCATTTCAACTGCATGATGCAGCTGACGCCCGACCGGGTACTGGCCGCCATCGACTTTGATAGAATTTCCTGAGTCCGGGAAAGTCTGAACGCAACCGCAGATGAACGCAGATGAACGCAGATGAACACGGACAAGATCAAGAAAAATCCGGACGAGGAAACGTTTCAGCCGATCCCGTGAAGCCTGTACATTTCATCTGCTTCCTGTCTTTTCCTGCCGCTTATCGGCGTTCATCGGCGTTCATCGGCGGTTCCCGGAGTTTTCACGTATGAAAAAGGCCCTGTACGCAACCGCGCAGGACGCCGAGTCGGCGTTCTACGAAGCGCTCGCCAAGTCCGACCTCGACGCGATGATGGCGGTCTGGGCCGATGACGACGACATCTACTGCGTGCATCCCAACGGCGCCCGCCTCTCCGGCGTCGAGCGCGTGCGCGAATCCTGGCGCCGGATCTTCGCCAGCGGGCAGACGCTGCGTTTCCAGCTGCGCGAGCAGCAGCACGTTCAGGGCATGATGCTGTCGGTGCACAGCGTCTACGAGTACATCACGGTGGCGGGCGAACCGCGGCCGCGCGCGCCGGTCATCGCCACCAATGTCTACCTCCGCACCGAGCGCGGCTGGCGCATGGTCGCGCACCACGCCTCGCCCGCGCCAGCCACCGCCAGCGCCGAGCCCGAGCCACAGCGCGCGCAGGCGAAAACCCTGCACTGAAACCCGCGCAAATCGTGGACTCCCGCTTTACCTGCCACGATTTACGATTTACGATTCACGCCTCTCACACAAGACCCGACCTGATAGGAGCGCAATGAGCACCCCCGATTTCGGAAAACCTGACGTCATCGTCGTCGGCGCCGGCAACGCCGCCTGCTGCGCGGCATTCGCCGCGCGCGAGAACGGCGCCTCGGTCATCATCCTGGAAGCGGCCCCGGTCGAGGACTGCGGCGGCAACAGCCGCTACACCGGCGGCCTGATGCGCGTCGTCTACAACGGCGTCGAGGACCTCGCCCAGATCATCCCGGACCTGACCGAGGAGGAAAAGAAGACCCACGACTACGGCTCCTACACCGCCGAGCACTACTACGACGACATGGGCCGCATCACCCAGTACCGCACCGACCCCGATCTCTGCGAGATCCTGATCTCGCGCAGCTTCGAGACGACCGTGTGGCTGCGCAAGAAGGGCGTCAAGTTCCAGGCGAGCTACGGCCGCCAGTCGTACAAGGTGGATAACGGCACGCGCTACAAGTTCTGGGGCGGCCTCGCGGCGGAGACCTGGGGCGGCGGCGCGGGCATGATCGAGAACGAGCACAAGGCCTGCGAGCGCGAGGGCATCAGGATCTTCTACGAAACGCCCGCGGTCGGCCTCATCACGAACGACGACGGCGTCGTACTGGGCGTGCGCGCCAGGCACAAGGGCAAGGCCGTCGATATCCGCGCCAAGGCGGTGGTGCTTGCCTGCGGCGGCTTCGAGTCCGACGCCGAGATGCGCGCGCGCTACCTCGGCCCGGGCTGGGACCTCGCCAAGGTGCGCGGCACCCGCTACAACACCGGCCTCGGCATCAAGATGGCGCTCGAGATCGGCGCCATGCCTTACGGCCACTGGTCCGGCTGCCACGCGGTGGGCTGGGACCTCAACGCCCCGCCCTTCGGCGACGTCAACGTCGGCGACCAGTTCCAGAAGCACAGCTACCCGTGGGGCATCATGATCAACGCCAACGGCGAGCGCTTCTGCGACGAGGGCGCGGACTTCCGCAACTACACCTACGCCAAGTACGGGCGCGTGGTGCTGGAGCAGCCGAACATGCTGGCGTGGCAGGTCTTCGACTCGAAGATCATTCCTTCGCTGCGCGACGAATACCGCATCAAGCAGGTCACCAAGGTGCGCGCCGACACGCTGGAAGAGCTGGTGAAGAAGATGGAAGGCGTCAACGCCGAGGCCGCGCTGCGCGAGATCCGCGAGTACAACAAGGCGGTGCAGAAGGACATCCCCTACAACATGGCG
>CAYSRR010000050.1:0-2507 GCA_964433375.1 uncultured Streptomycetaceae bacterium
AGCTTCGCGGTGTTCGCCTTCAACCTCTTCGGCGATTCATTACGCGATTGGCTTGATCCCAAGATCAAGCTCTAGCGACGTTGCAGATGAGGCGTTGCAGGTGAAGCGTTCCAGATAAAGCGTTGCAGGAGAAGCGTTTTTAAAAGACGCCTTATCTGCAACGTAGTATCTGCAACGCAGTATCTGAGACGCTTTACCTGAGACGCCGTTCCGGCTACTAGGCTTCGCGCGCGTAGCGGCGCACCTTCGCCTCGTCCACCTCGACGCCCAGCCCGGGGCCCTGCGGCACCGAGATGTGGCCATCGGCGAACGAGAGGGGCGTCTTCAGGATGTCGTCCACCAGGTACTGGCTGGAGAAGCCCACGCCCCAGTCCGCGGCCGGCAGCGCCGCGGCGAGGTGCAGCAGGCCGGCGGTGTTGATGCCGGTCTCGGCCATCTTGGAGGCGAGGTTCACCTTCATGCCTAACTGCTCGCACAACAGCCCGGCGTCCATCAGCGGCTGCATGCCGCCCAGCTTGATGGTCTTCAGGCTGAAGCCCGCCGCCGCGCCGGCTTCGTGGTGGCGCCGGATGTCGTCGAGGGAATGCAGCCCCTCGTCACAGGCGATGGGCACGCGGCTCGAGCGCGCGACCCGCGCCATGCCGGGCAGGTCGTGCGCGGACACCGGCTGCTCGAAGAAGGTGAGCGCCGTGTCCGCGACCGCCTGCACGTAGGCGATGGCTTCGTCGGGCGTCCAGCCCTGGTTGGCGTCGGCGCAGATGAGGTAGCTGCCGTTGCCGTCGAGCGCCTCGCAGATGGCGCGCGTGCGCCCGGCGTCCTCGGCCGGGCTGGCGACGCCGACCTTGATCTTGAAGGCCACGTGGCCTTCCGCCTTCGCGCGCAGGGCGTCGTCGATGTCGGCGTCGAGGCCCTTGCCGGTGCCGACCATGCGCAGGACCGCGACGCGGTCGCGCCGCTTGCCGCCGAGCAGGTCGTGGACCGGCTTGCGCGTCGCGCGGCCGAGCGCGTCGTGCAGGGCGATCTCGATCACCGACTTGGCGGAGAGGTTGCCGAAAAGATAGTTGCCGGCGCGGCGCATCACCGCCGCGATGTCCTCGAGCGGCATGCCCTCGAGTTTGGGCGCGAGGTAGCGTATCGCGGAGGCCATGCTCGCCACCGTTTCTCCCGTCATCGTCGGCGCCGCGCCCGCGCCGCCCCAGCCCACGACGCCGTCGTCGGTCTCGACGCGGGCCAGCACGTTCTCGGCGCTCTTCACCTCCTCGAAGGCCATCTTGAGCGGCTTCACCATCGGCAGGCTGATGGCGATGGTTTCGATGCGTTTGATTTTCATGGTGATGAACCGGTAATGCGTAACCCCTTCCCAGCCCTCCCCCTTGACAAGGGGGAGGGACAGGGTGGGGGTCACATCTTGCCGATCTTCTGGATGATGGCCGCCATGCGCTTGTGGTCGGCGTCGAAGAAGCGCCTGAACTCGTCGCCCGGGCGGAAGTCGGGTACGACCTGCACCTTCTCCAGCGCCTGCTTGAAGGCGGGATCGTTCGCCGCCTTCGCGACGAGCTGGCGCATCTGGGCGAGCAGCGGCGCGGGCGTGGCCTTAGAGGTGAACAGGCCCACCCACAGGTACGCCTCGACGTCCTTGTAGCCGATCGACTGGAACGTCGGCACTTCCGGCAGCGAGGGATGCGGCTTCAGGCCGTAGCTGGCGAGCGCGCGCAGCTTGCCCGACTTGACGTAACTGTAGACCGCGGCGGGGCCGCCCGAGGTGACCTGCGAGTGGCCGCCGAGCGCCTGCAGAATCGCGGGGCCGCCGCCGGTGGTCGGCAGGTGCCGCATGCGAAGCTGGTCCGCAACCAGGTACATCGCGATGGGCATGAACGTGACGCCGTAGGTGCCGGAGGTCGAGTACACGATCTCGTTGGGCTTCTTGCGGGCGATCGCCGTGAGCTCCTTGACGTTTTTGGCCGGCATCGAGGGATGGATCGCCAGGATGATGGGATCGGCCGAGAGCAGCGCGAGCATCTCGATCTGGTCGAGCGAGTACGGCGACTTGATGCCGAAGACCTTGTCCTTCTCGAGCACGAGGTGCATGTTTCCGGTCGAGACCAGGATGTTGTAGCCGTCGGGCTGGTTGGCGACGTAAGCAGTGCCGATGGCGGCGGTGCCGCCGGGCCGGTTCACGACCGGCGCCGGCTGCTTGGTCATCCGCTCGATCACGGCGGATAGCGGCTGCGCGTGTATCTGGTTCATGCCGCCCGGCGGGTTCGGCACGGTGAGGGTGACCGCGCGCGCCGGGTAATCCTGGGCGTGGCCTGCCGCCGCGGCGAGCGCGAGCGCGAGTGCTGCCATCAATCGGGTCGTCATGGGTTTGCTCCTCCTGGTTGAGTTCGGCTCGAATCGGCCGTTGCCTGCGGTGTCTGCGGGAACCTTAGCTCACGACGGGGTGGTTGGCAACTGCGGGGGCGAGGGCGGAGGGATGAGGGAAAACCCCGGTGCTATCCGGCGAGGCA
>CAYSRR010000050.1:2517-11553 GCA_964433375.1 uncultured Streptomycetaceae bacterium
AATTGCAGCCGCCGATGAATTCTTTTTAATACCCCCTTGAGGGGTACGCCGATGAACGCCGATAACATCCAGACCGACGGGCCCGCCGTCCTGGTCGCCCGCGACGGGACGATCGCGACCGTCGCATTGAGCAACCCCGGCAAGCTGAACGCGCTGACGGTGTCGATGTGGCGGGACCTGGCGCGGGTGATGGATGAACTATCGGCGGACGACGTGTTGCGTTGCATCGTGCTGCGCGGCGCGGGGAACGAGGCGTTCGCGGCGGGCGCGGATCTCGCCGAGTTCGCGACCGAGCGCGACAACGCGACGCAGGGCCGGGTCTATCATCGCGAATACGTCCACGGCGCGCTGAAGGCGGTCAGCGAGTGCCGCCACCCGACGGTGGCGATGATCCACGGGCCGTGCGTGGGCGGCGGCCTCGAGATCGCGTGCATGTGCGACCTGCGCATCGCCGGGCGGTCCGGGCGCTTCGGCGTGCCGATCAACCGCCTCGGTTTCGCCATCGCCTACGACGAGCTCGCCGCGGTGCTGCCGCTGACGGGTCGTGCCGTGGCGCTGGAGATCCTGGTCGAGGGGCGGGTGTGGGACGCGGGCGAGGCGCTCGACAAGGGCCTGCTGACGCGGATCGTGGACGACGCCCGGCTGGAAGAGGAAGCGTACGCGGCGGCGCGGCGCATCGCGGAAGGCGCGCCGCTCGTCAACCGCTGGCACAAGCGGTTCGTGCGGCGCCTCGCGCCGCGGCCGGCGCCGCTCACCGAGGCCGAGATCGAGGAGAACTTCGCCTATTTCGCGACCGAGGACTACCGCATCGGCATGCAAGCGTTTCTGGACAAGAAACGCCCGCAGTTCGTCGGAAAGTAAACCTCTGAACGCCGAGGACGCTGAGGACGCAACGGTGCGCAGAGGTTTATTATCGATACGGGTTTCCTCGGCGTCCACTGCGTCCTCAGCGTTGGGAGTTTAAGAACATGGCCGGACCGTTGTCGCATATCCGTGTGCTCGACCTCTCGCGCGTGCTGGCGGGGCCGTGGTGCGGGCAGAACCTCGCCGACCTCGGCGCGGAGGTGATCAAGATCGAGCGGCCGAAGACCGGCGACGACTCGCGCGCGTTCGGGCCGCCGTGGCTGAAGGACAAGGACGGCAAGGACACGAAGGAGTCGGCTTACTTCGCTTCCGCCAACCGCGGCAAGAAGTCGGTCACGGTCAACCTGTCGAAGCCCGAGGGGCAGGAGATCGTGCGCCAGCTCGCGCGGCAGGCCGACGTGCTGATCGAGAACTACAAGGTCGGCGACCTCGCGCGCTACGGGCTGGGCTACGACGACCTCGCGAAGCTCAACCCGCGCCTGATCTACGCCTCGGTCACCGGCTTCGGCCAGACCGGGCCGTACCGCGAGCGCCCCGGCTACGATTTCATGATCCAGGGCATGGGCGGGGTCATGAGCATCACCGGCGAGCGCGACGACCTGCCCGGCGGCGGCGCGCAGCGCGTCGGCATCCCGATCGCCGACATCATGACCGGCATGTACGCGACGATCGCGGTGTGCGCGGCGATCGCGCACCGCGAGAAATCCGGCCGCGGCCAGCACCTCGATCTCGCGCTGCTCGACACCCAGGTCGGCATCCTCGCCAACCAGGGCATGAATTACCTCGCGACCGGCAAGGCGCCGGGGCGCATCGGCAACGCGCACCCGAACATCGTGCCCTACCAGCCGTTCAGGACGAAGGACGGCGACGTCATCCTCGCCTGCGGCAACGACAACCTGTTCAATCGATTCTGCGAGGTCGCGGGCTGCCCGGAACTCGTCAGGGACCCGCGCTTCTCCACCAACTCGAAGCGCGTCGAGAACCGCGAGGAGATCACGCGGCTGCTGGCGGCGATCTTCGCGAAGCGCACGACGAAGGACTGGTGCGACGCGCTGGAGGCCGCCGGCGTGCCGAACGGCCCGATCAACAACCTGCAGCAGGTGTTCGAGGAGCCGCAGGTCGTCGCCCGCGGCATGAAAATCGAGCTCGACCACGCGACGGCCGGCAGGATACCGCTCATCGCGAGCCCGATGAAGTTCTCCGGCACGGCGCTCGAGTTCAAGGCCCCGCCGCCGGTACTGGGGCAGCATACCGATGAGGTGTTGAGCGAGGTGCTCAACCTCGACGCCGATGCCATAGCGCGGCTGCGCAAGGATGGCATCGTCTAAAACGGCGTGAATCGTGATTGGTGATTCGTGATTCGGCAGAGATGCCCGCAAACCCGGGGCCCGCGAATCACGATTCACGACTCACGAATCACGCCTTTATGATCTCTGGCAGGAAGGCGAAGTTGTTGTAGTAGTCCTTCTCGCCCCGGCCGCTTCATCCGAAAGTCGAGACCAGCATGTTGGTGGCGAGCAGGAACATCACGACGGCGAACGCGCGCTTCAGCGGCCGCGCCGGCGTGCGGTGCGCGACGCGCGCGCCGAGCGGCGCCAGGGCCACGCTCGCCACCGCGATCCACGCCAGCGCCGGCAGGTAGACGTAGCCCGCGCTCCACTCCGGCAGGTCCGGCTTGCCGGTCCCGGAGAGCACGTAACCGAGCGTTCCCGTGACCGCCAGCGGCCAGCCCAGCGCGGCGGCGGTGCCGATCGCCTCGTGCACGCGGACGTTGCCGCGGGCGAGGAAGCCCACCGTGAGCGCCGCGCCGCCGGTGGCCGACAGGCTCGAGAGCAGGCCGATCACCCCGCCTGCCGTTGCCATGACCGCGGGCCCGGGCAGCACGCCGCCCGCCGCCGGACGGGCGTCGATCATCATCTGCACCGCGAGGCCGAAGATGAGCAGGGTGAACGCGGCGGCGAGCAGGCGCGGGTCGATCCAGCCGGCGGCGTACGCGCCGCCGAACGTGCCGACCACCACGCCGGGCATCATCTTCAGGAAGATGCGCCAGTTGACCGACTGCCACCGGTGATGGCTCCACACGCTGGAGGCCGAGGTGAAGATGATGGTCGCGATGCCGGTGCCCAGCGCGAGGTGGACGACGTGCTCCGGCGCGAAGCCCTTGGCGGCGTAGATGAAGGCCAGCACCGGCACCATCAGCGCGCCGCCGCCGATGCCGAGCAGCCCGCCGAAGAAGCCGACGAAGGCGCCCAGCGCGAGGTAGGCCCACCACCATTCGACCATCATGGGATGGCCGGGGCAAGGCGTGATTCGTGAGTCGTGAGTCGTGAGTCGACCGCGGCCCGGCCCTCGGCCGCGAGCCGGCCCCGGCAAGCGTTATCTCGAATCACGACCCACGAATCACGAATCACGCTTTTCAGTTCCGAAAAGCTGCTGAATGCAGTCCCATTCGGCCTGCGTGACGGGGGTGATGGAGAGCCGGTTGCCGCGCTGGAGGATCTGCATGTTCTTCAGCGCCTTCTGCGCGCGCAACTCGGTGAGCGCCACGACGCGGGTTTTTTTCGCGAACTTCACGTCGACGTTGAACCAGCGCGGGCTGTCCCGGGTCGCGCCCGGGTCGTATTGCTGCGACTTGCGGTCGAACTGCGTCTCGTCGGGATAGGCGGCGCGGCTGACCTCGACGAGGCCGGCGATGCCGGGCACTTCACAGCTCGAGTGGTAGAAGAAGCCGCGGTCGCCCTTCTTCATCGCGTCGCGCATGAAGTTGCGCGCCTGGTAGTTGCGCACGCCGGTCCACGCGGTGACCTTGTCCCGCGCGAGGTGGTCGATGCCGTAGGTGGTCGGTTCCGACTTGAAGAGCCAGTAGTTCACCGGAGGATTGCGAATCGGGCGATTCGGTGATTGAGTGATTAAGTAATTGAGGGATTAAGTGATTGAGTGACGGAACCCGTCTCCACCCTCCGAATCACTGAATTGCTTAATCCCTTAATCACAAAAAAATGCGGCCAAAGCCGCATTTTGTAGGGATCCCCCACCTGTGCCGTCAGGCCAGCGTCTTGAACCAACGGTTCAAGTTTGGTCGCCTTCCGAGCCCTTTAGGCGCTTCCGTGTCGGACGCGCACACCGGCGCTGCTTGAGTCGGCGTCCAGAGTTACCAATGTTGGTTTAGAAACTTAAAGCCTTTACGAACACCGCAGGGGAAACTCAGAACAATTTGCTCTG
The DNA here is from genome assembly GCA_964433375.1 of uncultured Streptomycetaceae bacterium. GTDB lineage: Bacteria > Pseudomonadota > Gammaproteobacteria > Burkholderiales > SG8-41 > SG8-41. The sequence goes on from CAYSRR010000050.1 coordinate 6,604, forward strand.
ATCGTGCATCGCCTGATCGAGCATTGTCTCCATGCTTTCCATTCTACGCTTGAGCGCCGCGATGTCAAAGCCGCCGACCTTGGTGGAGAGCAGCTCGTGCGCGATGTTGAGCGCCGCCATGATGGCGATGCGCTCCAGGCCGATGATCTTGCCGTTGTCGCGGATTTCGGACATCTTCCTGTTGAGGTAATCCACCGCCTCGAGCAGGCCTTTTTGCTCTTCTTCCGGACAGGCGACGCGAAATTCGCGCCCCATCACGTTGATCTGCAGGCCCTTTGGGTCGACGCTCATGCTTCTTCTTCAGGAATCTGATTAAGCAGACTCTCCAAGCGGTTGGTGGCGGTGCCGATTTTTTCCGTGAGCTGCTTGTTGTCGCTCATCGCGGACGCGAGCTGCTGGCGCAGCTGCAGATTGTCGACCCGCAGTCGCTGGGCCAGTTCGACGAATTGGCCCAGCTTCTGTTCGAGCGCCTTGAGATCGGCTTCCATCGGCACACTATAGTTTCAAAAATCCTGTTAGGTCAACTGCGTACGGGCATTTTTGAATGTGATTTGGTATCTGGGCAACAAGCCCTTGGGCGGCCGGTTTCCGGGTTCCGGGACAGGGCGAGCGCCGGGCTTAAGGGCCTGACGGGGCGTGGAAAACCCACCAGCTATCCACAGGCGCGGCCGGTGCTGCACCGCTTCATTCCGGTTGAGGTGGCAGCCCGCCGCGCCTAGAATCGGCTGCGTGCCGGGCGGTGCGCATCCGCAAGCTTGCAGCGCCCGGCACTCGATACCGGGTGTCCGTCCGCGCCTCGCGCGGCGGGTTAAACGGGAAACAGGTAGGAAATCAGGATCGCGATCCTGATTTCCTAAGCCTGTGCTGCCCCCGCAACGGTAAGCGAGCGTGGGCGTGCCATATCGCCACTGTGCGCAATCGCGCACGGGAAGGCGGCACGTCAAGTTCTCGCGAGCCCGTAGACCGGCCCGGATCGACGGTGGAAATGCCGCGGGGAGGCGGCGTGCCTCTTCGTCCGGCACCGGTCTTCCCTCGTCGTTTCCTTGCGTTCGATTGCATGCGGCGGGCATGCGCAAGGAGAAGTCGTGTCGTTCAGGAAGATGATGGGCGCCGTGCTGTCGGCCGCGGCCTGCTCGGTTTTTGCCGCCGATATTCCCGTGACCCAGGCGCCGCCGGTGGTGGTGACCGCGACGCGCTTCGACGAGCGCCCGGACACGCTGCCGGTCGGCGTGACCGTGGTGACCGCGGAAGAGATCCGGCGCAGCCCGGCGCGCTCCCTGCAGGAAGTGCTGTCGCGTTTCGCCGGCCTGCACATCCGCGACAACACCGGCGGTCCCGACCCGCAGATCGACCTGCGCGGCTTCGGCATCACCGGCGACCAGAACACGCTGGTCCTGGTGAACGGCCAGCGGATTTCCGAGAACGAGCTGGTCTCGGCGGCCCTGAGCGCGATACCGGTCAACGCTATCGAACGCATCGAAATCCTGCGCGGCAGCGGCGCGGTGCTCTACGGGGGCGGCGCCACCGGCGGCACTATCAACATCATCACGAAGACGCCCCGGCCCGGCCAGCGATCGACGCAGCTCCACGCCGGCGGCGGCACCTACGACACCGGCGAAGCGCGCGCCAGCGGCATCGTCACCGGAGACAACGTCGGCATCGCGCTTGCCGCGAGCTGGCTCGATACCGACAACTACCGGGTCAACAACCGCCTGCAAAGCCGCAACGCCGAGGTCGACTTGCGTTTCGGCGGCGCCGCGCGTTATCTCGGCGTCAAGCTGGGGGGCGACGACCAGGACCTGCGCAATCCCGGCGCCCGCAACTCGGCGCAACTGGCCACCGACCGCCGGGGCGCGACCACGCCGGACGATTTTTCCAGCCGCAGCGGCGCCCGCATGAACCTGGAAGCCGGCGGGCGCTTCGGCGACGCCGAGCTGGCGGTGAACCTCGGCTATCGCAAGCGCGAGGCGAAAGCGAGCCAGTCGTTCTTCGGCGCGTCGACCACGACGACGACGCAGGTCGACACGTGGCAGTTCAACCCGCGGTTGCGCGTCCCGTTCCGCCTCGGCGGTTTGCACAACACGCTGGTGGCCGGCCTGGACATCGACGACTGGGACTACGACTCGGTGTTCCTGGGCGGGTTCTTCAACTCCCACGCGCTGGCGACGCAGCGCAACCGGGCGCTCTACCTGCAGGACAACCTCGAGCTCGTGCCGGGCACGCGGCTGACGCTCGGCGGTCGTCTGCAGCGCTCGGAGAACACCGTCACCGATCGGCTGCCGGTCGCCACGACGGCGGAGCAGGTCCGCTCGCCGCGCGCCTACGAGCTTGCGCTGCGCCAGCGGCTCGCCCCGGGGCTCAACGTCTACGGCAAGGCCGGCCGCAGCTTCCGCGTCGCGACCGTGGACGAGAACCGCTTCCAGGTCACGCTGCTCGAGCCGCAGACCTCGCGCGACCTGGAGCTGGGCGGCGAGCTCGACAACGGCCGGCTTCGCGTGCGTGCCGCGGTGTTCCGCATGCGGCTCGAGAACGAGATCTACTTCAGCCCGCTGTTTCCCCCGTTCGGCGCCAACATCAACCTGTCGCCGACGCAGCGCGAGGGCCTGGAACTCGACGCGCGGTGGGCCGTTTCGGGGGCGTCGAGCGTCTTCGCCGGCCTGGCGCTGACCCGCGCCGAATTCCGCTCCGGCGTCTACGGCGGCACCGACGTCTCCGGCAACGACGTGCCGCTGGTGCCGGCGCGCACGCTGTCCGCCGGCGGCACCTGGCGGCTGGCCGGGCGCTCGGACCTGAGCCTGTTCGCGCGCTACGTCGGCACCCAGCGCTTCGACAACGACCAGGCCAATACCTTCATGACCATGCCGACCTACGTCACGGTCAACGCCCGGCTCGCCTGGGAGTCCGGCGGCTGGCAGCTCGCCGCGACGGTGCTGAACCTCACCGACCGGAAATACTTCAGCTACGGCATCCGCAACGCGGCGGGCACCGATTTCAACGCCTACCCGGCGCCGGAACGGGCGATTTTCGTGTCGGCCCAGTACGACTTCCGCTAGGAAATCGCCGGCATGCGGCCGGCGATTTCCTCAATGGGAGAAAGACGTGTCGTCCGGTTTGTCGCGGATGTCGCGTTCGCGACATCCTTATGCCGCTGCCCGGCGCCGCGTGCATCGCGGAATTTTGCGATTCTCGCACCGCCGATGGCTGGCTGCGCCGCTATCCGGGGCAGCGGCATTTTGCTATCGTTCCGCGGTCATGACCAACACCGCGCTCTACCTGCGGCTCCTGTCGCACGTCAAGCCTTACCGGCGTGTGTTCGCGTTCGGCATCCTCGGCATGATGGTGGTGGCGGCGACCGAGCCGGCGCTGCCGGCCCTGATGAAGCCGCTGATCGAGGGCACGTTCATCGACAAGGACCCGGTGCTCATCCGCTGGATGCCGGTGGTGATCGTGCTGCTGTTCGCGGTGCGCGGCAGCGCGGCCTACGTCGCGTCCTACTCGCTGGGATGGGTCGGCTACCGGCTGGTGACCGATCTTCGCAACGCGATGTTCGCGAAGCTGCTGGCGCTGCCGGCGCGGCACTACGACGAGCAGTCTTCCGGGGTGCTCATCTCCAGGCTCACCTTCGACGTCACGCAGGTGACGCAGGCGGCGACCAGCGCGCTCACCATCGTCTTTCGCGACTCCCTCGCCATCGTCGGGCTGCTGTCGTACCTGTTGTGGCTCAACTGGAAGCTCACGCTGTTCGCCTTCGCGATGGCGCCGCTGATCGTGGTCGTGGTGCGCGTGCTGAGCGTCAAGCTGCGCAACTCGAGCCGCGAAGTGCAGAACGCGATGGGCTACATCACCCAGGTGATCGACGAGGCGATCGGCGCTCACAAGGTGGTCAAGCTCTTCGGCGGCCAGGAATACGAGAAGGCGCGCTTCGACCAGGAGGCGGAGCGCGTGCGTCGCCACCTGATGAAGCAGGTCTCGGCCTCGGCGGCGAGCGCGCCCATCGTGCAGTTGATCGCGTCGGTCGCGCTGGCCGTGATCATCTACTACGCGATGCTGCAGTCGAGCGCGCACGAGTTGTCGGTGGGCGAGTTCGCCGCGTTCGTCGCGGGGATGCTGATGCTGACGGCGCCGCTGAAGCGCGTGACCGACATCAACGAGTACCTGCAGAAGGGGCTGGCCGCCTCCGAGAGCGTGTTCAGGCTGATGGACGAGCCGGCCGAGCCCGATCGCGGCACGGTGGCGATCGGGCGCGCGCGCGGCGAGATCCGCTTCGAGAACGTGAGCTTCGCCTACGGCGACGCCGAGCGGCCCGCGCTGGACTCGATCGATCTCGCCATCGAGCCCGGCCGGACGCTGGCGCTGGTCGGCGCGTCCGGCGCCGGCAAGACCACGCTCGCCAACCTGGTGCCGCGCTTCTATCACCCGACGCGCGGGCGCGTGCTGCTCGACGGGCACGACCTCGAAACGTTGACGCTCGCGAGCCTGCGGGCGAACATCGCGCTGGTGAGCCAGGACGTGGTGCTGTTCAACGACACGGTCGCCGCCAACATCGCCTACGGCATGATGAACGGCGCCGCCGAGCGCGACATCATCGCCGCCGCGGAGGCCGCGCACGCAATGGAGTTCATCCGCGAGATGCCGCGGGGACTGGCGACGCTGGTGGGCGAGAACGGGCTGAAGCTCTCCGGCGGGCAGCGCCAGCGGCTGGCGATCGCGCGCGCGCTGCTGAAGAACGCGCCGGTGCTGGTGCTCGACGAGGCGACCTCCGCGCTCGACACCGAATCGGAGCGCCACGTGCAGGCGGCGCTGGAGGCGCTGATGCGCGGGCGCACCACGATCGTCATCGCGCACCGGCTCTCGACCGTGGAGAAAGCCGACCGCATCGTCGCGCTCGACCGCGGCCGCGTCGCCGAGACCGGCACCCACGCCGAGCTGCTGGCGCGCGGCGGCATCTAC
>CAYSRR010000050.1:11653-14858 GCA_964433375.1 uncultured Streptomycetaceae bacterium
GCGATGGCGCACCTCTCCGTCGTCACGCCCGTCTACCAGGCCGAGGGCTGCCTCGAGGAACTGTATCGCCGGCTGGTTGCCGCGCTCTCCGGCATTACGCAGGACTTCGAGATCGTCATGGTCGAGGACCGCGGCGGCGACCGCTCCTGGGAGATCATCCAGTCGCTCGCGAGCCGCGACCCGCGGGTGAAGGGCCTCCAGTTCAGCCGCAACTTCGGCCAGCACTACGGCATCACCGCCGGGCTCGACCATTGCGACGGCGACTGGGTGGTGGTGATGGACTGCGACCTGCAGGACCGGCCCGAGGAGATCCCGCGACTCTACGCGAAGGCGCGCGAGGGCTACGACGTCGTCCTCGCGCGGCGCGGCAAGCGCAACGATCCCCTGCTCAAGCGCGGGTCGTCGTGGCTGTTCTACCGCCTGTTCAGCTGGCTCGCGGACACCGAGTACGACAGCCAGGCCGGCAATTTCCGCATCGTCTCGCGCAAGGTGGTCGAGAGCTTCCGCCGGATGCGGGAGCAGTTGCGCTTCTTCGGCGGGCTCATCAACTGGATGGGTTTCCCGTCCGCGGCGATCGACGTGCAGCACGACGAGCGCTACGCCGGCCCGTCGACCTACACGCTGGCCAAGCTGTGGAAGCTCGCCTTCGAGACCATCGTGGCGTATTCCGACAAGCCGCTGCGGCTGTCGGTGCGCTTCGGTTTCGTGCTCGCTTTCCTCGCTTTCTGCTACGGCCTCTACATCATCGTGCACGCGCTGCTGTACGGCTCGGCGATCAGCGGCTGGGCCAGCCTCATCGTTTCGGTTTACTTCCTCGGCGGCATCATCATCGCCATCCTCGGCGTGATCGGCATCTACCTCGGCAAGTCCTTCGACGAAGCGAAGAAGCGCCCGCTCTACATCGTGATGAACACGACATTCCATGGCGGGCGGCGAGCCGATTAAGCGCACGCCGTGGGACGCCGCGGCGCTCGGCTGCGACACTTTCGAGCTGGCCGGCGCCGGCGCGGAAGCCCTGGCGCAGGCGCTCGCCCCCGGCCACTACACGGTCAAGGTCGACCCGCTCTCCGACAAGCGCCTGCTGTACAAGAACGGCTTTTATTACTGCGACACGCTGCTCGAGCCGTACTGCGCCCGGGAGAATCTCGCCGGCGCCTTGCATCCTGACGCCACGCTGACGCGCGAGACGCGGCTGCCCGACGTGCTGCGCATCTGCCACGGCGCGTTCGTCCATGGCCGCTTCCACCGCGATCCTCACGTCAGCCGCGAGGCCGCGGACCGCCGCTACGACGGCTGGCTGCGGCAGCTCCACGAGGCGGGCAGGGTGGCCGGCCTGCTCCACCGCGGCGCGCTGGCGGGATTCATCGCCGCCGAGGACGGCAGGCTCGTGCTGCACGCGGTGGCGGAAAGCCATCGCGGGCGCGGGCTCGCGAAATTCTGGTGGACCGCGCTGTGCCGGGAGTTGTTCGATGCCGGGCACCGCGAGGTGACGAGCTCGATCTCGGCTTCCAACCTGGCCGCGCTCAACCTGTACGCCTCCCTCGGCTTCCGCTTGCGCAACCCCCTCGACGTCTACCACCGGGTGATCCGATGAGCTATTTCTATGTTGCCTGCACCGTGCTTCTCACCGTTTACGGCCAGCTCGTGATCAAGTGGCAGGTGCTCGCGGCGGGCCCGCTGCCCGACGCCGGCGGCGACAAGCTGCTGTTTCTCGCGCGGCTGCTGCTGAATCCCTGGATCGCCTCCGCGCTGGTGGCGGCGCTCGCCGCGGCCATGACGTGGATGGCCGCGATGACCCGGCTCGATCTTTCCCACGCTTACCCCTTTCTCAGCACCGTCTTCGTGCTGGTGCCGCTGCTGTCGGTGGTGCTGTTCAACGAGCCGGTGACGACGCCCAAGGTGATCGGTCTCGCGCTGGTCGTGGCCGGCATCGTGATCGGAGGACAGGGTTGAGGCGGTGCCTGCGCTGCGACGCGACGTTTGGCGTTCCGGCCGATTCCCTCACCCCCGACCCCTCTCCCGGGGGGAGAGGGGGAAGAGATAGCGCCGGCGTGGCCGGCGAGGGAATGATCGACTGGCACTGCCCGCAGTGCGGCTTCGAGCCGGAGGCGCTGGCGGGATTTCCCGCTTTCGCGCCCGAACTGGCGCGGGCGGAGGCGGGCTACGATCCCGCGAACTTCGCCGCGCTCGCGGAGCTGGAAGCGCGCAATTTCTGGTTCCGCGCGCGCAACCGCCTGATCGCCTGGGCGCTCGGGCGGCATTTTCCCGGCGCGAGGCGCTTTCTCGAGGTGGGCTGCGGCACGGGCTACGTGCTGTCCGGGGTCGCCGCGGCGTTTCCCGCGCTCGATATGACGGGCAGCGAAGTGGCATCCGAGGGGCTCGGCTACGCGGCGCGCCGGGTACCGGGCGCGCGGCTGATCCAGATGGATGCGCGGCGCATCCCTTTCCGCGAGGAGTTCGATTGCGCCGGCGCATTCGACGTGATCGAGCACATCGAGGACGACCGCGCGGTGCTGCGGGCCTTGCGCGAAGCGCTGGTCCCCGGCGGCGGGCTGCTGCTCACCGTGCCGCAGCATCCCTTCCTGTGGAGCGAGTACGACGCGCGCGCCCGGCACGTGCGGCGCTACCGCGCCGCGGAATTGCGCGACAAGATGCTGGAGGCGGGGCTCGAGGTCGTTAAAATGACCTCTTTCGTGACCTTGCTGCTGCCCTTCATGTTCGCATCGCGCTACCTGCAACGCGCTCCCGGGGCGGACTACGACCCGCTCGCGGAGCTGAAGATCGCGCCGTGGCTCAACTGGACGCTCGAGCGCGCGCTCGACGCCGAGCGCGCACTGATCCGCGCGGGCCTGCCGCTGCCGGCCGGCGGCTCGCTCCTCGTTGTCGCCCGCCGTCGCGACGGATAATGGGTATGCGCAAAGCAACCGCAATGCGGGAACCACTCGACACTCGACACTCGACACTCGTCACGGGTTTCAGGTGAAGATCCCCTTCAACAAGCCCTTCACCATCGGCGCCGAGCTGGAGAACATCGCGGCCGCGGTGCGCGAGGGGCATCTCGCCGGCGACGGCCGCTACACGCGGCAGTGCCACCAGTGGCTCGAGCGCAACCTGGGCGCGAAGCGCGCGCTGCTGACCCACTCCTGCACCGCCGCGCTGGAGATGGCCGCGATGCTGTGCGAGCTCGAGCCCGGGGACGAGGTGA
>CAYSRR010000051.1:0-14609 GCA_964433375.1 uncultured Streptomycetaceae bacterium
CTGCGCGCCGGCGTAGGCCGAGTACGACTTCCACAGCGTCACCGGCATCGCCGCGTTGTTGACGATGTGCAGCAGGGCGATGGTGATGATGTAGGCGCCGAAGAACCAGTTGGCGACGTAGATGTGCCGGATGCGGCGCTTCGCGAGGGTGCCGAAGAACACCACCGCGTAGGCTATCCATACCAGCGCGATCAGGATGTCGATCGGCCACTCGAGTTCCGCGTACTCCTTCGACGACGTGATGCCGAGCGGCAGCGTGATCGCCGCCAGCACGATCACCGCCTGCCAGCCCCAGAAGGTGAAGGCCGCGAGCCGATCGCAGTACAGCCGCGCGTGACAGGTGCGCTGGACGACGTAATACGAGGTGGCGAACAGCGCCGAGCCGCCGAAGGCGAAGATCACGGCGTTGGTATGCAGCGGGCGCAGGCGTCCGTACGACAGCCAGGGCACACCGGAACCCAGCTCGGGCCAGATCAACTGGGCGGCGATGAACACGCCGACCAGCATGCCGACCACGCCCCAGACGACGGTCATGATGGCGAATTGCCGGACCACGGTGTAGTTGTAGGTGGCTTGATCGTTCATGTCCCTGATATCCCCGTTGATCGCTTGCCCGGTATGCCGCCCGCGCGATACCCGTCGAGTGTCGTCGAGAGGCCGGTCACCGGATTTGATCTAGATCAAATGCCGCGCACGCCGCGCGGCAGCGTATGCCCCACTGCCGGCATGTTTGACGGGGATCAACGGGAAAGCGGGCGCCCTGCGGGAAACTGCTCCATCGGCGGCCACATGACCATCACCGACCGCATCGACAGCATCACGGAAATACCGGCGCATCGCCTCGCGGCGGCGCCGCCGGCGCCGAAGAGCGTCAAGATCGAGATCTCGCCGCGCTGCAACTATCGCTGCGGCTTCTGCGCGCTGCGCACGCGCGAATCCCAGCCCAAGCGGGACATGGACTTCGGCCTGTTCAGGCGCATCACGCGCGAGATGCGCGACGCCGGCGTCGAGGAGATCGGCGTGTTCTACCTCGGCGAGTCGTTCATGAACCCGCGCCTGCTGGTGGACTGCATCGCGTATCTCAAGTACGAGATCGGCATGCCGTACGTATTCCTCACATCCAACGCCTCCATGTCCTTTCCCGAGGCGATGGAGGAATGCATGAAGGCCGGCCTCGACTCGCTGAAATGGTCGATCAACGCGGCCGACGAGGCGCAGTTCCAGAAGATCATGGGCGTGGCGCCGCGGCTGTTCCGGCGCGCGCTCGACAACGTACGGTCCGCGTGGGAAACGCGGCGAGCGGGCGACTACGGGACCGGGCTCTATGCCTCGTCGATCCGCTACGACGGCGGGCAGCAACGGAGGATGGAGCGGCTGCTGGAGGCGCACGTGCGCCCGTACGTGGACCAGCACTACTGGCTGCCGCTCTACTCCATGGGCTCGTTCGCCACCCGGCGCGAGCATGAGCTCGGCTACCGCCCTACCGCCGGCAACCAGGGCCGCATCGGCGCGCTACGCGAGCCCCTGCCGTGCTGGTCGGCGTTCACCGAGGGCCACGTCACGGCGCAAGGCAAGCTCTCGGCCTGCTGCTTCGACGCCACCGCCCACTGGACGATGGGCGACCTCAACCGGCAATCCTTCCTGGAAGCGTGGCATTCCGAGGCGTTCATCAAGCTGCGCGCCGCGCACCTGAAGAAGGACGTCTCCGGCACGGTGTGCGCGCAATGCCTCGCCTACCGGTGATCCGGCCGCCCCGCCGCGGCTTGATCTGTGTCAGTACGCCCGCCCCGCGCTGGCATAAATTACCTGTAAGGACATTACTGTCCGGAAGGAGATTTCGCATGTTCAAGAACATCCTCGTACCCACCGACGGCTCGGCGCTCTCGCGCAAGGCGATCAAGGGCGCGGTGCGACTCGCCAAGGAGCAGAACGCGCGGGTGACGGGGCTCTTCGTCGCGTCGCCATACCAGCCCAGGGCGGTGGGCGACGACATCGCGGTGACCCGGTTCGTGACGCCGCAGCAGCACGCCGAGAACGTCAGGGCGCAGGCCCGCCGGCACCTCGAGGCGGTCGAGAAAGCGGCCGCGGCGGCCGGCGTGCCGTGCGATGCGCTGCACGTCATGAACAGCTATCCGCACGAGGGGATCGTCCGCACCGCGGAGCGCAGGAAGTGCGACCTTATCTACATGGCCTCCCACGGACGGCGCGGCATCTCGCGCCTGCTGCTGGGTAGCGAGACCAGCAAGGTCCTCGCTCACAGTACAATTCCGGTACTGGTCTGCCGTTGAGCGGCGGGCCCCAAAAAGGAGAACATCATGTTCAGAAACATCCTGGTCCCGACGGACGGCTCGGCCCCCTCGCGCAAGGCGATCCAGCGCGCCGTCCGCCTCGCGAAAGAGCAGAAAGCCCGCATTACCGGCTTCTACGTCGGCCCGCCCTGGCAATTGCCGGTATACGGCGATTACATGCCGCCCGAGATGCTGTCGGAGAAGGCGCACCTTGCCGCGGTCAAAAAAACCGCCACCCGCTACCTCGATGCGGTCAAGAAAGCGGCGGCGGCGGCCGGGGTGCGGTCCCGCTGCTATTACGTGGTGGGGAATTACCCGCACCAGGAGATCGTCAAGGCGGCGCGGCGCAATCGCTGCGATCTCATCGTGATCGCCTCGCACGGCCGGCGCGGCATCTCGCGCCTGCTGCTCGGCAGCGAGACCAGCAAGGTGCTCGCGCACAGCACCATCCCGGTGATGGTGGTGCGCTGACCATGTTCCGCAACATCCTGGCCCCCACCGACGGCTCGCCGATGTCGCGCCGGGCCATCCGCCTCGCGGTGCGTCTTGCCAGGGAACAGAAGGCGCGCGTGACCGGCCTCTACGTCGGTCCGGCGTGGGAACCCAATATGTATGCGTACGCCGAAGACGTGCCCGCCGGCTTCATTTCCCCCGGGCAGCATGCAAAGCACGTCAGGAAAATCGCGGAGCGCCACCTGGCCGCGGTCGAGAAGGCCGCGGCGGCGGCAGGCGTGCCGTGCGAATGCGCCTTCGCCGAAGGCGTGTTTCCCTACCTCGAGATCATCAAGGCGGCGCGGCGCAACCGCTGCGACCTGATCGTGATGGCCTCCCACGGCCGCCGCGGCATTTCGCGGCTGCTGCTGGGCAGCCAGGCGGCCATGGTGCTCGCCCACAGCAAGCTGCCGGTCCTGATCTGCCGCTGAATAAAAAAGCGCCGGACTTTTTCCAGGTCCGGCGCGAGGCGCCCCGTCATGAAGAGGGGAACGGGGCGAGGGGGGAGTATCACCAGTGCCCGACTATCTCCCTGAGGCTCTGGACATCCTTGATCTCGATATCCCGCTGGTGCACGCCGATCAAACCCTCGCGCTGAAAGCGGGAGAGCAGCCGGCTCACGGTTTCGAGCGTCAAGCCGAGGTAGTTGCCGATCTCCTCGCGCGTCATGCGCAGGACGAAGCGGCTGGATGAGAAGCCCAGGCGCTGGTGGCGCCGCGACAGGGACAGCAGGAACGCCACGAGCCGCTGCTCGGCCGTCATGCTGCCCAGGAGGAGCATCAGCCCCTGGTCGCGCGAGATGTCGCTGGAAACCAGCCGCAGCAACTGGTGCTGCAGCGCCGGGATCGAGCGCGCCAGGCGTTCGAGCTGCGCGAAGGGAATGATGCACACCTCGCTGTCCTCGAGCGCGACCGCGTTGTAGCCGTGGGTGCCGCTGCTGATGGCGTCGAGGCCGAGCAGTTCCCCGGGCAGGTGAAACCCCGTGACTTTTTCGTCGCCGTGGCGCGAGACGCTCACCGTCTTGAACGCGCCGCTGCGCACGGCATAAAGCGACTGGAAGCGGTCGCCGCCGAGATAAACCGATGCGCCGCGCGCCACCTTGCGCTTGGCGGCGGTGATCTCGTCGAAACGCTCGATGTCGGAGCGGCCCAGCTCGCAGGGAAGGCAGACGCCCCTCAGGCAGCACGAGGAGCAGGCGATGGCGGACTTCACCTGTGACGTGATCGGGGTCACCGTGGCGCTGCGCGGCTTCGCGTTCAGGACCGGGGCCGGCTGGGACAACGTGGCGCTCTGCAGCATGATCTTCTCCTGGAGTTGGCCGGTTACGAGAGGGGTTCTGCTCAATGTCCTTCGGGACTGCCGCCCATGTGCCGGAGTATCTCGGGTATGCGCTCGAAATCCACCGACTTGTCGAGAAAATACTCGGCGCCGGCATCGGCGCTGGCTTTCACGTGCTGGGGAGTGATGTAATTGCTCATGACGATCGCCCGGATCGCGGGCATCGTCTTCCTGACCTCGGACAGGACGTCGATGCCGCTGCCCGTATCGTCCGCGAGCTTGATGTCGAGTATGGCCACGTCCGGGGCGGAATCCCGGATGCCGGCGACGGCCTTGCCATAGGACCCGGCCTCGCCCACGACTTCCACGTCCTCGACCTCCCGGATCATTTCGACCAGGCGCTCCCGCACGGCAGCGGAGTCCTCCACCACGAAGACTTTCATATCGCGCCTCGTCAGGTAGTCGTAGTTCATGGCCGCCAGTATGCGAACGCCGGCGGCCTCGCGCTATCGGCGCGAGTCTGAAAACAAGCGTAGGAAAACGGGAGGGGGTGTAGGAATCGTCCTACACCAGCGGCAACTGCGTGACGGGGGATGAGGGATGAGGGATAAGGCTCTTCCGCTTCGCGGGAAGGTGTTTCGCCCCTATCCCCTATCCCTTATCCCTCATCCCTAGGACGGGCCGCCCGGCCCGTCCAGCAGGTTGTGCTCAAGGGCGTAGCGGATCAACTCGGCCTGGTTGGCGAGGCCCATCTTCTCGAGGATGCGGGTCTTGTGGGTGCTGACGGTCTTCACGGAGAGCGAGAGCCGCTTCGCGATTTCGCCCACCGCCACGCCGCCCGCGATCATCTGGAACACCTGGAACTCGCGGTCGGAGAGGCGCGTGTGCCGCGGCGCATCGGCAGCGCTCCCGGCGTCGAGCGCCAGCCGCTCCGCCGTCTCGGGGCTGACGTAGGCGCCGCCGCCGGCGATGCGGCGTATCGCGGCCACCAGCTCGTCGGCGGCGCTCTCCTTGCTGAGATAGCCCGAAGCGCCGGCCCGGATGGCCCGCACCGCGTACTGCGCCTCGCTGTGCATGCTCAGCACCAGGATGCGCAGCTTCGGCCGCTCGGCCCTGACCAGCCTGATCAGCTCGATGCCGTTGCGCCCCGGCATGGACATGTCGAGCACCGCGAGATCGAAATCCTGCTCGCGGACACGGGCCAGCGTCTCCTGCCCGTTCGTGGCCTCGGCCGTCACCTCGATGTCGCCGGTATCGGCCAGGATCTCCTTCAGTCCGGCGCGGACGATCGCGTGATCGTCAGCCAGCAGTACTCTCACCATCCGCCATCTCCTGTTTCCGGTAGCGCGCGACGAGCACCGTCACTTCGACCAGCGTCCCGGACGGCGCGGCCCGCTCGATGCGCGCATCGCCGCCCAGCGTATGGGCGCGCTCCCGGATGCCCAGTATGCCGTACGACTTGCCGCTCATGGCGCGCTCCGGGTCGAATCCCCTGCCGTTGTCGCGCACGGTCAGCACGAGCCCGTCCCCGTCGTAGTGTATCGCCACCTTCACCTCGCTCGCCTCCGAATGGCGCGCGACGTTGGTCAGCGCCTCCTGCGCGATGCGGTAGAGCGCAGTCGGCAGCGGCTCCCGGAAATCCGGCACGGCCGGGTCGGCGTCGAGGCTGACGACGATCCCGGTGCGCTGCGACAGGTCGTGCAGCAGGTGCTCCAACGCGGGAACCAGCCCGAGGTCGTCGAGCATCACCGGGCGCAGGTCGGCGGCGATCCGGCGCACGGCGGCCACCGTGTTGTCCACCAACCCCTTCATCTTCTCCGTTTTATCCACCAGCGGCGCCTGGTCCCGCGGCAGCCGCGACGAGAGCCAGGAGACGTCCATCTTGAGCGCGGTGAGCCATTGCGCCAGCTCGTCGTGCAGCTCGCGCGCGATGCGCAGCCGCTCGGCTTCGCGCACGTCGTGCATCGCCGCCGACAGCTCGCGCAGCTCGTCGTACGAGCGCCGCAGCGCGACCTCGGCGGCCTTGCGCTCGGTGATGTCGCGCAGGATCACCGTGTAGAACCTGCGGCCATCGCTGACGACCTGCGAGATCGAGGCGTCGATCGGAAACTCCTCCCCGTCGGCGCGCAGGCCCCACAGGTCGAGGCGCGCGCCCATCATGCGGGTGGTGGCGCCGGTGCGGCCGAAGCGCTCGACGTGGCCGTGATGCGCGGCGCGGAAGCGCTCCGGGATGAAGCGGTCGAGCGGGCCGCCCAGGGCACGCGACGCCGGGCAGCGGAAAATGCGTTCCGCCTCCGCGTTGAACAGCACGATGTCCTGCTTCTCGTCCACCGTGATCACGGCATCCATCGCGGACTGGATGATGCTCTGCAGGCGGTCGCTGGCTTCGTCGAGATCGTGCTGCAGCACGGCGCTCACGCCGAACTGGCGCATGAGGAAGAACAGCGCCGCCATGACGAACGCAATCGTGCCCGCGGTGCCCAGGCCGATGCTCCACGCATCGCGCCGCCAGGGCGCGAGTATGGATTCGCGCGTGGAAGACACCGCCACCACGAGCGGGTAGTTCCGGACATGCTCGAAGGCGAGCACGCGCGGCGTCTCGTCGAGCAGGGCGGTACGGCGGATCACGCCGCGCGGCGCGGCCGGCAGATCCTTCGTGAAGAGCGCATCCTGCGCGAAGGACCTGCCGGCCGCGCCGTCCGTTCCCGGGTAGGTCAACAGCAGCATGCCATCCTCGCGAAACAGGAGCACGCGCCCGTCGGCGCCGAGCGCCAGCTTCTCGAATATCGCGTCGAAATAGGGCGTGCGCACCGTGGCCACGACGACGCCGCGAAACTCGCCCGTCGCGTCCTCCACCCGCCGGCTGAACACCTGCACCGCCTCGCCGGTGATCCGGCTCACGACCGGCTCCGCCATGTGCAGCGCCGCCGTGCGGCCGTCCCGATGGACCCGGAAGTATTCGCGATCGCTGACACCGGCTACCGGCCCTCTCCTGTCCTGGCTGTTGATGCGGATCACGCCGTCGCGGTCGATGAACAAAAGGCTGCGCACGTGCGGCAGGGCCTCGACGCGATCGCGCATGCTCGCGCGCAAGGTCCGGTCCGACGGCCTGGGCGGGCCGTCCGAGCGGCCCTCGAGGTCCTTGACGGTGGCGTTGACGATCAGGTCCACCGACTGGACGGACTGGCGTATCTGCTCGCTCATCACGGCGGCGAGGTTCTCGAGATGTCCGCTCGCCCGGTCGAGAGCGTCGCCGCGAAGCACCGCCAGGACGATGGCCGTCGCGGCCACCAGTATCACGATGAGAGCAGCGCCGGCCGCGAGTATCGAGCGGCGCGGAATCGCATGAAGGGAATATCGCGTTGCCAAGGGCGGGGCCGCGCGCCCTCGGCGCGCCGGAAAACGGGGACGCGCCAGTATAGCGCAGCGCCCGCCGGCCGCCGGCCGGCGTACGTGGCACCGACGAACTATCGAGCGCTCACGAAATGCTTGACGCCCGGCTCCCTCACCCCTTGCCCCTCTCCCGAAGGGAGAGGGGAAAAGCACTGCGGTAAATGGCCATCAACCATTTACCGAACGCCTGCTACTGCGCGGCGCGGCGCGGCGCCGGCACGAGCCGGTTCAGCGCAAGATGCTCGAGCAGCTCGGTCGGCGCGAGGTGCGCGTAGTCCTTCGCCAGCTCCTTCAGCTCGACGCCCGGGTGCAATACCTTGCGCAGCGATTCCCGCACCAGGCCCAGCAGTTGCGGCTCGGCGACCAGCACGACGGTGCCCCGCTCCCAGCCCTTCGTGAACTCCCCGGCCTCGCGGGTGATCTCCATGCCGAATCGCCGGTCGAGCTCGCCACGGTGCCGCTCCCGCCGGGACGCCATCGGGCCGGACCCGCGATCGGTATTGGTTTCCGTGTGCGCTCTCCCGGTCACGCTGGCCGCGAGCGCCTTGGGATCGGTCGTGTTCTTCAGCACTTTCCGCTCGACGAGCGCCAGCCTGGCGCGCGGCGCCTCGACCTCCTCGACGCCTAAGAAGCGCGCGAGCCCGCCGTCGGCAACGATGATGCAGGCGTTACTCACCGGGCGGCTCCACAATGGCTGCCGCTGCCCGCCGCCGCGGCCGGCGCGCCTTGTCGGCCCCCTGCCCGCGCCGCGCGCGCTCGACCAGTTGTCGCCGCGCCGCGAGGAACGCCTCGCGCAAGGCAACATAGACGTCTTCCGCATGGTCGCGGTTAACCAGGATCTCGCCGCCGGGAAACGTCACGTCGAGCTTCACGGTGAAGAGATTGCCCTGATGATGATGCTGATGCGGCGCCGATACCGTCACGCGTATGGTCGTGATCCTCGGGTGCACCCGTTCGAGGCTCGCTGCCTTGCGGCGAATCGCGGCTTCCAGCGCGGCCGAATGCGTCATCTCCCGCACGGTGATCCGCAGCTGCGCGGCCATCGTCACTTCCTCGCCGTCGCTTCGTGCGACTGCTCGCGCGCGACGATCCGGGCCAGCTCGTTCAACTGCTCGGCCAGAATCTCGAGCAGGTCGTCCACCGTCACGATGCCGACCAGCTGCCCGTCCCGGTCCACGGTCGGCAGCCGCCGCACCCCCTTGAAGCGCATGACCTCCAGCGTCTCGAGCACGCTGTCGTTCTCGCGTCCCACCACCAACTCGCTTTCCATGATGTCGCCGACCGTGATCACGGCCGGATCGAGGCCGGTCGCGATCACCTCGACGATGATGTCGCGGTCGGTCACGATGCCGACCGGCACGCGCCGGCCGCCGTTCATCTGGTCCACGACGATCAGGCTGCCCACGTGACCGTGACGCATGAGCTTCGCCGCGGCGGCGACCGTGGTTTCCCGCGTCGTGAATGCGACGGACCGGTTGCATATGGAGGCAATCGTCATCATTCGCTTGTCCTTCGTTCCGGTTCAGTTCCGGGAATCACGTCTGCATGATACGAACAGCGGGCAAACGCCGTTTGATCTGGATCAAGCAGACCACCGGTCATGGGATCGTTTCACGATCACACCCATCAGGAGTCTTTTGAAATTGCGGCAGACGATCGGAGCCCCCGCCACGCGCCTCCGATAGGAAGTTTCGGCTACATGATCGAGTAGCGCCGATAGCTCATCGCCTGCCGGACGCGGCGGGCGGCCAGCTTTTCGGCCGCTTCGCGCGGCAATACGCCGTGCCGTTCTGCCTCCGCGAGCACCGTTTCGGTATTCGCGCGTATCCGCTCCGCGATGGCATCGAATGCCGCGGCCCGGGTCGCGCCCGCGTACTCCATCGCGGCGCAGATCACCCCGCCCGCGTTGGCGACGAAATCCGGAACGATGAGCACCCCCCGGCCGGCCAGCGCCTTCTCGGCCTGCCGCGTGAACGGAATGTTGGCGCCCTGCAGCACGAGCTTCGTTTGCAGCCGTTCCGCGTTGTCCTCGCTCACCACGTCGGGCCGCGCCGCCGGGATCCAGATGTCGCACTCGATGCCGATCACGGCGTCGCGGTCGAGCTTCTCGCCGCCCGGGTAATCCCACACCGTGCGGCCCTGCTCCTTCAGACGGACGAGCGCGGTCGCGTCCAGTCCCGCCGCATCCGCGATGGTGCCTATCGTGTCGGACGCAGCGACCAGCTTCGCGCCGCGGTCGGCGAGGAAACGCGCGGCGTGCCTTCCCACCGCGCCGAACCCCTGGATCGCGACGCGCGCGCCCGCCAGCGCGATCCCGGCATGCGACGCCGCCACTTCCGCGCAGTGCGCGAGGCCCCAGCCGGTCGCGCCGAGCTCGTCGAGCGGCAGCCCGCCGATCTCGGCCGGCAGGCCCACCACGCGCCCGATCTCGTCCTTGATCCACGCCATGCAGGTTTCGTCCGTTCCCATGTCGGGGCCGAAGATGTAGTCGGTCTCGTTGCGCAACGCGTGGGCGAACGCGCGGATCAGCCGCTCCTTCTTTTCCCGCGGCATGCGCGGGTCGCCCCACAGCACCGACTTGCCGCCGCCGTGGGGCAATCCCGCGGCGGCGTTCTTCAGCGTCATCGCGCGCGCCAGCCGCTCGCATTCCCCGATCGAGACGTCGGGCGCCATGCGCAGCCCGCCGATCGACGGCCCGCACGCCACGTTGTCCACCACCAGCGCGGCTTTCAGCCCGAGCCCCGGCTCGAAGACCTGGATGACCTTCGCCGGGCCGAGATCGTCTCCCCATCGCATGGGTTCCGTCATCGCCACTCCTGTCCCAGAAGCTCGCGCAGCGTGTCGCCGACGACGGCGTCGTTCGCGCCGGCGAGCACCAGTATGCCACCGCCTGCTTCCAGCGCGACGCGCAACGCGTCCGGATCGCCCGCGTGCTCGATGCCGACGCCGAAACGCAGCGCCTCCACCGCGCGGTCCTGGTCGAGGATCTGGGCGAGGTCCTCCAACTCGTCGGTGGTCTCGAACGGCAGCCCCTGCGGATCGCAGATGCGGCAGAGATCCGCGGCCGCAAGCCCGGGTGGAGAAAAATCGGTCGGAGCGCTCATGTGTTACCCGCGAGGTTTCCCGCGACGAGGGCGCGCGCCGGCGCACCCTACATGCCGGCGTCGCCCATTGCGCGGGCGGCAGCCGGCTCGGGAATCCGCGCGATCATGCAGTCCGTCGTCAGCACCAGGCCCGCGATGGAAGCCGCGTTCTGCAACGCGGTGCGGGTCACCTTGCAGGGATCGAGGATGCCCATCCGCAGCATGTCGCCGTACTCGCCCGTCAGCGCGTTGTAGCCGAAGCCGCCGTCGCCTTCGAGAACGCGGTTGAGGACCACCGACGGCTCTCCGCCGCCGTTGGCCACGAGCTGGCGCAGCGGCTCCTCGAGCGCACGCAGGACGATCCTCACGCCGGCGTCCTGGTCGGGGTTCTCCCCGCGCAGGTCCTTGAGCATGGCACGGGCGCGCAGCAGCGCCACGCCGCCGCCCGGCAGGACGCCCTCCTCGACGGCCGCATGCGTGGCGTGCAACGCGTCCTCGACGCGGGCCTTGCGTTCCTTCATCTCGGTTTCGGTGGCGGCGCCGACCTTCACGACGGCCACGCCGCCGGCGAGCTTGGCCGCGCGCTCCTGGAGCTTCTCGCGGTCGTAGTCGCTCGCCGTGTCCTTGATCTGCTGGCGCAGGTCCGCGACGCGGGCCTTGATTTTCGCCGGGTTGCCCGCGCCGCCGATCAGCGTCGTGTTGTCCTTGTCGATCTCCACGCGCTTCACGCGGCCGAGCCGGGCGAGATCCACGCGCTCGAGCGACAGGCCGGCTTCTTCGGCCACGACCTCGCCCCCGGTCAGCACGGCGATGTCCTCCAGCATGGCCTTGCGCCGGTCGCCGAAGCCCGGGGCCTTGACGGCGCAGGTCTTGATCACGCCGCGCAGCGCGTTGACCACCAGCGTCGCCAGCGCCTCGCCCTCGACTTCCTCGGCGATGACCAGCAGGGGCTTGCCGGCCTTGGCGATCTGCTCCAGCACCGGCAGCAGGTCCTTGACCGCCGCGATCTTCCGGTCGTGGACGAGGACGAAGGCGTCCTCCAGCACCACGCTCTGCTTCTCGGCGGTGTTGATGAAATACGGCGACAGGTAGCCGCGATCGAACCGCATGCCCTCCACTACTTCGAGCTCGCTCTCCAGCCCCGAGCCGTCCTCGACGGTGATGACGCCCTCCTTGCCGACCTTCTCCATCGCGTTGGCGACGATGTCCCCGATGGCGCGGTCCGAATTGGCCGAGATCGTCGCGACCTGCGCGATCTCGGTGCGGCTTTCGCACGGCCTGGCGAGCCGTTTCAGCTCTTCCACGATCCTGGCGACGGCCAGATCGACCCCGCGCTTGAGATCCATCGGATTCATGCCGGCGGCCACGTACTTCATGCCTTCCGCGACGATGCCGTAGGCCAGCAGCGTCGCGGTCGTCGTCCCGTCGCCCGCGACGTCGGACGTCTTGCTCGCCACCTCCCTCGCCATCTGCGCGCCCATGTTCTCGAAAGGGTCCTCCAGCTCGACCTCCTTCGCGACGACGACGCCGGAGTTGATGATGGTCGGCGCGCCGTAGGCGCGCTCGAGCACGACGGTGCGGGCCTTCGGCCCGAGGGTCGCGCGCACCGCCCTGGCCAGCGTGCTCATCCCCGCCAGAATCTTCGCGTGCGCCTCGTCGTGAAACAGCAGTTTCTTCGCGGCCATGTCGGTCATCCGGGTCCGTCGGTCTGTCCCGAATGATCCCGTACGCCGCACGCCGCGATTTGATGTAGGTCAAGCACCGAGGACTGCCAGCGGCTCGGCGGGGGAATATCCCAGGGCCCGGGCGACCTCGGGACGCGTGACCGCGCCGCAGCACACGTTGAGCCCGTTGCGCAGATGCTCGTTGCCGCGCAGGGCCGGCACGATGCCGCGGTCGGCCAGTTCCGTCACGAAGGGCAGCGTCGCGTGATTGAGCGCGTAGGTCGAGGTGCGCGGCACCGCGCCCGGCATGTTGGCGACGCAGTAGTGGACGATGCCGTCCACGGCGTACACCGGGTCCGCATGGGTCGTCGGGCGCGAGGTCTCGCAGCACCCGCCCTGGTCGATCGAGACGTCGACGATGACGGCTCCCGGCTTCATGCCCGCGAGCATGCCGCGCGTGACGAGCTTCGGTGCCACCGCCCCCGGCACCAGCGCCGCGCCGATCACGGCGTCGGCGCCGCGCACCTCCGACTCGATCGCATCGGGCGACGCAAAAAAAGTCCGCAATCCCGGCCCCAGATCGGCGGACAGGCGCCGCAACACCCCGGCCTCGCGGCCGGTCACCGTCACCGACGCGCCCATGCCGATGCCGACGCGCGCCGCGTTCGTGCCCACGACGCCCGCGCCCAGGACGAGGATGCGCGCGGGTGGCACGCCGGTCGCGCCGGACACCAGCACGCCGCGGCCGCCCTGCGGCCGCTCGAGATAGTGGGCGGCGACCTGGACCGCCATGCGCCCCGCGACTTCCGACATCGGCGCGAGCAGCGGCAGCCCGCCCTGCGGCGAAGTGACGGTCTCGTACGCGATCGCGGTCACGCCGCTCGCGACGAGGTCGCGCGCCTGCTCCGGGTCCGGCGCGAGGTGCAGGTAGGTGAAGATCGCCTGCCCCGCGCGCAGCCGCGCCCGTTCCGGCGCGAGCGGCTCCTTCACCTTCACCACCAGCTCGGCCTCGCCGAAGACCTCGTCGGCCGTCGCCGCGACGGCCGCGCCGGCCCGGCGGTAATCGTCGTCGCCGGCGTCCATGCCGGCGCCCGCGCCTTGCTCGACGATCACGCGGTGCCCCCGCCCGGTCAGCACGCGCACGCTCTCGGGCGTGAGCCCCACGCGATACTCGTGGACCTTGATCTCCTTCGGGACACCGATCAGCACGGTGCGGTCGCTCGTTATTCGTTATTCGTTATTCGTTACTCGTTGCTCGTTACCCATCCCGCGCGCCGCGGGCGGCGAGGTAGCGGATCGCGCTGTTCAACGTCGCGAGCTCGCCGTAGTCCTTCTCGGGGATGTCCACGCCCAGCACCTCGTGCAGGCGGATGATGACGTTCAGAAAATCGAAGGAATCGATGTCCACCTGCTCGCGCAGCGGCTGATCCGGGTCGATCGTCGCGAGGTCAACCTCCGGCGCGATCGCGCCGATCACGTCGGCGATCACGGCGCGTATCTGCTCTCGTGTCTTTTCAGCCATCACCAGCCTCCGGTAGCAGGATCTTTCGCCGCCGATACACGCCGGCAGAGCCGTGTCCGACGAGCGCCTCGTGCATGAAGCCGCATCTGCGTTCATCTGCGTTCATCGGCGGTTTCATTTCAGCCTTTCCGGCTCCTGCAGCAGCCGGCCGAGCGCGGCGAGGAACAGCGCGCCGCGGTGCCCGTCGCTCACCCGGTGGTCGGCCGCGAGCGTCGCGGTCAGCGCCTTGCGCGCGACGACCGCACCGTCCTCGACGCGCGGGCGCTCGGTGATCTTGCCGAGCCCTACGATGGCGACCTGCGGCGGGTAAATCACGCCGAACACGCCTTCCACGCCCTGCTCGCCCAGGTTGGTGAGCGTGACGGTCGGGTCGGACATCTCCGAGCTGCGCAGCCGGCCGCCACGCACGCGCAGGATGAGGTCGCGCAACTCCGCCATCAGCCGGTCGAGGTCCTTCGCCTCGGCGTCGTGGATCGCCGGTGCGACGAGCCCGCCGCCGCGCATCGCGATCGCCATGCCCAGGTGCACGGCCGCCGACGGCCTGAACGCGTCGTCCACCCAGAACCCGTTCAGCTCCGGCACCTGCTTCAGGGCGAGCGCCACCGCTTTCATGAGCGGGACGACGGGCAGCAGGCGCTCCGCCACGCCGCGCTTCAGGTTCTCGGCGGCGAGCCACTCGGTCACCGCGGTGACGTCGATCTCGGTGGCGAGGTAGTAATGGGGGATCTCGCGCTTCGACCGCGACATCGCCGCCGCGATCGCCTTGCGCATCTGCGCGTGCCAGTCGGGCGCGGCGCCCGGGCGCTCCGCCGGGGCCGCGACCTTGCGCGACGCCGCCGCGCGCTCCACGTCCTCGCGCGTGACGACGCCGCCCGGCTCCGCCGGCCGC
>CAYSRR010000052.1:0-14485 GCA_964433375.1 uncultured Streptomycetaceae bacterium
GGGAAGGGGGGAGAGCACCCCCCGCTTTCGTCCCCCCCTTGATAAGGGGGGGATTGAGGGGGGGGTCTTCGTCGTCGAAGCCGACGAGTACGACACCGCCTTCTTCGACAAGCGCTCGAAGTTCCTGCATTACCCGGCGCGCACGGCGGTACTGAACAACCTGGAGTTCGATCACGCCGACATCTTCCCGGACCTGGCCGCGATCGAGACGCAGTTCCACCATTTCGTGCGCACGCTGCCGGCCGGCGGGCTGATCGTCGCGAACGGCCGCGACGAAGCGCTCGAGCGCGTGCTGGCGCGCGGCTGCTACACGCCGGCGGAGCGCTTCGGCGTCGCGGACGGCTGGAGCGCCGGCGCGCGGCACGTCGATGGTTTCGACGTGCTCTGGAAAGGAGCGGGGCAGGGGCGGGTCGCCTGGACGCTGACGGGCGCGCACAACCAGGCCAACGCGCTTGCCGCGATCGCCGCGGTGCGCCATTGCGGCGTCGCGCCGGCGCAGGCCATCGCCGCGCTCGGCGCGTTCGAGGGCGTGAAGCGCAGGATGGAAATGCGCGGCGTGGTGAACGGCGTCACCGTCTACGATGATTTCGCGCACCACCCGACGGCGATCGAGACGACGCTGGCCGGGCTGCGCTTGAGCGTGGCCGGGGAGCGGATATTGGCGGTGATCGAGCCGCGCTCGAACACCATGAGGCTCGGCGCGATGAAAGACCGGCTCGCGGCGAGCCTGGCCTGCGCCGACCGGGTGTACTGCTACAGCGGCGGGCTGAAGTGGGACGCCGGCGCCGTGCTCGCGCCTCTTGGGGCGAAAGCCGCGGTGCACGACGACCTCGACAAGCTCGTCGAGGCGATCGCCGGCGAGTCCCGCCGCGGCGACCACGTCCTGATCATGAGCAACGGCGGCTTCGGCGGCATCCACGAGAAACTCCTGGCGAAGCTCGCCAGGAGTTTCTGATGACAACGGGAAAGGAATATGGCTTCGATACTGGATCGTGACAACCTCGGCGCATTCTGCCGCCATACGCACGTCGAAATGCAGGGCGCGGCCGGCGGCCCGCTTGCCGGCCTCGCGTTCGCGGCGAAGGACATCTACGACGTCGCCGGCGCGAAGACCGGCTTCGGCTGCCCCGACTGGCTGCGCACGCACGAGCCGGCGGCGCGCACCGCGCCCGCGGTGCAGGTGCTGCTCGACGCCGGCGCGCGCCTCGTCGGCAAGACGCATACCGAGGAGATGGCCTGGAGCCTGACGGGAGAGAACGCGCACTACGGCACGCCGGTCAACGTCGCCGCGCCGGGACGCGTGCCGGGCGGCTCGTCGAGCGGCTCCGCGGCGGCGGTGGCGGCGGGGCTCGTGGATTTCGCGCTCGGCAGCGACACCGGCGGCTCGGTGCGGCTGCCCGCGAGCTACTGTGGCATCCTCGGCCTGCGGCCGACGCACGGCCGCATTTCACTGGAAGGCGTATGCCCGCTCGCGCCGAGCCTCGACACCTGCGGCTGGTTCGCGCGCGACGCCGGCGTGTTCGAGCGCGTCGGCCGCGTGCTGCTCGCCGACGATGCGCCCGCGCGCAGGCCGGGCCGCCTGCTGCTCGCGCGCGATGCGTTCGCGCTCGCCGACCCGGGCGCGGAGGCGGCGTTGCAGCCGGCGCTCGAGCGCGTCGCCGCGCTGCTCGGCAAGCCGGAAGCCGTGACCGTGGGCGATGAGCCGCTCGCGCAGTGGACGGATCATTTCCGCTTTCCCCAGGGCGCGGAGGCGTGGGCGGCGCACGGCGAGTGGATTGCGCGCGTGCAGCCGCAGTTCGGGCCCGCGATCAAGGGCCGGTTCGAATGGGCCGCGACCGTGAAGCCGGAGGAGGTGGCGCGGGCGCGCGCGCGGCGCGAGGAGATCACGCGGCGCATGAACGACCTGTTGCGGGACGGCGCGGTGCTGGCGCTGCCCAGCGCGCCGGGGGCCGCGCTGCCGCGCAATTCGCCGCCGGAAGTGGTGGACGGCCTGCGCGCTCGCGCGCTGCCGATGCTGTGCATCGCCGGGCTCGCGCGCCTGCCGCAGGTTTCGCTGCCGCTCGCCACGCTCGACGGCTGCCCGCTCGGCCTCTCGCTCGTCGCCGCGCGCGGCAACGACACGATGCTGCTCGCGCTTGCCAAGGCATTAAATTAGCCGCCAAGGCGCCAAGGCGCCAAGAAGAACAAAGTCGAATCACGAATCACGATTCACGCATTTCACAGCGGATGCTCATCTATATCCACGGCCTCAACAGCGCGCCCGCATCCGGCAAGGCGCAATTGCTGAAAGCCAGGATGGAAGCGCTGGGACGCGGCGCGGAGTTCGTCGCGCCGGCCCTGCCGCATTACCCGGCACAGGCGGCCGCGCTGCTCGACGGGGTCGCCGAGCGGCATCCCGGCGCCGCCCTGGTGGGCAGCTCGCTCGGCGGCTACTATGCGACCTGGCTGGCCGAGAAACGCGGATTGAAGGCGGCGCTGTTGAATCCCGCGGTGCGGCCGTACGAATTGTTCGCCGGCTATCTCGGCCTGCAGCAGAACCTCTATACCGGCGAGCGCTACGAGATCACGCCGCGGCACGTTGACGAGTTGCGCGATCTGGAAGCGACCGCCGTCACCCCGGAACGCTATCTGCTGATCACGGCGACCGGCGACGAGGTGCTCGACTACCGGGCAGGCGTGGCCCGCTACCGCGGCTGCCGGCAGATCGTGATCGAAGGCGGCGACCACGGGCTCTCGACATTTGCGGACCATCTCGACGCGGTGCTCACGTTCTGCGGTTTCGCATGATTCCCGGTCGCAACGACGCAAGGAGTCGTTATTTGTTTTAATCTGTTCTACTTTGCGCCTCTGCGTCTTTGCGGCTAATTCAAACATGAACGTTTTTTACGAAGAAGAGGGCTCGTTCAAGGTCGGGGCCGTGCTCGCCGACCACGACACCTCGCTGCAGGTGGAGGCGCCGCACGGCAAGCGCTCCAAGGTGAAAGCTTCCAGCGTGCTGTTCCGCTTCGATGCCGGCGGCCTCGCGCGCTTCATGGACGAGGCGCACCAGCTCGCGGAAGGCATCGACGCCGATTTCCTGTGGGAATGCAGCGGGCAGCAGGAATTCGCGTTCGACGCGCTGGCGCGTGAATACTTCGGGCGCGCGCCGGCACCGGTGGAATCGGCGGGCCTGCTGCTGAAGCTGCACGGCGCGCCGATGTACTTCTACAAGAAGGGCAAGGGCCGCTACAGGCCGGCGCCGCCGGAGGCGTTGAAGGCGGCGCTCGCCTCGGTCGAGCGCAAGCGGCGCGAGGCCGAGAAACGCGACCAGTACGTGGCGAGCCTGCTGGAATCGAGACTGCCGCCCGAGTTCGAGGCGCACAAAGCGCGCCTGCTCTACGGGCCCGACAAGCAAAGCCTGGAGTGGAAGGCGCTCGAGGAAGCGTGCGAAAAACTGAAGACGAGCCCGGCGCGGCTGTTCGAGCGCTGCGGCGCCCTGCCGTCCGTGCTCGACTACCACCTGGGCCGCTTCCTGTTCGAGCACTTCCCCCGCGCCGCCGCGCTGCCCGCCCTGCCGGTGCAGGCGCCGCCGCCGGACCTGCCGCTGGCCGAAGTCGAAGCGTTCAGCATCGATGACGCCGTGACCACCGAGATCGACGATGCGCTGTCGGTGACGAAGCGCGCGGACGGCGGGTTTCGCGTCGGCGTCCACATCGCCGCGCCCGCGCTCGGCATCGAGCCGGGATCCGCGCTGGATGCCGCCGCGCGCGAGCGGCTGTCCACGGTCTATTACCCGGGCGGCAAGATCACCATGTTGCCGGACGGGGCGATCGGCGCCTACACGCTGTCGGAAGGCGGCACGCGCCCGGCGTTGTCGCTGTACCTGGAAGTCGCGGCCGACGGTTCCATCGCCTCGCGAACGACGCGCGTCGAGCGGGTGCCCATCGCCGGGAACCTCCGCCACGACGCGCTGGAAGCGGTTTTCAACGACGAGGCGCTGGCCTCGGGGCGCGTCGAGCATCGCTACGCGGAAGAGCTCACCACGCTGTGGCGTTTCGCATGCGCGCTGGAGGCCGAGCGGCGCGGCGGCGCGGCCGAGTACGAGCCGCGGCCCGAGTACAGCTTTCATGTCGAGGGCGATCGCATCCGCATCGTGCAGCGCCGCCGCGGCACGCCGGTCGACAGGATCGTCTCGGAGCTGATGATCCAGGCGAACGGCTCCTGGGGCCGCTACCTGGCCGAGAAAAGCGTCGCGGCCATCTACCGGGTGCAGGGCGGCGGCAAGGTCCGGATGAGCACCGTGCCGTCGGGGCACGAGGGGCTCGGCGTCGAAGCTTACGCGTGGACGAGTTCGCCGCTGCGCCGCTACGTGGACCTCGTGAACCAGCGCCAGCTGATCGCGGCCGCGCGCGGCGAGGCGGCGCCCTACGGCGCGAACGACGAGCGGCTGCTTTCGGCGATGCGCGATTTCGAGGTCGCGCACGACGCCTACGGGGAATTCCAGCGCCAGATGGAGCGCTACTGGTGCCTGCGCTGGCTGGTGCAGGAAGGCGTCCGGTCGGTCACGGCCACCGTGATCCGCGAGAGCCTGGCGCGCTTCGACGAGCTGCCGCTGGTCGCGCGCGTGCCCTCGCTGCCGGCTCTGGCCCCGGGCACCCGGGTCGAACTCGCGTTGTCTGAGCCGGACCTGCTGGAGCTCGCCTTGCCCTGCGAATTCCGGCGGCAGATCGGGGCCTGATCCGTGATTTCACTTTAAGTGATCAAGACAACCCCACGATATTAAAAGCGTTTTTAGGAAATTTTCCGGCCGGTACGCTAGAATGAACCGCATGGGCTTGTTACCCGACCGGAAAGTGGTTCCGCTGCGGCGCCGGGCCAGGCACGCGCGCCACGCCCCGTGGCAGACCGCCGTCGACCGGCTGGAAGCGCGCGTGGCCGAACTTGAGCGCAGCCTGACAGCGCTCGACCGGCGCATGACCGCGCTCGGCAAGCACGGCCGCATGAAGGCCGCGCTGGCTGTATCCGTCTTCTTCCACTTCTTCCTCATCCTTGGCGTGAGCTTCACGATGCCCGACCTGTCCCGGCTGGCCGCGCCGCCGCCGCTGGAAGTGACGCTGGTCAACGCCAAAAGCGAATCCCGCCCGCAGAAAGCGGATGCGCTGGCGCAGGCCAATCTCGACGGCGGCGGCAACACCGACGCCGACCGCCGCGCGAAGAGCCCGCTGCCGGTGCCGCGCGACGCGAAGGAGGCCGCCGATCTCGCCATGGCGCAAAAGCGCGTGGAAATGCTGGAGCGCGAGGCGAAGCAGCTGCTGACCCGGGCAAAGTCGAAGGCGGCGGTCGCCACCGTGCCCGAGGCGCCGCAGCCGAAGGAAGAGCCGCAGGTGGCGCCGAACACCGCCGACATCATGAACCGCAGCCTCGAGATCGCGCGGCTGGAAGCGAGCATCGCGCGCGACTGGGAGAGCTATCAGCAGCGGCCGCGGCGGCGCTTCATCGGCGCGCGCACCCAGGAGTTCCGCTTCGCGCGCTACCTCGAGGACTGGCGCACCAAGGTCGAGCGCGTGGGCGAGCTGAATTACCCGCAGGCCGCGCGCGACCAGCGCATCTACGGCAGCATGGTGGTGACGGTGTCGATCAAGGCCGACGGCTCGATCGAGCGCGTGGACATCAACCGCTCCTCGGGCCAGCGCATCCTCGACGCGGCGGCGCTGCGCATCGTCCAGTTGGCCGCACCGTACGCCCCGTTCCCGGCCGACATCGCCAAGGACACCGACATCATCAGCATCACCCGGACGTGGATGTTCACGCGGTCGGACCAGTTCGTCGCTGAATAACAGTCGCAAGTTACAAGTTTCAAGTTCCAGGATGGGGTATCTTGTGTCTTGCAACTTGCGACTTGAAACTGACGCATGACCGACCGCTACGCCGTCATCGGCAACCCCGTCGAGCACAGCCTGTCGCCGGCCATCCACGCGGCGTTCGCGCGCGCGGCCGGCCAGGATCTCGACTACGGCCGGATCCTCGCGCCGCTCGACGGCTTCCGCGCGGCGGCGCTGGCGTTTCGCGACGGCGGCGGCAAGGGACTGAATGTCACGCTGCCGTTCAAGCAGGAAGCCTGGCGGCTGGCCGATACCCATAGCGCCGAAGCGCGCGCGGCCGGCGCCGTCAACACCCTCCAGTTCGAGGACGGGCGCATCGCCGGCCACAACACCGACGGCGCCGGGCTCACGCGCGACCTGAAAGACAACCTCGGCTGCGTTATCCGCGGCCGGCGGGTACTGCTGATGGGCGCCGGCGGCGCGGTGTACGGCGTGATGGAACCCTTGCTGCGCGAACTGCCGCAGCAGGTGGTCGTCGCCAACCGCACGCTGGAGAAAGCGGTCGCCCTCGTCGGGCATTTCGAAGCGCTGCAGAAGCTCGCGGCCCAGGGCGTCACCGCGCTGACCTATGCGGCGCTGGCGGGCTCGCGCTTCGACATCGTCATCAACGCCACCTCCGCGGGTCTTGCCGACGGGATGCCGCCGCTGCCGCGAGATATTTTCGCGCCGGGTGCGCTGGCCTACGAAATGGTCTACGGCAGGCAGACGCTGTTCATGCGCTTCGCGACCGAGAACGGCGCCCGCGCCGTGGACGGACTGGGCATGCTGGTCGAGCAGGCGGCGGAATCGTTCGCCATCTGGCGCGGCGTGCGGCCGGCGACGGCGCCCGTCATACGGGCGCTAAGGATGAAGGCGGAAGGATGAAGGCGGAAGGAAACACCATGAACGCGGCGAACGCCGCAGTCCAGGTCATCCTTCATCCCTCATCCTTCATCCTTTGAGGCGGCACCATGCGCCGCCTTCTCCGCTGGACCTGGTACGCCCTCCTGCTCGCGCTGATCGTCCTCGTCGCCGTGCAGTTCTGGTTCCTCGCTCACATCTGGTACTGGGCGGACCACAACCCGGAGAGCACGGCGTTCATGCGGGCGCGGCTGGAGATCATCCGCGCGGACGAGCCCGACGCGAAGCTCGCCCACCGCTGGGTTCCGTATAACCGCATCTCGGTCCATCTCAAGCGCGCGGTCGTCGCCGCCGAGGACGACAAATTCATGGACCATGCCGGTTTCGACTGGGATGCGATGCGCAAGGCCTACGAGAGAAACGTGAAGGAAGGGGAGGTCGTGCTGGGCGCCTCGACCATCTCCCAGCAGCTCGCGAAGAACCTGTTCCTGCCGGCGGGGCGCACCTGGTGGCGCAAGGCACAGGAGGCGGTGATCACGGCGATGCTCGAGGTCGTGCTGACGAAGCGGCGCATCCTGGAAATCTATCTCAACGTCGTCGAGTGGGGCGACGGGGTCTACGGCGCGGAGGCCGCCGCCCGCTACCGCTTCGGCGTGTCGGCGGCCGCGCTGACGCCGGCGCAGGCGGCCCGGCTCGCGGTCATGCTGCCCAGCCCGCGCAGCTACCCCCCGGGCATGGACACCGTGTACCTCCAGGAGCGCACGGCGACGATACTGGGGCGGATGCGGTATGCCCGCGTGCCCTGAGGGAGGGAGGAGTGTCGAGGGTCGGGTGACGAGGGTCGAGTGTCGAGTGTCGGGTGTCGAGTGTCGAGTGTCGAGTGAATAAAGTGTGTAAGCGGGTCTTTACCCCTCGACACCCGGCCCCCGACCCTCGACCCTCGTCACCCGACACTCGACACTCGACACCCGTCGGGTAGAATAACCCGCACCCCATCCGCAACCGACCGGAGAACATTTGTGCAAAGACGACAATTCCTCGCCGGCGTCGGCGCCCTGACCGTGTATGGCTGGGCCGGCGCCCAGGAGCAGGACGCGGCCCTGCGCGGGCCCGACGTGATCTTCGTTCCCACCCCGAACGAGACCGTGAACGCGATGCTGAAGCTCGCCGGGGTGACGAAGAACGACACGGTGTACGACCTGGGCTGCGGCGATGGCCGCATCGTGATCACCGCCGCGCAGAAATACGGCGCGCGCGGCGTCGGCATCGATATCGACCCGGAGCGGGTGATCGAGGCGACGGACAACGTGCGCAAGGCCGGCGTCGCCGACCGGGTGAAGATCGTCCGCGGCGACCTGTTCCAGGCCAATATCAGCGAGGCGACGGTGGTGACCCTCTACCTGCTCACCGATCTCAACCTCAAGCTGCGTCCCAAGCTGCTGAAGGAACTGAATCCCGGCACGCGCATCGTGTCGCACGCCTTCAGCATGGGCGACTGGAAGCCCGAGCGCACCATGGAGGTGTCCGGGACCAACGTGTACCTGTGGCGCGTTCCGCCCCGCAAGGCGTGATGTCCAAGTGGCTCATTTGACGGGCTTTCGCGCAGGGCATCGGCTTTTCTTGACCGCGTGAGGGGGCGGGAATAACCTTCCCCGCACCGGCGTTTCCACAATAGCCGCGGCCATTGCGCCGCCGGCAATAAAATCTCGAGGGGAAGGGAGCAAGTGCGCGCGGCGTGTCCGCGTTGGATGGCGCGCGCGTTTCCGCGTTCAACGGCAGGAGGAGAGCCATGCAACTCAACGTGAACGGCAGGTCCTACGAGGTGGACGTCGAGCCCGGCACGCCGCTTTTGTGGGCGATACGCGAGCAGGTTGGGCTGACCGGGACGAAATACGGCTGCGGCGTCGCCCAGTGCGGCTCCTGTACGGTGCACCTCGACGGCGCCGCGGTGCGCGCCTGCGCGATGCCCGTGTCCGCGGCCGCGGGCAAGCGGATTACCACGATCGAGGGCCTTGCCAGGGGCAACGTCCTGCACAAGGTGCAGAAGGCGTGGCTCGATCACGAGGTGCCGCAATGCGGCTACTGCCAGGCCGGGATGATCATGGCGGTCGTGGCGCTGCTCAACGACAAGCCGCGGCCGACCGACGCCGACATCGACGCCACCATCACCAATATCTGCCGCTGCGGCACCTTTCAGCAGGTGCGCGAAGCGATCCACGCCGCGGCCAAGGCATAGGGAGAACACCATGACCGCCATGCCGAAAATCACGCGTCGCACCTTCCTTGCCAGCACCGCCGCCGTCGGCGGCGGCCTCGCGCTGGGCCTGCGCCTGCCGTTCGGGCCCGAGCTCGTGCTCGCGCAGGACGGCACTCCCGAGATCAACGCCTGGGTCGTGATCCGGCCCGACGACACGGTCGTCGTGCGCGTCGCCCGCTCCGAGATGGGGCAGGGCACGATCACCGGCCTCGCGCAGCTCGTCGCCGAGGAGCTCGAGTGCGACTGGTCGAAGGTGACGACCGAGTACCCGACGCCTGGGCAGAACCTCGCGCGCAAGCGCGTGTGGCGGGATTTCTCCACCGGCGGCAGCCGCGGCATCCGCACCTCGCACGATTACGTGCGCCGGGGCGGCGCGGCGGCACGCATGATGCTGGTGCAGGCCGCGGCCGACCAGTGGAAAGTGCCGGCCGCCGAGTGCAGCGCGGCCAACAGCCTCGTCACGCACCGGCCCACCGGGCGTACCGTGAGCTATGGGCGCGTGGCCGGGGCGGCGGCGAAGGTGCCCGCACCGGATCCCCAGGCGATCCAGCTGAAGGACCCGAAGAACTGGAAGATCGCCGGCAAGCCGATGAAGCGGCTCGATACCCTGGACAAGGTCACCGGCAAGCAGGTCTACGGCTTCGACCTGAAGCTCCCCGGGATGCTGAACGCCGCGATCAAGGAATGCCCGGTGTTCGGCGGCAAGGTGAAGAGCTTCGACGCCGCCAAGGTGAGCGGCATGAAGGGCGTGAAGAAGGTGTTGCAGGTCGGCGACTCCGCCGTCGCGGTGGTGGCCGACACCTGGTGGCAGGCCAAGACGGCGCTCGATGCGCTGCCGATCGTGTTCGACGAGGGCCCGAACGCCAAGGTGTCGAGCGCCTCGATCGCCGGGATCCTGAAGGCGGGTCTCGATGCGCAGCAGGCTTTCGTGGGTAACCAGGCCGGAGACGCGAAAGCGGCGCTGGC
This sequence comes from uncultured Streptomycetaceae bacterium, assembly GCA_964433375.1. Lineage (GTDB taxonomy): Bacteria > Pseudomonadota > Gammaproteobacteria > Burkholderiales > SG8-41 > SG8-41. The sequence continues at coordinate 9,925 of CAYSRR010000052.1, forward strand.
CGGCGCGGCGAAGAAGATCGAGGCGGTCTATTCCTACCCGTACCAGAACCACGTCTGCATGGAGCCGATGAACGCGACCGCGCGCTACACGGCGGACAAGTGCGAGGTGTGGGTGCCGACGCAGGACGGCGAGGCCTCGTTCGCGGCCGTGCTGGCGGCTTCCGGCCTGCCCGCCGACAAGTGCGAGGTCTACAAGATCAACCTGGGCGGCGGCTTCGGCCGGCGCGGCGCTTTCCAGGATTACGTCACCCAGGCGGTGCGCATCGCGAAGGAAATGCCCGGCATGCCGGTGAAGCTCCTGTGGTCGCGCGAGGAGGACATGCGCCAGGGCCGCTTCCACCCGGTCATGCAGTGCAAGTTGACCGGCGGCTTCGACGCGAAAAATAACCTGACCGGGCTGCACATGCGTCTCTCGGGCCAGTCGATCCTCGCGGCGGTGCGCCCCGCGATCGTGGAGAAGCAGAAAGGGCGCGACCCGCTCGCGTTCCAGGGCGTGGCCGACGCCGGCGAGCACGCCATTGGTTATACCTTCCCGAACCTGCTGATCGACCATGCGATGCGCAACACGCACGTGCCGCCGGGCTTCTGGCGCGGCGTCAACATCAACCAGAACGCGATCTTCATGGAGTGCTTCATGGACGAGCTCGCGCACGCGGCCGGCGAGGACCCGGTGGCGTTCCGGCGCAAGTTCATGGCGAAGCACCCGCGCAACCTGGCGGCGCTGAACGCGGTGGCCGAGCGCATCGGCTGGGACAAGCCGGCGCCGCGCGGCCAGCACCGCGGTGTCGCGCAGATGAAGGCGTTCGACAGCTACGTCGCGGCGGCGTGCGAGATCTCGGTGCAGGGCGGCAACAAGGTGAAGGTGCACCGCATCGTCGCAGCCACCGACTGCGGCTACGCCGTCAACCCGGCGCAGATCGAGCGCCAGGTGGCGGGCTCGTTCGTCTACGGCCTGTCGGCGCTGTTCATGCAGGAATGCACCGTGAAGGGCGGCCGCATCGAGCAGGAAAACTTCCACGGCTACAACTCGATGCGCATCGCGCAGATGCCGAAGGTCGAAACCGTCATCCTGCAGCCCGGCGGGGCCGTGTGGGGCGGCATCGGCGAGCCGACCATCTGCGTGGCGGCGCCGGCGGTGCTGAACGCGTACTTCCGCGCGACCGGCCGGCGCATCCGCTCGGTGCCGCTGAAGAACCACGGCATCGAGCTGGTCTAGGAGAACGGACGGGGAATGGTGCCGGACTGCACGCGCCGCCATTTCCTCATCGCCGCCGGCGCGGTCGCCGGCGGCATCGGCCTGGCGGCCGTGCCGCGGCCGGCGCAAGCGACGCCCGAGGCGATGCGGGACGCGATCCGCAAGGTGACCGGCGGGGCGCCGGTTCGCGCGGGCAAGGTCAGGCTCAGCCTGCCGCCGCTCATCGACAACGGCAATTCGGTCGCCCTGGCCGTCGCGGTCGAAAGCCCGATGACGCCGGCCGACCACGTCAAGGCGATCCACGTCTTCACCGAAAAGAACCCGCTGCCCAACGTGGTGAGCGCCTATTTCGGCCCCCGCTCCGGGCGCGCGACGCTGGCGACGCGCGTGCGCATCGCCGACACGCAGACGGTGACGGCGGTCGCCCTGATGTCGGACGGCTCGTTCTGGTCGGCCAGCGTCAACGTCGTCGTCACGCTGTCGGCGTGCCTGGAAGAGGGGTTGATCTAGATGGCGGACGCCGTCGTCAACGTGCCCGCGACCGCGAAGCGCGGCGACGTGATCGAGATCAAGGCCCTGGTGCGGCACGCGATGGAGACCGGGTTCCGGCGCACGCAACTGGGCGAGCTGATCCCGCGCGACATCATTCGCCAGTTCGTGTGCACCTACAACGGCGCGGAAATCATGCGTGCCGAGTTCCACCCCGCGATCGCCGCCAATCCCCTGTTCACGTTCACGGCGCTGGCGAACGAGAGCGGAACGATCGCGTTCCGCTGGACCGGAGACAAGGGGCTGGTCGTGACCGCGTCCGCCGCGATCACGGTGGTCTGAACGCGGATGCCATGCTGCTCGAGAACCACGGTCCCACGCACTCCTGAGAAGCGCCAGCCGGGAATGCGTGGCTGGTTGGCGCCGGTACTCCTGGTAACGGGTTGTGCCGTCGCGACACCGGATGCGCTGGCACCCTATCACGTGCAGGAGGGCTCCATTCGAGAGCCGCTTGCTTCGGCGCCGGGTGATGTCGAGCGCGGCAAGCGGGTGGTCGCAAGCCGCGAATCGAATTGCCTGCTGTGCCATGCCGTGCCCGACAGCGGCGTGCACGCCATGGGCAACATCGGGCCGGCGCTTGCCGGGGTCGGGGCGCGCCTGACCGAGGGGCAGTTGCGGTTGCGCATCGTCGACTCTCTGCGGCTGAACCCGGACACCCTCATGCCGGCCTATTACCGTGTCGACGGCCTCAACCGGGTGGCGCGTGAGCTGCGCGGCAAGCCGGTGCTGACCGCGCAACAGGTCGAGGACGTCGTGGCATACCTGCTCACGCTGCGCTGATGGGCGTGCCTGCTCCCTCTTCCGGTTTTCTCGGCAGGGGCCTGGGCTGTTTGCTGGCGATGTTCCCGCTCGTTGCGGTTTGCCATGGCGCGGAGCCGCAGAAACCGGTACCGCTGAAATCCGGCGTCGAGTTCTCGAGCGACGACGTGCGCAAGCTGCAGGCCGATGACTTCGCCAACCCCGGCATGCTGTGGGTCGCGCGCGGCGAGAAGCTGTGGCGCGAGCCGGCGGGCGCGGGCGGACAGGCCTGCGCGGCCTGTCACGGCGACGCGGCGAAGAGCATGAAGGGCATCGCGGCGCGCTACCCGCGGGTGGACGCCGGCGCCGGGCGGCTCGTCAATCTCGCGGGGCGCGTCAATATCTGCCGCGACCGCAACCAGAAGGCGGAGGTTTTCAAGGAAGAGTCCGACGACCTGCTCGCGCTAACTGCGTACGTCGCGCACCAGTCGCGCGGCATGCCGGTCGCCGTCACCGTCGAGCCGCAGAGCCGGAAACATTTCGAGCGCGGCCGCGATCTCTACACGGGCCGCATCGGCCAGATGAATCTCGCCTGCACGCACTGCCACGACCGCAACTGGGGAAAACAACTGCTGGGCGAGACCATCAGCCAAGGCCACGGCAACGCCTACCCGGCTTACCGGTTGGGGTGGCAGTCGGTCGGCTCGCTCGCGCGGCGGATCAGGTCCTGCTACTTCGGCCTGCGCGCGGAAATGCCGGAATACGGCGCGCAGGAACTGCTCGACCTCGAACTGTACCTGGCGGTGCGCGGGAATGGTTTGCCGATAGAGACGCCCGGCGTCAGACGCTAGAAATCAGCCGCAAAGACGCAGAGGCGCGGAGAAAAACAAAAATGAAACCGCCGATGAACGCCGATAAACGCCGATAGATTCAATAGTCCGAATCGAGGCCAAAAAAGGGTGTCAGGAACCCTTTTTCTGAATGGAATATATTATGAATCAATCAGTTACCGGACAGAAAAAGGTGTCAGGAACCCTTTCGAGATGCGAGTTAGAGCGCAAACGGTTCATTGAATGCGCCGACCTTTCGGCAATGGCCTATAGCCACGACCTTGCTTCCGAACTTGGATTGATCGCAGCAGCTTTAATGCCTCTTTGAGCGAAGAGCATTTCTGACTGTTTAGCTTGGGCGTCCCAGCCCACTTGAACTTTGGAACTTGGCCTTGAACAACAAGGACTCGACCCCACCGAGTGAACACGGTAAGCCTACGGCGGTACACGTGATAGCCACGCGCCCCGACGCCGCTGAGATTTTGGCGCTGGATTCCGATGTTTGTAAGGTATGGCACGGCGTACTTATTGCGCTCTAACGAGGCTGTAGGAAAAGTCCCTCGGGAAAATTTTCGCTTCCGCAACCCATTGAATATACAGCATGCATTTTTTCGGGAATCGCTCGAAAAGGGCTTTTTCTACAGCTTCAACGCCCGCGTTCACAGGCGCACGAAGCGCGCAGCGCGAGCACGCCCGAGTGAAGTACGTTGTTGGGTCGCAGCCAGATTACACGCATTTCATTGGTTCACTTATCGCCGAGAATATTTCGTCGATGTGCCGATGCCAAGTCTGGTAGTAGCTGTAGGCCTCGGCTGTGGTTTTCATCCCCGCCGCGTCCTCTTGGAACGTAATCACAATAATGACACTTTCTTTCGTCAACCCAGGTGCGCCGAGCGACATTTGCGCGTCGCGTTTTCTCTGTGGGTCGATCAAGAGCGTTCCGAGCTGCCGACATGTTGTCGAATAAGAGTATAAAGCGCTGTTTATCTCAGCAATGGTCTTCGGAATATCAACTCGCTTATAGAAGTACTACTGATCGCGGATCTCGGTCGCCGTGAGATTTTGAAATCCATGACATGCCGCTAATGCCACGGTGACCATACCTAGAGCCAACAAGCTAACGTCTTTCATAATACGTTCTCCAAGGAGCTTTCTGTGGGTCAGGGTGCCTTGCCTCGGCGTGTCCGGTTAGGCATCGCGTTTGGGCAGTACGCGCCAGGCACTCTGTGGGCCAAAGACAGCCTTGCAG
>CAYSRR010000053.1:0-12990 GCA_964433375.1 uncultured Streptomycetaceae bacterium
TCATCTGCGCGATGGCGGCCGGCTGCCTCGCCGCCGGCGCGGCCCACGCGCAGGAATGGAAGCCGTCGAAGAACGTCGAAATCGTAGTCTCGTCGGGGGCGGGCGGCGCCTCCGACCGCAGCGCGCGCGTGACGCAGAAGCTGCTGCAGGCGAACCCCGCCTTCCCGAGCTTGTCCGTCGTCAACCGGCCGGGCGGCGGAGGCACCGTCGCGTGGACCTACGTCTCGCAACAGGCGGCGGATCCGCATTACATCGCCACCTTCTCCTCGACGATGCTGACCAACCAGATCCTGGGCGTGGGCAAATTGAGCTACCGCGACTTCACGCCGCTCTCGATCCTGCTGCGCGAGTACCCGGTGCTGATGGTGAACGCCGAGTCCGCGCTCGGCTCGGGCAAGGCGCTGCTCGCGCAACTGGCGAAGGACCCCACCTCGGTGAGCTTCGCGTTCGCCTCGTCGCCCGGCAATCACAACCACATCATCGTCGGCATGATCATGCAGGCGGCCGGCGTGGATCCCAGGAAGGCGAAGGTGGTGATCCAGAAATCCGGCGGCGCGGGCCTGATCGCGATGCTCGGCGGCCACATCGACGTCCTGGTCGGGGCCCCGTCCCACGCGGTCACGCAACTGCAGGGCGGCAAGGCGCGCGTGATCGCCATCAGCGCGCCGCAGCGCCTGCAGGGTCCGCTCTCCGTCGTGCCGACGCTCAAGGAGCAGGGGATAGACGCCGTCTTCTCGAGCTGGCGCGGCTTCATCGCGCCGAAGGGCCTCACGCCCGCGCAGATAGCGTTCTGGGACCAGGCTTTCGCGAGAACGATCAAGGAGGACGACTGGAAGCGGGACCTCGAGCGCAACGCCTGGACCGAGGACCTGTTGAATCACGCCGAGACCGTCAAGCATCTCGACCGGGAGCACGAAGCGGTCGCGCGGATACTGGGGGACCTCGGCGTCATTCCCGCCAAGTGATGACGGCGTGATTCATGACCCCCTCCCAACCCTCCCCCTTCCCAAGGGGGAGGGATAGGGTGGGGGTTGGTGAGTCGTGAGTCGACAATAAAAAAGGGCGGCACTGCCGCCCTTTTTCATATGCTGCGCCGGGCGCAGCTATTCATCCCTCATCCCTCCTAGGCGGAAGCATCCGCCGTCAACCCAGCGGCCTCGATACCGGCGATGCAGCAGGCCTCGTCCTCGTCCCCGGTGCCGCCGCTGGCGCCGGCCGAGCCGATGATCGTGCCGTCCTTGTCCTTGATCAGCGCGGCGCCGGTCTGCGGCAGGAATTTGCCGCCCGCCGTCGTTGCCAGTGAAAGGTAGAAATTGGGGTTGTCCTTGGCACGCTTGCCGAGCGCGCGACTGGACGCGCCCATCGCCACCGCGGCCCATGCCTTGCCCCTGGCGACATCGAGGCGGAACATGCTCGCGCCGTCCTCGCGCTGCGCCGACACGAGGTTGCCGGCATCGTCGAGCACGATAACGCCGAGCGGCTTGATCTTCATCTCGCGCGCCTTGACGAGCGCCTTCTCGACGATGGTGTTGGCCTGCTTCAGGGTCAGCGTAGTCATTAATTCCTCGACCTCGTCCGGTTGTGGAAAGGCGGCATGTTAAGACACGGGGCACCGCTCCGGCAAGCGTATTGCCTTTGCCCCATGGGTCCGCGGCCTCGGCATGATCCCGGACCGCCGTCGTCGTGCCGCCTTTCTCGTGTCCGGTACGCCATCTCGGCCGCATCAGTTGCCGTTAACGCCGCTGCGGATGGTTTTCCCATCCGGCCAGCCGGTCGTGCGCGCAGCCGCGGTTACTTCAACCCCTCGGAGAAGCCTGGCATCTTCACGAACTTTTGCCAGATATCCACTTCCTTCACGAGCAGGGCATGAAATGCAGCCGGCGAGGCCGACGGCGTCGCTTCGGCTCCGTCCTTGGCGAACATCGCCTGGGTTTCCCGGCTGTTCAAATCCTGAATAATAAAACGGTGCAAACCGGAAACGATGCCCGGAGGCGTTCCTGCCGGGGCGAATAGACCGTACCAGTTGATCAGCTCGAAACCCGGCACCCCCGCCTCGGCGAGGGTGGGCAGTTCGGGGAAGGCTTTCGCGCGCTGCGGGTTGGTCACCGCGAGCGCCCTGAGTTTTCCGCCTCTCACGTGCGGCATGCCGGAGATCGTGCTCGTAAAACCCAGCTGAATCTGTCCGCCGACCAAATCCGCCAGCACCAGGCCGCCGCCCTTGTAGGGTACGTGGGTCATCGGCACGCCGGACAAATGGCTGAGCAACGCACCCGCCAGGTGCCCGGCCCCGCCCACTCCCGACGACCCGTAGTTGAGCGCCACCGGCCTGTTCTTGCCGTAGGCGATCAGATCCTTCACCGACTTCACGGGCAGCGAGGCATTGACGAGCAGCAGGTAGTAGAGCGAGGTGAGCTGCGTCACGGACGCGTAGGCCTTGCGTACGTCGAACGAGACGCGCTTGCGCACCATGGCGCTTGCGATGAGGCTCCCGGACGTCACGAGCATCGTGTACCCGTCCGGCGTCGCGTGCGCGGTGAGGTCCATCGCGATGACACCGCTCGCGCCTGGTCGATTGTCGACGATGACCGAGTGCCCGAACCGGTCCGAAAGCTTCTGCGCGACCGCGCGCGCGGTAATGTCGATGCCTCCCCCCGGCGCGTTGCCCACGAGCAGGCGCAGCGGTCGCGCCGGGTAGCCGGCCGGGAATTCTCCCGGCTGCGGCTGTGCGTGGGTCAAGGTGGCGGCGCACGCCGCAACGGCGAGCGCTGTCCGGAACGGGATGCGGCTGTAGATATTTCTCATATTTTCCTCTCCTCTTCGTAAGTGTTCTGCCGCGCCGCGGTCGGCCTCGGCCCCCGTTCGGGGTCCGCGCGCCGCAGTCAGTCGAGCTTCATGCGCCTGACCGCCTTCATCCGCTGCACCGAGTCGCCTGCCAGGTGCGTCCAGATGACTGCGTCGCGCACGAGCTTGTCGACTCGCGAGGGCATGGTCGTCGCCCCCGCGCCTCCGTGAATATCCATATTGAGTCGGGTGACCCGCTGGATCACGTCGGTCGCGAAGTTCATGAGCAGCACGCCGGTCGCGGAATGGTGCCGGCCGCCCGCATCGCTCTCCGCCGCAACCCGCATCACGAACGAGCGCAGCGCTTCGGTCAGCATGTGCATCTCCGAGAGCTTGAGCTGGATTGCCTGGTTGTCGATGAAGTAGCGCGACTCGCGCCACCGCGTGCGTGCGTGCTGGGTCGCCATCTCGATCGCGTCCTCGCACACGCCCAGCGCGTTGGCCGACAGTTCGAGGTCGCCGAAACCTCCGCCGCGCGTCTTGTAGCCTTCGTTCACTTCGCCCACAACGTTGCCGTGGGGCACGCGTGCGTTCTCGAAAATCAGCTCCGAATTCTGATAGAAGCGCCAGCCGCTCTTGTTGAAGGTCTTGCCGATGCGCAGGCCCGGCGTGTCGATCGGCACCAGGAATTCCGTGCCGCCCTCGCGAATGCTGACGTTGGGGTTGGTGCGCGTGCTCACGAAGAACAGTTTCGCGACACCCCCGTTGGCAATGAAGCATTTCTCGCCGTTCAGGATCCATTCGTCGCCCTTGCGCTCCGCCTTCAGCCTCCAGCCCGATTTCGGGTCGTCCTCCGGTGGCAGGCGATGGTCGGAGCCCGCATTGGGCTCGGTGCCGGCGTGCCCGAGCAGGTAAGTGTCGTCCTCGAGAAACGGATTCAGGAACCGCTCCTTCTGTTCAGCCGTGCAGAACGAAGCGATAAGGTGACTCCATTTCCAGCACTGGCTGAAGGTCTTCGAGATCGCGCTGTCGGCCCGCGAGAGCTCCGTCATCACCAGCGCCTGCGTCACGAAATCGATACCATGGCCGCCCCACTCCCGGGGCACGGCGGCGGTGCGGAACCCGAGCTTCGAGCCTTTGCGGATGATCTCCCAGTCGAAGGTTTCCCGGGGATCGGCCTTGCGGTCGCGCTCGAGGGAACGCGGCCGGACCTCTTCCCGCGCAAATTCCCGCGCCTTGAGTTGCCACGCGCGCTGCTCCTCGTTCAACGAAACGTTCATGCTGTCTCCTGGAGAATCAGTCTGGGCGGTTGTCGCGCGCGGCTACACCGCCGCGGCGACCGCGTCGCCCATCGCGCTCGTGCTCGCCCCGCCGCCGAGGTCCGGGGTCAGCGCCTTTGCATCCGCGATGACCTTGTCCATCGCCCGGTCGATCCGCGCGGCGGCCGCGACCGCCTGCGGCACGCCACGCTGGTGCCCCAGCCACTCGAGCAGCATCTTGCCCGACATGATCATCGCGTACGGGTTGGCGATGCCCCTGCCCGCGATGTCGGGCGCCGAGCCGTGGGTCGCCTGCGCCATCGCCTGCCGCTCGCCGGCGCATAGCCCCGGCGCCAGGCCCAGGCCGCCAACCAGCGCCGCGCCGAGATCGGTCAGAATGTCGCCGAACTGATTGGTCGTGACGACGACGTCGTACTGCTGCGGCTTCATCGCGACCTTCAGCGCGAAGCCGTCGACCAGCACGTCCTCAAGCGTCACGTCCGGAAACGCGGCGGCGACCTTGTGGCACTCTTCGGCGAACATGCCGCAGCACAGCTTGAAGGTCGGCGCCTTGTGCACCGTCGCCACTTTCCGGCGGGAGCGCGTGCGCGCGATCTCGAACGCGGTGCGCGCAACGCGGCTGGATCCGCGGCGCGTGATCACGCGCATCCCGATCGAGATATCGTCGTTCGGTCGGAACTCGCCGGTGCCGGCGACGACGGTCCCGCTGCGCGCCATGCCTTCGGTTGTTTCGCGCACGAATACGATGTCCACGTCCTCGTGCAGCGACGGCAGGTTCGGGTACGACTTGACGGGCTTGACGCTCGCGTAGAGTTCGAACATCTTGCGCAACGGGGGCGCGATCCACGTGGGGTCGTTGCGCGGGTAGGCGCTGTGCCCGATCGGACCCATCACCCACCCATCGACCTCGCGCAGCGCTTCGATCGTGGAATCGGGCATCGTGTGCCCGTGCGACTCGTGCGCCTTGCGGCCGATCGGCAGCGGTTGCCAGTCGACCGCCAGCCCGGTCGCCGCCGCCGCGACTTTCATGGCCTTGACCGCTTCGGGCACCACCTCGAGCCCGATATCGTCACCCAGCAGAATCCCGATCTTCAGCATGCCAGCACCCTCCGGTGATCGATCGCGCCTGCGAGCGCCGCCGGCGTCACGCTGCGGCCTTAATGGTCGCCGGGGCTTCTCGCCGGTAGCCGGCCACCGCCTCGGCAATGCGGAACTTCGCCACGCTGTTGCTGCTGCCCGAGTGGATGAACACCAGCGCATCGTGCACGTACTTCGGCAACGGCATGTCCAGCATCACGCCCATGGCGCCGAAGCACTCGGCGGCGCCCTCGGCAGCTTCGTGGACCACCTCGGACACGAACACCCTGGCGACCGTCTGCAGCGGCAGGTCGGGCAGGCTGCGCCCTTCGTAGGCCTCGGAATGGTCCGCCGCCCACGCGGCCTTCCAGATCATGCTGCGCGCCACTTCGAGCTTGACCGCGATGTCGGCGAGGATCGTGCCGATCGCCTGGTGCTCGATGATCGGACGCCCGCCCTGCACGCGCAGCTTCGCGTACTCGATCGCCGCCTCGCACGCGGCCCGGCCGACGCCCAGGTTCATCGCCTGGACCTGCGGGCTGCCGCGCCCGGCACGGTCCGCCGCCAGCCAGTCGCCGGCTGTCTTCTGCAATACGTGACTGGCCGGCACGCGGCAGTTCTTCAGCACGAGGTCCCCGCGCGAACCGTGGTACCAAAGGAGAAGGGCGTCCCCCGGGGGGCTGCCCCGGTCGGGCTCGCACACTTCCAGGCCTGGCGTCTCGCGCGGAACGAGGAGCGTAATCACTCCACCCGGTTCCGGCTGCGCCGGCTCGACCCGCGCCTCGACCATGATGAGCTTCGCCACCAGCGCGTTGGCCGTGAACGGCGCGCTGCCGTTGATCACCCAGTCACCGTTTGCCTGCCGCGCCGCCGTGACGCCGGGCCTCGACGCCGCGGCAAGAGCGCGATGGTACTTCCAGCCGAGATCCGGATCGGGCTCGAGCGCGGCGAGCGCAAGGTGATACCGGTCGTCTGACACTAACCCGGGCAGAAAGCGCTCGCGCTGCTCGGGCGTCATCGCGCGGTCGAAGATCTGCCCGGCCAGCAGCGATGTCTCCCCGAGCACGGCGGCGAGGTTCACGTCGCCAGCCCCCAGTTCTTCCATGACGAGACACGAGGTCAGCGTGTCGGCGCCGGCGCCGCCCGCTTCCTCTGACAGCGCGAGCGTGCGCAGGCCGATCCGGGAAGCCTTTTCGAGCAGTTCGAGCGGCAGGGCCCGCCCGGACGCCTGCAGCTGGTCGGGATGCAACATCACGGGCTTGATCTCGCCCTCCACGAACTCGCGCACGGTGTCGCGGATTTCGATCTGCTCGGTCGTCAGATTGAGATCGTACATGTCATCATCTCCGTTTCCATCGCTCCCGTCGTGGGGCCATCGCGCGCGGCGCGCGGCCGGTCAATCCCGCTTCAGGCGCCCGAACGCCCCGAAACACCTGTCCGGCGCAAGGCGAATCGAAAGTAATACGCATCCGCCCATAGATCAAATGCTTTTTCTTTATCACCAGCATTGTTATTATCTATCGCATAAAAAGGGGGAGCGATGATCGAGCTGCGCCACCTGCGGTACTTCCTTGCGATTGCCGAGAAATCGAGCTTCACGCGCGCGGCCGCGTGGCTGCGCATCACACAACCGACGCTCTCGCACCAGATCCGGCAACTCGAACGCACGGTGGGCACACCGCTCTTCGACCGGGCCGGCAGCGCGGTACGGTTGAACGAGCAAGGCAAGGTATTCCGCGGCTACGCGGAGCGCGCGTTAAAGGAGGTGGATGCCGGATCCACCGTGGTCGCCGAGATGGCCGGACAGATGCACGGCCAGTTGACGATCGGGGTCTTCCGCTCCTACAGCGGATCGCTGCTCCCCGACATACTCGCCCGCTTCAGCGCGCGGCATCCGGAAGTGCGCGTCGAGGTGCGACAGCTTTCTCGCCGGGACATGGAGCGGCAGCTCATCAACGGCGAGTTGAACGTGGCGATCGGTTATTCCCCACCAAGCACTCGCCGGATCGTCGCCGAGCACCTGTTCAGCGAGCCGCTGGTGTTGGTCGTGGGGCGGCTCCACTCGTTCTTCGGCCGCCGGCAGGTCACGTTGAAGGAGCTGCACGGAATGCCGCTCGCCCTGCTGTCACGGGAGTTTCCGTCGCGCCAGTTGATCGACCGTTGTCTCGAGTCGAACCGCGTCGCTCCGCGCGTAATGCTCGAGATGAACTCGAACGAAGCGATCCTCGCCACGGTACGGTGCAGCGCGCTTGCTACGCTGCGCGCGGAACGCACCCTGAGCGGCATGACCGACCTGCACGCGGCGCGCCTTTCCGGAACGACACTGGAGCGCTCGAGCGCAATCTTCTGGAGCCGGGGCGGATACCGCTCAGCAGCGGCACGCGCCGTTGCAGACATCATCCGGCAGGCCTACGCCAGCCATGCAAGCCGGCGCGGCGCCGCGCGGCGCAGCCATGCTGGTCGGGGCCTGCCCCCCATTCGCGATGCGTCGCGGAAAACCGGCTGCTCCCAGAACATCAAGTAATAAGTGATAAGGGGCTAATGCCGGCTACCCTTGTCACTTGTCATCCGTCACCTGTCGCGCCCCCGGCGCTTAGCCGCGCCAATTGTCCGACGCGCCGTTCTTCTCGACCGTGGCTTCGAGTTTCGGCGTCGAGCGCACGACGGCGTAGCGCGCCGGCGCCTTCCCGGTGACGACCCAGCGGCGGGCGGCCCCCTTGGGCACGTGGATCACGTCGCCCGGGCGCGCGCGGCGCTTCTCCCTGCCGACCCGCGCGTCGAGCGTGCCGCTGATGACGTAGGCGAAGATCTCGTGCGGCGTCCTTTTATCCTCGATGCAATGTCCCGCCGGCGATTCGACCAGGCCGAAAGCAAGATTGTCGCCTTCCAGCCAGCGCTCGTGATGCCCCGACGCCGCCGGCGCGTCGAGTCTGTCTATCCACTGGTAAAAGCAGTCGCCCAGCCCGTCGACGATGGCCTGCGACCGCGCGGCGGTGCCGCGCCGGCCGGGATACTTTCCGGCACTCAGCGATTTCGCGACCTGCGTCGCCGACATCGCCTGGTCCGGCAGCGCCTCGTCCGCCGCCGAGCCGATCAGCGTCCAGGTGCGGTCCTTGACGTAGAGATAGTTCACGTCGTCGATGGCCTTGAAGCTGTGGCGCGCGTTGGACGGGATGTGCACCAGCATGCCGGGCCCCGCGACGCGACGCTTGCGGCCGAGCACGGCGTGCGACTTGCCCTCGAGGAAGAACGCCATGAACTCGTTGGGGTGGTAATGCGGCTTGGAGCGGCTGCCCGCGACCTTGGAGACACGGCGGAAATACATGTACCGCCCCTCGATGATCGGTCCGCGCGTGGACGAGAGGTGCGGGTTGAGGTGGTACGACTTCAGCTTCTCGAAACGGTGGAATGGCATGGTCGTGGGATCGCCTTGTTATCTGGGACCGAAGCCGGGCAGGAAGCGCGGGCCGTCCTCGATGCCGTCCACCGGCGGCCCGGCCATGCCGTGGCTGGTGTCCTTCACCACGAAGAACGTCACGTCGCCGTCGGCGCTGGCGAGCGTGCAGTGCTCCACCGTGGCCGGCATGTGGATGAGGCTGCCGGCCGGCACTTCCATCGGGTAGCCGCCGATCTCGCCGACCAGCCGCCCTTCCAGCACCAGGTTGAACTGCTCGTTCGGATGCGTGTGCAGCTTGGCGCCCGAGCCGCGCGCCTTGCGGATGAGCCCCACCTGCAGCATTTCGCCCTTCAGCGACGCACCGAACGAGCTCGATTTCTTCGACACGAAGTTCTTGGGCGTGATGACGGCGCTCGACAGGCCCTCGGGCATGCCGTCGAGTTCGTCGATCGCGTAGACGTAGCGCGGCTGCCTGCCGGTGACGTTCGGGCTCTGCGGCGCCGCGGAAACCGCGAGCGGCTTCCACTCCGGCGCACCGGCAGCCTCGTCGCGCGTGTCCGTCACCGCGATCAGCACGGCGTCCTCTTCCGGGCCCACGGCGATGCCGTGAGGCATGCCCGCCGGGATATGCATCACGTCCCCCCTGGCGGCCTTCAGCAGCTGGCCATCGATATCCAGGGTCAGGCGGCCCTGCTTCACGTAATGGAACTGTTCCGCCGGGCAAAACCGCAGCCCGTGGCCGCTGCCGCGCAGCCGCCGCACGATCGCCACGCGCGCGCGGCTGCCCGACACGACCGGGCCGGCTGGCTGCCGGAACGCGACGCGCGCGCTGCACGGCCCCGCGGGCGGCGCGTCGAGCGCGGCCAGATCGTATACGTAACGGACTTTCACAGGTTCGGCGCTCATGTTGTTCTCGGCTCGATGAGCCCCTCCTTCTCGAGCAGCGGATAGATGCCGCCCGCCTTCACCAGCTCCATCAGTCGCGGCGGCATCGCGCGGCCGTTCAATGTCCGGTTGCGCGTGACGTTCTTCACCGTCGCGGCCTCGAAGTCGACCTCGGCGACGTCGCCTTCCTCGAAGGCCTCGTCGACGCCGGGACATTCCATCGCCGGGAAGGCAAAGTTGACCGCATTCCGGAAAAAGAGCCCGTTGATGTAGGGCGCGACGAGGCACGCGAGCCCCAGGTTCTTCAGCGAGCGCGCCGCCGGCCGGCTCGAGCCCATGCCGAAGTTCCTGCCGCCGATAAGGATGTCGCCCGGCTTGACCTGGTCCACCCAGCCCGGGCGGTTGGCCTGGAACACGTAGCGCGGCTGCTCCTCCGGCTTCAGGTAAAACGCCTGGATGGGCAGGATGAGGTCGGTGTTGATGTTATCGCCGAACTTCCAGACTCTGGCTTTGAATTTCATAAATTAGCCGCAAAGACGCAATGACGCAAAGAAGGGGTTCGAAAAAACAGCCGTTTGCCGGTTCATTATAAAAGCTTGGCGCCTTTGCGCCTCTGCGGCTAATTCAAGAATTCCCGCGGGTCGGCGATTGTGCCCTTGATCGCCGAGGCCGCCACCGTCGCCGGCGAACCCATGTAGATCTTCGCGCTGGGGTCGCCCATGCGGCCCTTGAAGTTGCGCGTGCTGGCGGTGATACAGGTCTCGTTCGGCCCCAGCAGCCCGAGGTGGCCGCCCCCGCAGGCGCCGCAGGTGGAGGGAGTAACGACCGCGCCCGCCTCCGACAGCGTCGAGAGCACTCCTTCCTTCGCCGCCTGGCGGTACACCTCCTGCGACCCCGGCGTGATCAGCAGGCGCACGGTCGACGCCACGCGCCGGCCCGCAAGAATCTGCGCCGCCAGCCGGAGATCGTCCAGCGTGCCGTTGGCGCACGAGCCGATGAAAGCCTGGTCGATGCGCGTGCCCGCGGCGGCGCCGACCGGCTTCGAGTTCTCCACGACCGTGTCGGGATACGCCACCAGCGGCTCGAGCGCGGACAGGTCCACCTTGCGCACGGCGGCATAGCACGCGTCCTTGTCCGGCACGACCGGCTGCATCGCCTGCGCTGCCGCGTCGTTGCGGCGCTCGCGTATCCACTGCAACATGGCTTCATCCGCCTCGAACGTCGCGAACTCCGCCGACAGCTCGGCGCCCATCGTCGTCAGCGTCTTGCGCGCGGAGATCGACAGACCGGCCACGCCGGGGCCGCCGAACTCGATGTTCTGCGTCGCGTGGTCGCCGTGCCTGCCGGCGATCTGCAGGAACGCGTCCTTGGTCGTAACGGCCGGCGACAGTCGGCCCGCCAGTTCGTAGCGTATCGTCTCACCGACGCGGAACCAGGTCTCGCCCTTGATCGCCGAGTAGATGACGTCGGGCTCGCCCACGCCGCGCGCGATGCAGTTGAACACGCCCGCGCTGCAGGTATGGGAATCGCTGCACACGAGCACGGTGCCGGGCAGCGCGTAGCCGAAGTCGGCCACCAGCTGGTGGCTGATACCCTGGTCGTAGCCGACGTCGTGGAAGCGCTTGATGCCGAACTTCTCGACGAAGCGGCGGCCGGTGCGGTGCGCGGCCGCGCTGTCCTGCGTCGAGGCCGGCACGCGGTGGTCGAACACGACGACGATACGGCCGGCGTCGCGCACCTTGTTGATCTCGCGCCAGCGGCCCGCGGTGAAGCTGTTGTCGATCAGCACCACGGTGTCGACCTCGACCGTCACGAGGTCGCCCGGCCCCACGCGTTTCTGGCCGCTTTTAGTCGCCAGAATCTTTTCTGCGATTGTCATGCCCATGTGCTGCTCCCTTGTCGCAAGTGTCGGGGGTCGGGTGTCGGGTGTCGAGGGGCCGGCTTCCGATCTTTCACTCGACACTCCATGCTCGACACTCCGCCCTCGGGTGGCGTCAGCCGCCGGCGTATTTCCGCTCCATCTCGTCGAGCTCTTTCATGCCCATGAGCTCGTTCAGCTCCTCGAACGAGACCTGCAGGTCGTCGCGCGCGACGAGCTTCTCCTGGTCCATGACCTCTTCCCTGAACACCTTCATGGCGTTCATCATGCCCTTCAGCGCCGCCGTCGTGAGCAGCCGCGGATAGCTCACCACCGCCACGCCGATGTCCTGCAGCTCTTTCGGCGTCATCAGCGGCGTGGTCTTGCGCGTGCGCATGCCGAGGCCCATGTTGACGATGAGCGGCTTGGGCACGTTCTTCGCCACCTTGGCGATGTCTTCCTTCGACAGCAGCGCATCGGCATACATGCAGTCGGCGCCGGCCTCGGCATACAGATTGAGCCGGCGGATCGCCTCGTCCACGCCGTGCGTGCCGGCGGCGTCGGTGCGCGAGATGATGATGAAATCGGGGTCGATGCGCGCATCGCACGCCGCCTTCACCTTCTGCACCATCTCCTCCGCGGGGATCACGCTCTTGCCGGCCATGTGCCCGCAGCGCTTGGGCCACACCTGGTCCTCGAACATGACCGCCGCCACGCCCGCCTTCTCGAACGCGCGCGTCGCGAAGTAGACGCTCATCGCGTTGCCGTAGCCGGTGTCCGCGTCCGCGCGCAGCAGCAGGTCCGAGCAATCGGCGAGCCGCCGCGCGTTGGCGACGTTCTCGTCGAGCCCCATCACGCCGCGGTCGGCCCAGCCGAGCCGGCTCTCGGACGTGCCGGCGCCGGTGATCGAGCCGGACTGAAAGCCCATCTTCTCGACGAGACGCACGCTGTAGCCGTCGTAGACGCCGGGCGTGACGAGTATCCTCGGCGAGTTGATCAGATCCTTGAGCTGGCGTCCCTTGCTGGCCATCGCGGCACCGTCCTCATTGCGGGGAAGTCCGAATCTTATCACCGCGATTACGGTCCAAGCCTGCGACGGCGATAGAATGTGGACTACCCATGTTGCGCTCATGTCACTAGTTACGCTCGATGACACCCGGTGAATGGCAGGTGCTGGAAACCGTCGCGATAGCCTCGCTCCTCGCGTGGGCGAGCGGCATCCGGCTCTATTTCGTGGTGTTCGCCCTGGGACTGGCCGGCCACCTGGGCTACGTCGAGCTGCCCGCCGCGCTCAAGGTGCTGCAGCATCCGTGGGTGATCGGCACCGCCGGCTTCCTGCTCGTCGTGGAATTTCTCGCGGACAAGTTCCCGGGCATCGACAGCGCCTGGGACGCCCTGCACACCTTCATCCGCATACCGGCGGGCGCCCTGCTCGCTGCGGGCGCGACCGGCGACACGCTTTCCGCGCTGACCGTCGCCGCGGGCCTGCTGGGCGGCACGCTCGCGGCAGGCACGCATTTCGCCAAGTCCGGCGGCCGCGCGCTGCTCAACACGTCGCCCGAGCCCTTCTCCAACTGGGGCGCCTCGCTGACCGAGGACGCGATGGTGCTCACCGGGGTCTGGCTGGCTGTCGCCTACCCCCTCGTCTTCCTGGGCCTGCTGGCGGCGTTCGTGCTGCTGCTGATCTGGCTGCTGCCGAAGCTGTGGCGGGG
>CAYSRR010000053.1:13090-14436 GCA_964433375.1 uncultured Streptomycetaceae bacterium
TGCTGGCGGCGTTCGTGCTGCTGCTGATCTGGCTGCTGCCGAAGCTGTGGCGGGGCATCAGGGCCTTGCTCCAGCGGTTGCGGCCGACAGCTTCGCAATAGCGGCCGCCGCCGAGAGTGACTCGTTTCTCGTTGCTCGTTTCTCGTCAGGCCTCGGCGAGGCCGGAGTGGAACACCAGCCCGGCGTGCTCGCGCAGGGCGTGGAAGCGGATCTTCGGCCACTGCTCCATCGCGACCTTGATCTCGACGTCGTGCGCGGCGAGGAACGCCGGCGCGCCGACCGCGTCGTAGGCGACGCGGTGGGCGTTGGCCTCGATGAAGCGCTTCAGTTCCCGTTCGTCGTCACAGGTGACCCAGCGCGCGCCGGTGTAGCGCGCCGGCGCGAGCCGAGCTTCGCAGCCGTATTCATGCTTCAGACGGTGTGCCACCACTTCGAACTGCAGCTGCCCCACCGCGCCCAGCAGCAGCAGGCCGCCCGCGACCGGCCGGAACACCTGGATCGCGCCTTCCTCGCCCAACTGGGCGAGCCCGGTGCGCAGTTGCTTGCTGCGCAGCGGGTCGGCGATCTCCACCGTCTGGAACAGCTCGGGCGCGAAGAACGGCAGCCCGGTGTACTGCAGGTCCTCGCCCTCGGTCAACGTGTCGCCCAGCTGCAGCACGCCGTGGTTGGGAATGCCGATGATGTCGCCGGCCCAGGCGTCGTCCACCTGCTCGCGGCGCTGCGACAGGAACGACACCACGCTGTTGGGACGGAAATCCTTGCCGGTGCGGCCGTTCTTCAGCTTCATGCCGCGCTCGAAATGCCCCGAGCACACGCGGATGAAGGCGACGCGGTCGCGATGGCCCGGGTCCATGTTGGCCTGGATCTTGAACACGACGCCGGAAAACTTCGGCTCGGTGGGACTCACCTCGCGCTGCATCGCCTTGCGCGCGCGCGGCGCCGGCGCGAACTCCACCAGGGCGTCCAGCACTTCCTTCACGCCGAAATTGTTGATGGCCGATCCGAAGAACAGCGGCGTCTGCCGCCCGGCGAGAAAGGCGTCGCGGTCCCAGGCGGGCGAGACGCCCTGCACCAGCCCCATCTCCTGCCGCGCGTGCGCGAAGGTGTCGCCGAAGCGCTCGCCGCACTCGGGGTTGTCGATGCCCTGGATGATCTCGTCATCTCCGCCGACGCGGTCCTCGCCCGGGCGGAACACGCGCATGCTGCCGCTGCGCAGGTCGAACACGCCCTTGAAGGTCTTGCCCATGCCCACCGGCCAGGTGCACGGCACCACCGGCATCTCGAGCGTGCGCTCGATCTCGTCCACCAGGTCGAGCGGCTCGCGCACCTCGCGGTCCATCTTGTTG
>CAYSRR010000054.1:0-14377 GCA_964433375.1 uncultured Streptomycetaceae bacterium
CGCCGACGATGTGCCGCGTCATCTGGTTGCCGCCGTGGGGAAAAACGGACTTGCGCTTCCAGCCGCGCCGCTCGAGCATCGCCAGCGTGCGCGAGAACTGCACGATGCCGTAGGACTGCGGCACGTCCATCTGCAGGATGTCGCGGTCGGCGCGCAGGCCGCCGTAGCTCACCAGGTTGTGCACGTCCTGGGTCGAGAACAGGTTCTCGCCGGTCGCGAGCGGAGCACCGTAGTCGCGTGCGACGTCCGCCAGCAACGCGTAATCGAGCGGGTCGCACGGCTCCTCGAACCAGCGCAGCTCGTACGGCGCGAGCGCCTTCGCATACGCCAGCGCCCGCCCCCGGTCGAACGCGGCATTGGCGTCCACCGCCAGCCGGTCGCTCGACGTCACCACTTTCAGCGCCGCCTCGATGCGCTTCACGTCCTGGGGTATGGTGGCACCGCCGACCTTGATCTTCATCGCGCCGTAGCCCTGGTCGAGCTTGGCGCGTATCTCGTCCTGCAACTCCGGCAGCCCCTTGCCCGGCTCGTACCAGCCGCCGCCGACGTAGCACGGCACCCGCTTCGGCGACTTGCCGTGGTTGTATCGCTCCGCGAGCACGCGGTGCAGCGGCTTGCCGGCGATCTTGGCCACCGCGTCCCACACCGCGACTTCGATGGCGCCGATGGCGACGGAACGCTCCGTGTGCCCACCCGGCTTCTCGCGGCTCATCATGCAGGCGAGGATTTTCTCGGGATCGAGGTTGTCGCCCTTCGCGCTGGCGAGCGACTCGGGCGGGGCCTTCAGGATGCGCGGGATGAAGCGGTCGCGCATCTGCGCGCCGCAGGCGTAGCGCCCGGTGGAATTGAACGCGAAGCCCGCGACCGGCCGGCCTTCCCGCACCACGTCGGTGATCACCGCGACCACCGAGGTGGTCATCTCGCTGAAATCGAACGCCGCGTTACGTAAACTGGATTTCAGCGGTACCGCTATTTCCCGGATATCAGTGATTCGCACATTACTTGCAAAAGGCGTGATTGGTGATTTGTGAGTGGTGAGTGGAAGCTTGAAAAGATCGTCGTAGTCTACTCATTACTCACCACTCACGACTCACGCTGTTATCTCGCGAACGCTAGTTCGCCGGTATCCCGGCGTCCTTGACCACCTTCGCCCACCGCGTCGCCTCGCGCTTGATCTGCGCGGCGAATTCCCGCGGCGAGTTCGCGCTGATGTCGGCGCCGAGCTCGGCCATGCGCTGCTTCACGTCCGGCAGCGCCATGATCCTGACCACCTCGCCGTGCAGCTTCTTCACGATCGCGGCCGGCGTGCCGGCCGGCACGAGCAGGCCGGTTATGGTTTCCGCCTCGTGCCCCTTGAAGCCCAGCTCGGCCATGGTCGGCACGTTGGGCACGGTCTGCGAGCGCTTCTCGCTGGTCACGGCGAGCGCCCGCACCCGGCCCGCCAGGATGTGCGACGTCACCGGCGGTATCGCCTGGCACCCGAACGGCACCTGGTTGCCGAGCACCGCCGCTATGGACGGCCCGCCCCCGGCATAGGGAATGTTCGTCAGGTCGATCTTCGCGTCGTACGCCAGCAGCGCCGCCGAGAGATGGGGAACGGTGCCGATCCCGGGCGTCGCGATGCTGTATTTTTTCGGGTCCTTCTTCACCGCGCCGACCAGGTCGGCGATCGTCTTCACCGGCAGGCTCGGGTGCGTGAAGAACACGTGGGTGGAGCCGGCCAGGACGGAGATCGGCTGAAAGCTCCGGTACACGTCGTACGGGACTTTCTTGTAAAGGCCCGGGTTGACCATCAGGCTCGAGCTCACGAACACCAGGGTGTAACCGTCGCCGGCCGCCTGCGCGGCGATTCCCATGCCGATGTTGCCGCCGGCGCCGCCCCGATTGTCCACCACCACCTGCTGTCCCCACGCCTCCGACAGCTTCTGCGAGAAGATGCGCGCGATCACGTCGGTCGGCCCACCCGGCGGGAACACCACGATCCCCCGTATCGGCCGTGACGGGTACTGCTGCGCCAATGCGGCACTGGCCGCGAACGCACAGCAAAGAACGAGGGCCAACGAATTAAAAATGAATTTAAACCAGACCCCTTCTGCCTTCCGCCTTTTGCCTTCTGCCTTGACAGTCTTCATGGCTCCCTCCCCGTTTGAGTTTCTCATCCCCCGGATCGAGTCATCCTCCCATCACTACCCCCTCCCTTGCCCTCCCCCTTGGTAAGGGGGAGGGATGGGACGCGGCGCACCGCACTCGACATCGCCCTTTTCCCCCCTTGCCCTCCCCCTTGGCAAGGGGGAGGGATGGGTGGGGGTCACTGCGGCTTCAGCCCGGCGTCCCTGACCACCTGCGCGTAACGCGCGATCTCGCTCTTGATGAAGGCCGAGAACTGCTCCGGCGAGTTGACCATCGGCTCGACGCCGGAATTGGCGAGACGTTGCGTCAGGTCGGGCGCAGCCAGCGCTTTGTGCACCTCGGAATTAAGCCGGGTGATGATCTCGCGCGGCGTGCCCGACGGCGCCAGCAATCCGTACCAGATCGGCACCACGAAATCGTCAACACCCGATTCCTTCATGTTGGGCACGTCCGGCAGGGCGGCCACGCGCTTTTCGGAGAGCACCGCCAGCGGGCGCACCTTCTTCGCCCGCACGATGGGGATCGCGCCCGGCACCGCCATGGTTCCGAAATCCACCTCCCCGCTCATCAATGCCACCAGCGCGGGGGCCGATCCCTTGAACGGCACGTGCACCATGTCGAGCTTGAAGCGCCCCTTCAGCAGCTCGCTCGCGAGATGGTTAGTGCTGCCGGCCCCGCTCGAGCTGAAGTTGAGCTTGCCGGGATAGCGGCGGGCCAGCGCGATGAATTCCTTGACGTTCTTCGCCGGCACGGAGTTGTGCACCACCATGATGTTCTGGATCACGGCCACGAGCGAAATCGGTGCGAAATCCCTGACCGCGTCGTAGTTGAGTTTCCTGTACAGGGCCGGGCTCACCGCCAGCGGAGGCGCGGTAAGCGTGATGGCGTAGCCGTCCGCCGGTGCTTTGGCCCCGACTTCCAGGCCGAGGTTGCCGGCGGCGCCTGGCCGGTTCTCGGGCACCACCGGCTGGCCGAGCTGCTCGGAGAGCTTCTGGGCGATCGCCCGGCCCGTGATGTCGGTCGGCCCGCCGGGCGGGAACGGCAGGACCATGCGTATCGGCTTGGTCGGGTACTGCTGCGCCGTCGCCGGCCCCGCCACGACGGCACAACCCAGTGAAAAGAGAAAAGGGAAAAGGGGAAAGCAGCTTCCCGCCCCCACCGTGGTTTTTTTCGAATTCGATTTCATGCGCTCCTCCTTAAAGTTCGCACTACATGGTCATCTGGTTCCTTTTCCTTTTTCCCTTTTGCCTTCACCTTCGCGAAACTAGTCCGCCCGTATCTTCGCCGCTTGCGCAACCTTGGTGTACTTCGCGATGTCGTCCCTGAAAATCTTCGCGGTCTGTTCCGGGCTGGTGGCGACGATGTCCGCCCCGAGCGAAGCGAGACGCTCCTTCACGTCCTGCGCCGCCAGCGCTTTCAGCATCTCCTGGTTGAGCCGCAGGACGATCTCGCGCGGCGTTTTCACCGGAGCGGCGGCCCCGTACCAGGTGGTCATCGAATATCCCGGCACGGTCTCGGCGATCGTCGGCACGTCCGGCAGCACCGCCACGCGCCGGTCCCGGGTGACGGCGAGCGCCTTCACCCGCCCCGCCCGGATGTGCGGAATGATCGGCGGCATGGTGCTGAAGCTGGTGATCACGTGGCCGGCCATGAGGTCGATGGCGATCGGCCCGCCGCCCTTGTACGGCACCGGCAGGAGGTTGGTCTTCGACATCATCTTGAACATCTCGCCGGCGAAATGCTCGGGACTGCCGACGCCCGAGGTGGCGTAGGTCAGCTCGCCGGGCTTGGCCCGGGCCAGCGCGATGAGCGCCTTGACTGAATTGGCGGGAAGCGAGGGGTGGGCGGCAAACACGTTCGACACTTCCGACACCACCGTGATCGGCGCGAGGTCGCGCTCGATGTCGTAGCCGAGGTTCTTGTACACCGGCTTGCTCATGATGTGGGCGACCGACATGAACAGGATGGTGTAGCCGTCGGCAGGCGCCTCGGCCGCCAGCTTGGCGGCAAGATTGGCATTGGCGCCGGGGCGGTTTTCGACGATGAACTGCTGCTTCACCGACTCCGTCATCTTCGCGCCGACCGCGCGCGCCATGATGTCCGTGCCGCCGCCCGGCGCGAACCCCACCAGGATTCTCACCGGCTTGGCCGGATAAGCTTGTGCCGCTGCCGTAGCGCCCAAACTCATCGATAACAGGACGAACAGGGTGCTCACCAGGTGTTTCATATCTCCTCCTATGCCGGCATCGGGTGGCGTGCCGTGGCTTGGTGACTGCGGCCAGCGCCGGCGGCCCGTACTCGGCCTGTCGTCTCCGTATCCCCCGCGTATCGACGAGCCGGCCACACGCACGGCCGGTCGGTCGGTCACGCCAACCGCGACAGGCTGCTAGAGTGCCACAAACACGCGATGGCTGGCCAGCAGGGCCTATGGCTTGATTTTGCTGCATTTTCCCGGAACTTGGACTACAATCGCCGTCCTATGACCGCACCCCGCATCGCGCTCGTCCACGCCATGCCGATCGCCATCGAGCCGGTGGCGCAGGTGTTTCGCGAGCAATGGCCGCAGGCCCGCATCACCCACCTGCTCGACGACTCGCTGCCGGTCGACCTGCAGGCGGCGGGCAGCATCACGCAGGCGATGAAGGACCGTTTCGTCACGCTCGCGCGCTACCACGAGGGCTGCGGCGCGAACGCGGTCCTCTTCACCTGCTCCGCGTTCGGGACCGCGATCGAGGCGGCGCGCGACGCGGTGAAGATTCCCGTGCTGAAGCCCAACGAAGCCATGCTGGAGGAAGCGCTGGCGGCCGGCTCCAATGTCGCACTGATCACCACTTTCGAACCCAGCATCCCCTCGCTGAAGAAGGAATTCGAGGAACTCGCATCGAGCCGCGGCATCCAGCTGAAGCTCAAGACCCGCACCGTGCCGGCCGCCCTGGTGGCGCTGCAGCAAGGCCACCTGACCGAGCACGACAGCCTCATCGCGGCGGCGGCGGCGGAGATGGGGCACTGCGACGCTCTGGTACTCGGTCAGTTCTCGGCGGCGCGCGCGGCGGCCGGCATCCCCAAGTCGCCGGGCCGCAAGGTCGTCACCAGCCCCCACTCGGCGGTGACGCGGCTGAAACAGATTTTCGACGTACGCTAACCCCCACCCTGACCCTCCCCCTTGACAAGGGGGAGGGTTGAAAAAAGAAAAGGTGAAAGAAACGGTGTCAGGAACCTTAAACCAAAGGGTTCCTGACACTTTCTGACACCTTTTCTTTTTTCAGATCACTTCTCTCCGAGAAGTGATTTTGCGGTCTTGTTGCAGATCCACTCCCGCTCCTCGCGCGTCAATCCCGGTATCGCCGTCACCTGTCCCACCTGCAGCTTGTCGCCTTTCGGCGCCATGTCGAACGGGTTGTCGGTGCCGATGACGATGCGGTTCGCGCCCGCCATGCTGATGAGATGGCGCGTCGAGCGCGGCTCGTGGGTGAGACAGTCGAAGTAGAAGCGCTTGAACAGTTCGCGCGGCGAGCTGGCCTTGTTCACCTTCGGCTCGGGGCGCGCGTCGTGGCCGTGGATGAAACGGCCGATCTGGTACGGCATGAAGCCGCCGCCGTGGGATACCAGGAAGCGCAGCCGCTTCAGATCGTCGAGCGCGCCGCTGAACATGAGATGCGCGATCATCATCGTGGTGTCGAGCGGGAAGCCGACGAAATTGCGCAGGTAATAGGGGTCCATCCCGCCGTTCGCCAGGCACTGGTAGGGATGGGTGAAGACGAACAGCCCGAGCTTCTCGATCGCCTTGAGCACCTTGCGGTATTTCATGTCCGCGAGCGACAGCCCCTCTATCGAGGTCGCCAGCTCGACCGCCTTGAACCTGTATTCCTTCGCGACGCGCTCGAGCTCGGCCACCGCCGCGTCCGGGTCCTGCATCGGCAGGTGCGCCATGCCGCGCAGCCGGTCGGGATGCCTGTCCACCATCTGCGCGATGCCGTCGTTCGCAAGCCGGATGATCTCGATGCCGGCCTCCGGCGCCAGCCAGTAGAAATAGATCGGCGGCCCGACCGAGATCACCGACACGTCCATGCCGACGCGGTCCATCCATGCGATCTTGGCCTCGGCGTCGCAGAACTCGGGCAGCAATTCGGTCATGCGCCCGTGGCTGTCGAAATAGCGCTTGCCGCCCCTCTCCTCGATGCGCGTGCCGTAGCGGTCGGGGTTGCGGCGGATCGCCTGCACCACCGGCTCGGGAATGACGTGGTTGTGCAGGTCGTAGGTCGCCGGGCGCGACGCCTTGCGGGAAACCCGCTTCTTTCTGGTCTTCATTCCTTACACCTCACTCCTCACCCCTCACTTTACTTGATGGCGAGAGGATTGACCGGCGATCCCACCGCCCCGGTGATCGGCAGCGCCGGCGCGACGAACAGGAATTCGTAGCGCTTGTCCTCGGCGCAGTCCTTCGCCAGCGCGGCGAAGTCGAAGATCTCGCCCACCGTGAGGCCCATGATCGGAATCGCGATCCAGTGCCACGGCTGGTTGGTGTCCTCGGTCTCGTTCGGGCGCACTTCCGCGCCCCAGGTGTCGGTCGCGACGCCCGCGACCTCCTTCTTGTGCAGCCACTCCACGGTCTCGAACGCGAAACCCGGCGCGTCGCCGCCCGGATAGCCGTCCCAGCTTTTCGAGGACAGGCAGCGCTCGATGTGGCCGGTACGCACCATCAGGTAGTCGCCGCGGCGCACGCGCACGCCCAGCTTCTTCTCCGTGAAATCGAGGAGCTCGTTGGTGATGGCGAAGCCGTCCGGCAACCATTTCTTGCCGAGCGCCTTCGCCACGTCGAGCAGCACGCCGCGGCCGACCATCTTCTCTCGCGTTTTCTCGATGCCGCCTTTCTGCGCGCCGGCGGAAGTCACGTTGCGGCAATCGTAGCCGTTCCACATGTGATCGTAGTAGAGGATGTG
Organism: uncultured Streptomycetaceae bacterium; assembly: GCA_964433375.1. Taxonomy (GTDB): domain Bacteria; phylum Pseudomonadota; class Gammaproteobacteria; order Burkholderiales; family SG8-41; genus SG8-41. The sequence continues at coordinate 7,071 of CAYSRR010000054.1, forward strand.
ACCGAGCCCGTCCCACTGCGTGCCGGACTGCAGGCCCATGATGACGAGATCGTCGGTGCCGCGGATCTTGCGGTGATCGAGCACGCCCGAGTAAGCGTCGGTGCCGGTGCGCGTCATCACGTGGATCGGGTTGAAGCGACCGAGCGCGGGATACTTGGTCTTGCCGCCCTGCGGGCCGCGCTCGTCGTAGTTGAGCGCGAGCGAAATGACCTTGCCCTTCCTCACCAGCCGCGCCGCGGCGACGATGTCGGACTCCGTCGTGTAGTTGAGCGTGCCGATGTGATCGTCCTTGCCCCAGCGGCCCCAGTTCTTGTAGCGCTTCGCCGCCTTGTGCACGTCCTTGCGCGTCAGCCTGCGGTTCTTCTTGTCGCGCGTGTCCCTGATTTTGAGCTTGGCCGCCATGTGGAATCGTCCCGGTTGCGGAATGGAGCCCGCAGTCTAGCCAACGCTCCGGAGGAGCGTCAATTTATGCGGGAAAAGAGGTGCGTTACGGATTTTGATCCTGGGGCCCCTATTCGCCGTCTGGGCAGAAGAATCGACCGAGAATCGATTTGTCGAGAGACGAAAGATGAATGGTGCGGCGTGAAATACCGCCTTTACGAGTCAACCTCGCGGGCCGCATCCGCGTTTACGAAGCAGGAGGTTACGAACTTGAGGTCGCAAATTGCGACCTCAAGTTTGCCAGGTGGTCGGCCGGATTGGGGTGGTCGTCGCTACCTGCCGCTCGCATTTACCGAGCATGGCGCAATCATGGCAGCCACCACCCCCGCCGCTTCGCTGTGCGCCCCCTCCTCGGGCAGGAGGGGGTCACAAATCACGCCTTATCCCGCGAGCGGCAACGTGACCGGCTTGCCCGTCGCCGCCGAATGCTCGATGGCGAGCGTAACCTCAAGCGTGGCGCGGGCTTCGCGCGCGGTGGCGAGCGCGCACGGCTTGCCGACGGCGAGGTGATCGAGCCAGGCGCGCGTCTCGGCCGCGACCGGCCCCCAGAAGTCGCCCAGCGCCCAGTCGCCGGGCGTGCCGCTCTGCAGGAACACCATGTTCACCGGCTGGTCGGGCAGGTAGACGTGCGGGACGCCCTTCTCGCTGTACATGATCTGGTCGGTATGGTCGTCGTCGAGGATCAGCACGCCGCCGGTGCCGAGTACCTCCACCCGCGCCGCGTGGCCGCGCGACGGGTAAGCGTCCGGCAGCGAGTAGGCAATGCCGAGGTTCGCCACCGTGCCGTCGGCGTAGGTGAGGATCGCGTAGCTGACGTCCTCGGTGTCGAAACCGGATTCCCTGAGCACGCCTTTCTGTCCGCGCGCGAAGACTTCCTTCACCCGTGCGTCCTGCTCCTTGCTCTTGATGAACCAGTTCAGCAGGTCGACGTAATAAGTCAGCGCGTCCACCACCGGGGTAGCGTCCGGGTTGCGCTTCAGGATCGCCGTCGCCTGCGAGCGCAGGTTGAAGACGCGCGCGGCGGCGCCGACGATGCGCCCGAGACGCCCCTGCTCGATCTGCTCCATGGCGATGAGATAGCGCTCCTTGTAGCGGCGGCTGTAGCCGACGTGCACGCCGACACCCGCCTTTTCCGAGGCGCGGATGATGCGGTCGGCATCGGCGAGGTTGAGCGCGATGGGCTTTTCCACCAGCACCGTCTTGCCGAGCTCGATCGCCTGCAGGATCGGCTCGACGTGCGCGCCCTCGCTGGAGGACACGATGACGGTATTGACCTCGGGGCGGGAAATGGCCGCGGCGTTGTCGCCCGTATGAAATTGCGCGCCGGTCTGCTGCGCGAGGTCACGCGCCCGCACCGGCTCCAGGTCGGAGATCGCGAGAAATTTTACGGCGGCGTGCCCGGAAGCGAGACGGGCGCGTAACCCGCCGATGCGCCCGGCGCCGACGACGGCGATGCCCAGGTCTTTGCGTTGAATGGCCGCCTCCCGAAGTAAGGCGCCATTCTAGCAGGCGGTGTTACTGGACCTTGAGTCCCGCCGTGCGAACCACCCCGCTCCACTTGGCCAGCTCGGACTTGACGTAGGCCGCGAATTCGTCCGGCGTGCCCGGCTGCGGATCGAGGCCCTGCGCGGCGAATCGTCCCGCGATCTGCGCGGATTGCAACAGCTTCACGGTATCGCCCTGTATGCGGGACACGAGCCCGCGCGGCGTGCCGGCGGGCGCCAGCATGCCGTACCAGGTGGTGTACTCGTAGCCCTGCAGCCCCGCCTCCGCCGCGGTGGGGAGATCCGCCACGGCCGGCGCGCGGCGCGCGCCGGTGACGGCGAGGCCGCGCAGCTTGCCCGACCGGACCAGCGGCACCGCCGTCGCCATGTTGGTCACCATGAACTGGATCTCTCCGCCGAGCAGCGCGGTCGCCGCCAGGCCCGCGCTCTTGTAGGGGACGTGGTTCGCCTTCACGCCGGCGCTCATCAGGAACTGCTCGTTGGCGAGGTGGCTCGCGGTGCCCTGTCCCGCCGAGCCGAAACCGAGCCTGCCCGGCTCGGCCTGCATCAGCGCAATGAGCTCCTTCAGCGTTTTCGCCTTCACCGCCGGGTGGACCGCGATGATGCTGGGCTGGCTCGCCAGCATCGTGATCGCGTCGAAATCCTTGATCACGTCGTACCACAAATTCGGATAGAGGGCCGGGCCGATCACCAGGGATGAGCTGGTCACCAGCAGCGAGTAGCCATCGGGGTTCGCGCGCGCCGCGATCGCCGTGCCGATCGTGCTGCCCGCGCCGGGCCGGTTGTCCACCACCACGGACTGGCCCCATTGCTGCGACAGCCCCTGCGCGACGATGCGGCCGACGATGTCGCTGCCGCCGCCCGGCGCAAGCGGGACGATCATGCGAACCGGCTTGCCGGGATAGTCGGCGGCGCCGTTCGAGCCCCTGGCCTGCCCCCAGGCCGTGGCGACAGGTACAGCGAGCAGCGTTACGGCCAGCAGGCCTGACAGTGCATACGGACGAAACATCGAACTCTCCCGGTCGTGGATGGGTCGTGGGTTGGATACCGCGACCTTACGCGGGAGAGATTGCAGTTTCGTTACATAGCGCGCGGAAAGCGGCCCGGAGACATCGACCGGCCGGACACCCCTACGATCGCAAATCGACGGCGCGCGCCCTGAGCGCCGGGTCGGCGCGCAAAGCGGCTTTCTGGACCTTGTGCGTGGGCGTGTGCGGCAAGTCGTCGACGAACGCGACGAAACGCGGCACTTTCTGCGGCGCGAGATGCAGGCGCGACCAGGCGGCGATGTCTTCCGCCGAGCAGCTTTGCCCCGGCTTCAGTATCACGGCGACGAGGATCTCGTCCTCGCCCAGCTCGCTCGGCACGGCGATCGCCGCCGCCTCGTGCACGGCGGGGTGCCCGCCGATCACGCGATCGAGCTCGGCCCCGGAAATGTTCTCGCCGCGGCGGCGGATGATGTCCTTCTTGCGCCCGACGAAGTAAAACCAGCCTTCTTCGTCCCGGCGCACGAGGTCCCCGGTCAGGAACCAGCCGTCCCGGAACGCCGCCCTCGTCTGCTCCGGGTCGCGGAAGTAGCCCTGCATGATGATCGGCGTCTTCACCACGAACTCGCCCACGGCGTTCGCCGGGAGATCGCGCCCCTCGTCATCCACCACGCGGCATTCCGCCCAGGGCCGCGCGGGGTCGGGGTGGCGCCCGACCGGGCCCATGCTGCCCGGCTTCCCCGGCCCTTCGAACGGCGTGCAGGTGACGCCCGGGATCTCGGTCATGCCGAAGCCGCCGACGAGATGCGGAATGCCGAACTCGTCGTGAAAGGTATCCACCACCGGCTGGCGCGCGCCGTAGAGCCTGCGGATCCGGTGCGCCTTGCGAAATTCGCCGCGCGGGCGGTTCTTGAGAATGGTGCCGATCGCCTCGATGATGTTGACCTCGGTCGCGCCGGTCTCGACCGCCGTGTCCCAGAAGGCGGAAGCGGAAAACCGCGGCACGACGGCCATCGAGCAGCCCGCCGCCACGGTGCCCGCCACCGAATAGAACAGCGCGTTCACGTGGAACAGCGGCAGGACGATCATCACGCGATCGTCCGGCTGCAGGTAAACGCGCTGCACGAAGGCCTCGCCGCCGAGCACGAAGCTCCGCTGGCCGTGCATCGCGCCCTTGGGAAAACCCGTGGTGCCGGAGGTATAGATGATGAGGCAGGCGGCATCGCCCGTGACGTCGTCCGGCAGCGCGCGCCGCGGCGCGCGCGCGACTTCGTCGGGAAAACCCGGCGCGCCCTGCCCCCCGGGCTCGAGCGGCATGAACCACGGCGCCGGTGCCAGACCCTCGCAAGCCTTGCGCACCGTCTCCATCGTTTCGCCGCTCGCGATGACGCCGCACACCCCGGCATGGTGCAGGACGTACTTCGCCTCCTGCACGCCATACTCGGGATTGATCGGCACCATGATCGCGCCGATGCGCGCGAGACCGAACAGCGCGAGGACGTGCCCCTCGTGGTTGCGCGACACCACCGCCACGCGGTCGCCTTGCTTCACTCCGCGCTCCAGGAACAGGCACGCCGCCCGCTCCGCCGCCACGCCGAATTCCGCCCAGCTCCAGGTCCTGCCGGCGAACAGCATGAACGGCCGCCGCGGATCGCTCCGCAGACGGGACTCGAAAGCGCCTTTCAGCGTGTAATCGTGCTCCGGGTAGAGGCGGAGCACTTCGAGGGGCTTCAGCATACTAAACAGGTGACGAGATACGGGTAACGTGAGCCCAGCCAGAATCCGCCTTGACCGTGTTTCGCATTTCTTGGCGCCTTGGCGTCTTGGCGGCTATTTCCTGCGGCTCTTGCGGCGTGCTTTGGCGTCGACTTCCTCGAACACTTCCTTCGCCAGGCGGAAGGCGTCGAGCGCCTTGGGAAAGCCGCAGTAGGCCGCGCAGTGCAGCAGCGCCTCCGCGATCTCCTTGCGGGTGAGCCCGTTGCGCAAACCGGCGCGGATATGGAGTTTCAGTTCATGCCGCATGTTCATCGCGGTCAGCGCGGCGATATTGAGCAGGCTGCGCGTCTTGCGCGACAGCCCCGGCCGGGTCCACACCTGCCCCCAGGCGAACTTGGTGGCGGCTTCCTCGAACAGCCAGTCCTCTTCGCTGGCCGCCGCCAGCCGGCGCTCGACGTAATCGGCGCCGACCACCGCCTTGCGGACCGCCAGGCCCTTGCGGAACAACGGATCCTTCGTGAGCGAAGGACGTCCGGGCTTCCCCTTACTCCTCACCCCTCACTCCTTACCCTTCGATTTCACGCCGAGATAGTCCTTCTGCCACGCCTTGTATTCCGCCGCGCGGACGAGCTTGTCGATGTCGCCCTGCGAGGCGATCTTGTCTTTCAGGTCCGCGGCCGCGCCGCCGTTGTAGAGGTGCGCATAGACCTCGCGAACCGCCTTCACCGCGGCGGCGACCGGCTGGTGGCCCTGCAGCAGGACGCGCCCGCCGGCGGCGGCGAAGTCCTCGCGCCTGATCGAGGCCGGGGCGGAACCGACCATCACCGGCAGCTTCGCGGCCTCGTGCACCGCCCGCACCTGGTCCACGGATTCCACGCCGATGACGAAAATCGCGTCCACGCCGCAGGCGGCGAAGGCCTTTGCCCGCTTCACCGTGCCCTCGGTGCCCTCCACTTTCAGCGCGGCGGTGCGGCCGAGGATCACGGTCGAGGGATCGCGGCGCGCGGCGACCGCGGCCTTGAGCTTGCCCACCATCTCGTCGAGCGAGATCAGCTCGTCCACGCCCTCGGTCTGCCCGAAACGCGTCGGCAGCGCCGTGTCCTCGATGCTCATGCCGGAAACGCCGGCGTGCTCCAGCTCTTCCACCGTGCGCATCACGTTCAGCGCGTTGCCGTAGCCGTGGTCGGCATCGACGATCAGAGAAAGATTGGAAGCGCGCATGATGCGCCGCACCTGGTCGGCGAACTCGGTCAGCGTCAGCACGATCAGGTCCGGCGCCGCCAGCGTCGTGTTCGACGCCACCGACCCGGCCAGCATGCCGATCTCGTAGCCGACCGACTCCGCCACGCGCGCCGACAGGCCGTCGTAGACGCTCGCCGGCGAAATGCATTTCGTTCCCGCGAATACCGCGCGCAGGCGCTTGCGTTGTTCCGTGTGTCTCATTTTTTCTCCAATATATCGACTATAGGAATTTCTGCGCGCGCAGAAATTCCTTCCGCCTAGATGGCGAGCAGATCCATGAACTCGTTCACCGGCATCGCCTCCAGCCGCTTTCCGTCGGCGCAGGCCGCGACGATCGCGTCGCGCCGCTTGGCCGCGAACACGCGCCCCACCGCCGTCTCGAACTTGGCGAGCAGCACCGGCTCGCCTTCCTTGCGGCGCTTGCGGTGGCCGAGCGGATAGAGCACTTCCGACAGCGGCGTCTTCGTGCCGTCCTTGAAGTACACCTGGATCGAATTGGCGTTGGTGCGCTTCTTCGGGTCGTGGTACTCGCGCTCGTACTGCTTCGACTCGGCGAGATGCATCTTCTCGCGCAGCCGGTCGATGCGCGGGTCGGCGGCGATGTGATCGTAGTAATGCTCGGCCGTCATCGTGCCGAAGATCATGCCGATCGCCATCATGTACCGCATGCAGTGGTCGCGGTCGGCGAAGTTGTGCAGCGGCCCCCTCTTGTCGAGGATCACCATGGTCGAGTTGTGGCAGCGGACTTCCACGCGCTTGATGTCGTCGAGCCGGTCCTTCACCAGCGGGTGTAGCCGGATCGCCGCTTCGACCCCGGTCTGGCCGTGGAACGCCGTCGGGTACGGGATCTTGAACAGCGTGTTCTCGATGACGTAGCTGCCCAGCGGGCGCTGGAAGCGGAACGGCCGGCCCTTGAACAGCACGGGGTAGAAACCCCAGGTCTTCGCCGTCAGCGCCGACGGGCAGCCGATTTCGCCTTTCATCGCCATCAGGGCGAGCCGCACGCCGCGGCTCGCCGCATCGCCCGCGGCCCACGACTTGCGCGGGCCGGTATTGGGCTTCCTGCGGAAAGTCGCGAGCGAGTGCCCGTCCACCCAGGCCTGCGACAGGGCGTTGACGATCTCCTCGTGGGTGCCGCCGAGGAGCTTCGTCACCACCGGCGTCGTCGCGACCTTCACCAGGATGGTGTGGTCGAGGCCGGCCGCGGTGAAGCCGTTCTCCAGCGCGAGCCCGCCCATGATCTCGTAGGTCTTGACCGCCGACTCCAGCACGCCGCGCATCAGCAGCGGCTTTTTCCTCTCCGCCACGCGCGTGCGCGACAGCCAGTCCGCCACCGCCAGGATGCCGCAGAAGGTATCGGAAGGATGGATCACCGTCGCGCCGTAGAACGCGTCGTTCCAGTCGAGCCAGCGGTTCA
>CAYSRR010000055.1:0-14371 GCA_964433375.1 uncultured Streptomycetaceae bacterium
ACGAGGTGATCATGCCCTCGTTCACGTTCGTCTCCACCGCCAACGCCTTCGTGCTGCGGGGCGCGGTGCCGGTGTTCGTGGACATCCGCCCGGATACGCTCAACCTCGATGAAAAGCTCGCCGCGCAGGCGGTGACGGTCCGGACCCGCGCCATCGTGCCGGTGCACTACGCCGGCGTCGCCTGCGAGATGGACGCGCTGATGGCGCTCGCCGAGAGCCGCGGCCTGGTGGTGGTCGAGGACGCGGCGCAGGGCATCCTGGCCGAATACAAGGGGCGCAGGCTGGGCGCCATCGGCCATCTCGGCTGCTTGTCCTTCCACGAGACCAAGAACGTCATCAGCGGCGAGGGCGGGGCGCTGCTCGTCAACGACGAGCGCTTCGCGGCGCGCGCGGAAATCCTCCGCGAGAAAGGCACCAACCGCGCGCAGTTCTTCCGCGGCGAGGTGGACAAGTACACGTGGGTGGACATCGGCTCGTCCTATTTGCCGAGCGAGCTGGTCGGCGCCTTCCTGTGGGCGCAGCTCGAGCATAGCGGGGAGATCAACGCGAAACGGATGCGGCTCTGCGCCGCCTACCGCGAGGAGCTCGCCGCCCTCGAGGCCGGCGGCCGGCTGCGGCTGCCGCGGGCGTTGCCAGCGGGCGTCACCGGCAACGGGCACATGTTCTACGTGCTGCTTCCCGACGCGGCGGCGCGGGCGCGGCTGATCGCGCACCTGAAGTCGCTCGGCATTCACTCGGTGTTCCACTACGTGCCGCTGCATTCCTCGCCTGCGGGACGCAGGTTCGGGCGCGCCGCCGGCCCGATGACCGTGACCGACGATGTCTCGGGCCGGTTGCTGCGGCTGCCGCTCTACCATGGCCTGGACGAAGCGGACGCCCGGCGCATCGCCGCGGCGGTGCGCGCGTTCCTCGGCGGCTGACCGCATGGACCGGGCGCAACCCAGCCACCACGACGGCGGCCTGCACCGCGTGCTCAACCGGGCGGGCGTCTACGGTGCGCTGCAAAGGCTGCTGCTGCGCAGCGGCAGCCGGGAACGCTACGTCCGGGAATTCGTGCGGCCGTTCCCGGGGTGCCGCATCCTCGACATCGGCTGCGGCCCGGCCGACATCCTCGAGTACCTGCCGGTATCCATCGGCGAGTACGCGGGGTTCGACATGAACCCGGGCTACATCGAGGCGGCGCGGGCGCGCTGGGGCGGCCGCGGCGCGTTTCGCTGCGAGAAGGTGGAGGCGGCGACGGTCGGCGAGCGCGGCGCCTACGACATCGTGCTGGCGAACGGCATCGTGCATCACCTCGACGACGCGGAGGCGCGCCGGCTGTTCGAAGTCGCCCGTCTCGCGCTGCGGCCGGGCGGGCGGCTCGTCACCTACGACAACGTCTATGTCGAGGGCCAGCACTGGTTCGCGCGCTGGCTGATCGGCCGCGACCGCGGCAAGGCGGTGCGCAGGCGCGAGGCCTACGAGGCGCTCGCGCGCGCCTGCTTCCCGCGCGTCGAAGCGGCGGTGCTGCACGATACGCTGCGCGTGCCCTATACCATCCTCATCATGACCTGCGCCGGCGACGCGCAACGCTGAAATGGCAGGGACCCCCATCGAATGACGGCCGCAGCGTCTTCCTCCCCGGGCCTGGCCCGCAAGCTCTGGATCCTCTACGCGGCGGCGGCGGTCGCGTTTCTGCCGATGCTGCGCTTCTATTACGTCGGCGAGGAGGCGATTTTCCCTCTCGTCTCTTACGAGATGTGGAGCCGCGGCGAATGGCTGCGCCAGTACCTGTTCGGCGACAACGTGCTGCACAACCCGCTGTTCAACTGGATCATCATCGCCGCCTGCCAGGTGACCGGCTGGGAATACATGCAGACGGTGGCGCGCGTGGTGACGATCGCCGCCACGGTGTCCTCGGGCCTGGTGCTCGCCTGGCTTGCGCGGCGCGTCACCGGCGAGCGCGAGTTCGCGGTTTTCGCCGCGGTCGTCTATCTGATGCTGGCCGACGCCGTTCTCTACCGCGGCTGGCTCGCCTACGTCGATCCCCTGTTCGCGTTTTTCGTGTTCGGGTCCATCGCCTGCCTGTGGGTGGCTTGCCACGAGCGTCGCGTGTCGCTGCTCGCGCTCGCCGTGGCCGCGCTGACCCTGGGATTTCTCGCCAAGGCCCTCACGGCCTACGTGTTCTACGGCGTGGCCGTGCTGGTGCTCGCGTGCGAGCGCGATGCCCGCCGGTTCCTGTTGAGCCCGGCGTCGCTGGCGATCCACGCCGCCGGCGCGGCGCTGCTGGTGTCCTGGTACGGCGTCGTGCTCGGCGGCGAAGGCCAGGACAGCCGCATGTTCAGGGAGATCGTGGACAAGCTGTTCCCGACGGGCTTCATGGATTACGCGGGCAAGCTCGTGGCCTATCCGCTCGAGACCTTCGCCAAGCTGTCGCCCGCGGCGCTGCTGGGGGCGTACTACTTCTGGCGGCGCCGCGCCGGCCCCGATCCCGCGCCGCGGGCGTTCCGGATCGCCGCCGCCATCGCCTTTTTCAATTTCCTGCCGTACTGGCTGGCGCCGCAAAGCCACACGCGCTACCTGATGCCGCTGTACCCGCTGGCGGCGCTGGTTTTCGCGCATCTCATCTGGCGGGCGCGGCCGGCGTCGATCGCCGTGACGCTGCGCTGGTTCTACGGCCTGCTCGTCCTGAAGCTGGTCCTGGTGCTGGCGCTGTTTCCCCATTACCAGAAGGTATACCGCGGCCAGAACTACGCCGAGACGGCGCGCGCCATCATCGAGCGCACCGCGGGCCACGATCTTTACAGTACCAACCGCAGCGCCAGCGGCCTGAACGTCGCCGCCTATATCGTCGTCCTGCGCCTGCCCGCGCCGCCGCTGATACGTCCGCGCGAGCCCTGGGACAACGGCTACGTCATCACGTATGCGCCGGACGAGAAGATGGGGCGCGTCGTCGCCGAATACCGCCTGGGCGGCAACACCCTGTACCTGCTGTGCCGCGGGACGGCCTGCGACAAGGCGGTGCCGTGAACCGGGAACGGCGATAATGGCCCACGGTTCACGGATGCGGGAGAAACGCGAATGAAATGCGTGGTGCTCGGCGGCGGCGGCTTCATCGGCTCGCACCTGGTCGAGCGGCTGCTCGCGGCCGGCCACGCCGTGCGCGTCTTCGATCTCGACGACCCCGGCCCGGCGGGCGGCTATCCACGGCGCGGCGATGTCGAATGGGTCGCGGGCAATTTCCTGGACGCGGACGCCGTTCGCCGCGCGCTGTCCGGCCGCGAGGCGGCCTTCCACCTGGTGTCCACCACGCTGCCGAAATCATCGAACGAGGACCCGGCGGCCGACGTCGAGACCAACGTCGCGGGCACGCTGCGCCTGCTCGACGCCTGGCGCGCCGCGGGCGGCGGCAAGCTCGTGTTCGTGTCTTCCGGCGGCACGGTGTACGGCACGCCGCGCACGGTGCCGATCACCGAGGAGCACCCCACCCACCCGCTGTCCTCCTACGGCATCACCAAGCTCGCGATCGAGAAATACCTGGAGCTCTACCGCGTGCTGCACGGCCTCGACTATTGCGCGCTGCGGGTATCGAACCCGTACGGCGAGCGCCAGCGCGTCGCGTCGGGGCAGGGGGCGGTGACGACTTTCCTGCACCGCGCGCACCGCGGCGAGCCGATCGAGATCTGGGGCGACGGGCGCGTCGTGCGCGATTACCTGTACGTCGGCGATGTCGCTGATGCGCTCGTTCGCGCGCTCGACCATCGCGGCGCGCGGCGCGTCATCAACATTGGCAGCGGCGCCGGCCGCGATCTGAACGAGATCGTGGCCGCGATCGAGCGCGTGCTCGGCCGGCCGGTGGAGCGGCGCCACACGCCGGGGCGGAACTTCGACGTGCCGGCCAACGTGCTCGACGTGAGCCTCGCCCGCGCGGAGCTGGGCTGGAGTCCTTCCACCGCGTTCGAGGACGGCCTCGCGCGCACGCTGCGCTCGTTCGAACAATAATCAGCCGCAGAGACGCAAAGACGCAGAGAAGTTCGATTCACAAACGAACTGCCGCGTAGGAAAAGGGTGTCAGGAACCTTTTGGTTTAAGGTTCCTGACACCCTTTTCCTGCTCTGGTGGTCTTGATGGCTTGGTTTTGAATCTTGTAAATCTTGTAAATCCTGTCTATTCAGGTTTTTGGATCAGCTCGCGCAGCGCCGCGATCACGCGCGCGGCGGGCAGTTGCTGCAGGCAGTCGCTGTAGCTCTCCACGTTGCGCCCGCAGCCTTCCAGGCGGCACGGCACGCAGGGGGCGTCGCCCTGGACGAGGCGCACCCGGCCCGCGGCCTGGCTGCCGAGCCGGCCCCAGGGATTGACCGCGGCCGCGTGGTCTTTCGGCCACGGGCCCCACTTCACCGGGTCGGTCGGCCCGTAGAGCGCGACCGTCGGCACGCCGAGCGCCGCCGCCATGTGCGTCACCGCCGTGTCGGGCCCGAGGAAAACCGCCGCGCGCGAGAGCAGGCAGCCGGCCTCGCCGAGCGACAACTGGCCGGCGAGGTTGAGCGTGCCGGGCGGCATGCCGCGCGCGAGATCGGCGACGTAGGCGATTTCCGCCGGATCGCCGCCGCCGGAAAGGGCGATGCGATGGCCGCGCGCCGCGAGCCAGCCCGCGACCTCGAGCCAGCCCGCGCGGTGCCACATCTTGTAGTTGAACTTGGGGTAGGGGTGCAGCACCGCGAGCGGTTGCGCCGACTCCTGCGCGAGCAGCGTCTCGACCCGGCCAGCGTCCTCCTCGCGCCAGGCGACGGTGACCTCGGGACGGGGCGCGAGGCCCGCCAGAGCGGCCAGCGCCAGGTTCATGAGCACGGTATGGGTGTTCCGGTCGTCGAACGGCGCCCAGCGGTCGAGGAGCCGCTGCTTCCAGCGTTCCCTGCGCGCGTCGTTGAGCAGCCCGGCGCGCCAGCGGCCGGCCAGGAAGGCGTAGAGCGTCGCCCGGTCGCCGTGCTGGGTGGAGAGCGCGACGTCGTAGCGCCGCAGCAGTGCCAGGATGAACGCGAGGTGCGCGAGCCGGCCCGGGCGCTCGGGCACGGTGAGCACGCGGCGGATGCCGGGGTGGGCGGCGATCGCGCCCTGCGTTCCTTCGAACACCAGCACGTCGAGCGCGGCCTCCGGCCACGCCTGCTTCACCGTGTTCATCAGCGGCGTCGCCAGCAGCACGTCGCCGATGCGGCGGGTGACGATGATGAGAACACTCCGTGGGGGTGTTCTCATAAAGTGTCGAGTGTCGAGTGTCGAGTGACGAGAGAATTTCCCGCGAATCGGGAAACGTAAAACGTGAAACGTGAAATTACCAAGCGGCCACCGATTGACGATTCACGATTTACGTTTCACGCCGCTGCTTGCGGTCCGCGAGAAGCGCCAACTTGGCGTAGCGGTAGTAGGAGTTCTCGGCGTTGGCAATGGCCAGCATCATGCCCTCGCGGCCGTCGAGGAAGCCCGCGCGCAGGAAATAGGTGCGGAAGAACGCCCACGCGCCGTGCAGCAGGGCGGTGAAGATCGAGGCGCGGCGGCCGTTCTGGTGCAGGTCGTGCGCGGTCATGGCCGAATAGGCGTTCATCTTGTCGATGAGCTGTTCGAGGCTGGTGATGGTTTCGTGGTGGATGGGACTGGCAAGGCGCCCGACCGTGCCGTTCGCGATGAGCCGGTCGTGGCCGCGGCCGTCGGAGAAGCGCGCCCGGCCGCGGCGGAACAGTCGCTGGACGTAATCCGGCCACCAGCCGGAATGGCGCATGAAGCGCCCGCAGAAGCTCGAGCGCCGCGGCATCCGGAACGCGGCGTGGCTGCCCGGGTCCGCGATCGCGGCCTCGATGTCCGCGCGCAGCTCCGGCGTCACCCACTCGTCGGAATCGAGGGAGAACACCCAGTCGCCGGTGGCGAGATCGAGCGCCCGGTTCTTCTGCGGGCCGTGCCCGGGCCAGTCCGCGGGCTGGTGCACGCGGGCGTTGAACTCGCGCAGGATCTCGACGGTGCGGTCGGTGCTGCCGCCGTCCACCGCGACGATCTCGCCGGCCCACGCCACCGACTCGAGGCAGCGGCGTATCGTGCCCTCGTTGTTGTGGCAGATGATGATGACGGAGAGGCTCATTCGAAATCGTGAGTGGTGAGTGGTGAGTAGTGAGTGGTGATTCGTGAGTCGCGAATGGACCGCACCGCCGCGCGCCGCCTACGTATCCTGCCGCGATTGTAGCCCGGCGAAGAGCACGCCCGTGAGCCAGGCGTAGAGCAGCCCCTCGGTGTGATCGAGCAGGAGGGAATTGAACAGGCAGCCGGCCGCGATCGCCAGCACCAGGCCGCGCGCCAGTTGGCATTCGAGCGGCGAGGCAAGCCGGGGCGCGAGCCGCCAGTGCATCCAGAACAGGCACAGCAAGGCCGCCAGCCCTGGCAGGCCGAGGTGAACCGCGATGAGGAGGTACTCGTTGTGCGGGTTGCGGCTGTCGGGGATGAAGTTGCCGCTAGCCCGTTCCGCGTAGGCCTTCGGAAAGCCGCCGGTGCCGACGCCGAAGAACGGGTGCTCGCGGATGATCTCCAGGCTCGTGCCGTACATCTCGAGGCGTTGCGCGCTCGACACCCGCGCCGATTCCCTGGCCTGGGACGTCGCTTCCTCGCCCGCGCCCAGCCCGAGCCGATGCTGGAACGGCCCCGGCACCAGCGCGAGCGATGCGTACACCGCGGCGACGGCAAGCACCGCGATCGCCAGCCCGCGCCAGCGTCCCCGGCCGTAACCGAGGCACAGCGCGAGCAGGGCGAGCAGCACGTAGCCGGTGCGGCCCTGGGTCATGAACAGGACGTTGACGGCGGCGGCAAGCGCCGCCGCGCTCCACAGCAGCCGCGCCATGCGCGAGGCGTTGGCGCAGGCCAGTTCGGCGAACAGGAACGCCGCGTAAGCCATCAGGATGCCGTGCGTGAGGTATTGCTTGAAGGCCACCGGGTTGTCCGGCGAGCCCAGCAGCGGTTTCGCCGCCGGCATGCCCGCGGCGATGAGGCAGGAAACCAGCAGCACCAGCGCGAGCGAGGCAGCCAGCGCGTGCAGTGCGCGCCGGCGCTGCACGGGGTCGCGAAACAGGAAGGCGAATACCGGGATGAACAGCAGGTCAAGGTACTTGGCGAGGTAGGCCGCGGCGCCGCCGGGCCCGCTCTCGCCGTAGAGCGCGCCCAGCAACAGCAGGGCGAAGAGCGCAAGCGCCGCGAGCGCCACCGCGTTGTCCCGGGCGAGCCGCCAGGTCTCGCGCGGGGCGCCGGCCGCCAGCCAGCAGACGGCGATGACGGCCAGCAGGACGTTGTCGAGCGCCACTGAAATCGGTATAGAGAACCCAAGCGCAACCGCGGCCCACTGCGCGGAGCGGGTCATCGCGGCGAGTATTCCGGCACCCATGTCGCGAGTTCAGCCTTGACGGCATCGTCGTCCATCGCGCGATCCTGCGCCAGCCGGGATTCCAGGCGTTGCAGCCATTCGCCGTTCTCCGGCCGCGCGCGCGCCACCTTGAGCTTCGGGTGCGGCGTGGGCAGCAGGCTCTCTCCGTCGGCAAGCGGCTCCTCGTAGAGTTTTTCCCCGGCGCGCAGCCCGGTATACGCGATGCGGATTTCCTCCTCGCTGAAGCCGGAGAGTCTGATGAGGTCGCGCGCGAGGTCGGCGATCCGGACCGGCTCGCCCATGTCGAGCACGAAGATCTCGCCGTCCTTGCCCATCAGGCCCGCCTGCAGCACGAGCTGGGCGGCCTCCTCGATCGACATGAAGTAGCGGGTGATCTCGGGATGGGTGACCGTGATGGGGCCGCCGCGGGCGATCTGCTCGCGGAAGCGCGGGATCACGCTGCCGGTGCTGCCGAGCACGTTGCCGAAGCGGACGATCACGAACTGGGTCGCCGCGGCCTGCTGCAGCGTCTGGCACACCAGCTCGGCCAGGCGCTTGCTCGCGCCCATGACGTTGGTGGGGTTGACCGCCTTGTCGGTGGAAACCAGGATGAACCTGCGCGCGCCGTTGCGCACCGCGGCCTGCGCCATCACGTGGGTGCCGAGCACGTTGTTGCGCACCGCTTCCCAGGCGTTGGCTTCTTCCATCAGCGGCACGTGCTTGTAGGCGGCCGCGTGAAAGACGACGTCGGGACGGTGCCGGGAGAAAATCTGGCCGACGCGCGCCGGGTCCTTGACGTCGCCGATGGCGCTGACGACGTCGAGGCCGGGGTGGCTTTCGGCGAACTCCATCCCGATGCGGTAGAGCGCGTATTCGTTGAGTTCCAGCAGGATCAGCCGTCGCGGCTGGAAGCGCGCGATCTGGCGGCACAGCTCCGAGCCGATCGAGCCGCCGGCGCCGCTCACCAGGACGACTTGCTGCGCGAGGAGCTGGTGCAGGCCCGCGCTGTCGAGCTCCACCGCGTCGCGGCCCAGCAGGTCGTCGAGTTCGATGCGCCGGATCGAGGACACGGTGACCTTGCCGCTCACCAGGTCGTCGAAGGAGGGCACCGTCATGACCTTGAGCCCGGCCGCGGCGCA
This sequence comes from uncultured Streptomycetaceae bacterium, assembly GCA_964433375.1. GTDB lineage: Bacteria > Pseudomonadota > Gammaproteobacteria > Burkholderiales > SG8-41 > SG8-41. The sequence goes on from CAYSRR010000055.1 coordinate 8,512, forward strand.
CAGGTCGGTGGCGCGCCGGCGCACGGTGTGGGACGCGGCCGGCATCGCGATGATCGCGTGTTCCGCTCCCAGCGGGCCGGCCAGCCCGGGCAGCGCTTCCAGCCGGCCCAGCACCCTCACGCCGTGGATCAGGCTGTCCTGCTTGGCGGGGTCGTCATCGAGCAGCCCGACCACGCGCCATTCCGGGCTGCGCTCCAGTTCCTTCAACAGCGTGACGGCCGTGTCGCCCGCGCCCAGCACCAGCACCGGGTTGCCCGCGTCCTGGGCGAGGCCGTACAAGCTGTGTTCCTTCCACGCGCGGTAGGCGAGGCGGCTGCCTCCCATGATCAGCAACAGCAGCACGGGGGCGAGCAGCAGGACCGAGCGCGGGACCAGGGCGTCGAGCAGCAGCAGGCGCAGCAGCAGCGCCGACGCCATGGCGCTCACCCCGACCGCGATCAGGATGCGCTTGAGATCGGGCAGGCTGGCGTAGCGCCACACCCCGCGGTAGAGACCGAAACGCCAGAACACGAGCGCCTGCAAGGCCGCCACCCACGGCAGCGTCTGCAGCATGCGCTCGAAATAGAGCGCCGGGATGTCGAGATTGAAGCGCAGCCAGAACGCGAGTATCCAGGCGGCCGCGCACGCGGCGGCATCGTGGGCGAAAGCGAGCAGAGTGCGCCAGTTGAGCTTCATATGTCCTCGATCGTGAATCGTGAATCGAGAAACGTGAAACGTAATCGCCTTGTTCCCATATCGGATCGTTTTCCTCGATCGCGTGGTTCTCGATTCACGATTTACGATTCGCGGTTTACGAGACGAAACCGGCGCCAGCCGCGCTCGATCAGCGCAATCAGCGCGAGGTAGACGGCCGCGCAGCCCGCGAGCACGGCGCCCTGTTCGGCGGGCGACAGCGCCAGGGCCGCGAGAGCGGCGCCGCCGCACGCCAGCATCAGCCCGTACTCGGCGAGCGCGGTCCTGCGGTGGCCCCACCCCATGCGCACCAGCCGCTGATAGTAATGCTCGCGGTGGGCCAGCCAGACCTTTTCGCCGCGCAGGCACCGGCGCGCGAGGGTGACGCTGGCGTCGACGATGAACGGCGAGAACACGAGCGGAGGAAACCACGCCGCCCAGTTGCCCTGGAGCCAGCCGATCAGGCCCAGGGCCGCGGCAAGGAAGCCGAGCGGCACCGATCCCGCGTCGCCCAGGAAGATGCGCGCGGGATGGAAGTTGAACGCCAGGAACGCCGCCGCCGCCGCCGCGATGCTGAAGTTGACCAGCGCGAACTCGGTGCTGCCGCCAACCCACGCGGCCGCGCCGTAGCAGGCAAACCCGATCAGCGTCATGCCGCCGGCGAGCCCGTCCGAGCCGTCCATGAAGTTGTACAGGTTGGCCATCCATGCCAGCGCGAGCAGGATGATCGCGATCGCGGGAAGACCGTGATCGGGCAGCAGCACGGCCGCCGCGAAACCTCCCGAGGCGGCGAGATGGGCGGCGAGACGCCACGCCGCCGGAAGGCCGCGCGCGTCATCCAGCAACGAGACCAGCATCAGCACGCCGCAGGCGATCCACAGCGCGGCGGGCAGGTTGGGAGAGATGATGCCGATTGCGAGGAGCGTGCCGGCGTGCAGGCCGAGTCCCCCGGTGCGGGGAACCGGCGCGTCATGCAACGAGCGGGCGGTGGGATGATCGAGGATCAGGGTTGAAAGCCAGCCCTTGGCGAGCCACCAGACGGCGAGCAGCGCGGCGGCGAACGCCGTCAGTGGGGCCCACGAAGCGGGTTGCACAATGCCATCGGCCTGAGGACGCTCATGCGTCGAACCGTGAATGATACCACCGCGCGGTTTCGGTCAGCCCGCGTGCAAGGTCCACGCGCGGCAGCCAGTCGAGTTCGTGGCGCGCCCGCGAGCCGTCAACCTGTAACGAGCCAGTGAGCCGTGCCAGTTCTGCGCGCTTGCCGGTCAATGCGGCGCCAAGTTGCAGCATGGCGAGCGGGCAGGGTAGCAGGCGCGGTCGGATGCCGAGCGCGCGCGCGAGCGCGCGCACGAGATCGGGGGTGGAGACGTCTTCTCCATCGGCCAGCAGATAGGTGCGCCCCGCGGCGCGGGGCGCGTCGATTGCCCCGACGACGGCGTCGGCGAGATTGCCGGCGTAAATCAGGCTGCGGCGGTTGGTGATGGACGCGAGCGGCAGCGGCAAGCGGCGCGCCACCAGGTCCATCAGGCGCAGGAAATTGCCCTTCACCCCCGGCCCGAAGACGAGCGGCGGGCGCAGCACGACCACTTCAAGTCCGGTCCCGGCGGCGATACGCGCCAGCGCCTGCTCGGTCTCCCATTTCGAGAGGCCGTACGCATCTTCCGGCCGCGGCGCATCGTTTTCGGTGTACGGCCGATCGGTTGCTTCGCCGTTCACCTTGACGCTGCTCATGAACACCAGGCGCCGCGCGCCGGCCCGCGCCGCCTGCTCCGCCAGCGCGCGCGTGCCCTCGACGTTGACGCGACGGTACTCGGCGAGCGCATCAGCAGCGGTTTCGCGCAGCACATGGGTGCGTGCCGCGAGATGTACCACGCAGGATATCCCCTCGAGTGCGCTGCGCCAGTCGGTGCCGGCTCCGACGTCCCCGACCGCGAACGTGTCGGCCATGGCGGGGGCGGCTGCGCGGACGGCGCGCCTCACCCGGCGGCCGGATGCCGCGAGCGTCTCGCACAGCGCCCGGCCGACGAAGCCATTTGCCCCGGTTACCAGCACGGCGTCGTTGGAGCTCATCGCGGTGCTTGCCGTTCTCGTTGCGTGATTGGCGTTGCCCCGCTTCGATCGAAAGCCGGCGTGGCCGCGCCTACCGGCGCCATACCGTTCGGTTCACGTAATCCGTGTAGCTCAAAATGATGCGCACTACCTTCCGGGACACGTTATCAGCGGCGTAATCGGCGGGGGCCGAGAACGTCCGTCGCCGGCCCGCGTGGTGGGCGACGGCGAGATCGATCGCGTCGAGCACGCGTTCCGGCCTGAGGTCGGCCAGGATGGCCGCGGCTTCGTCCATGCCCTCGGGACGCTCGTGCGCCTGCCGGATCATCACCGCGGGAAAACCGAGGATGGAGGATTCTTCCGTCAGCGTGCCGCTGTCGGAGAGCACGCAGTAGGCATTTGACTGCAGCTTGATGTAATCGAGGAAGCCCAGCGGCTTCAGGAACTCGGTTTTCCCGCTTCGCCGGCGCCCGGCGCCGGCAAGACGCTCGCGCGTGCGCGGATGCGTCGAGAAGATGATCTTGCGGCCATAGCGCGTGGCCGCGGCGTCCAGGCAGTCGAGCAGGCCGCGCAGCCTGCGGGGCTCGTCCACGTTCTCCTCGCGGTGTGCGCTGACCACGAGGTAGCGCGAGGGAGCGAGGCCGAGTTTGCCGAGTATGCGCGAGCGCTGTATGCGCGGCGCGAAATGCTCGAGCACTTCGCGCATGGGCGAGCCGGTCTTGATCACGGTCTCCGGCCTGATGCCTTCGGCGAGGAGATAACGGCGCGCATGCTCGGTGTAGGGCAGGTTGATGTCGGACGCGTGGTCAATCAGCCGCCGGTTGATTTCCTCGGGCACCCGTTCGTCGAAGCAGCGGTTGCCGGCTTCCATGTGGAACACCGGAATCTTGCGGCGCTTGGCGGCGATTACCGCCAGGCAACTGTTGGTGTCGCCGAGGAGCAGCAGCGCGTCGGGCTTCTCCTTCGCCATGACGCGGTCGGCGCGGCTGATGACGTTGGCTATCGTTTCCGCGGCGGTCCGCCCCGCGCACTCGAGAAAATGGTCCGGCTTGCGGATGCCGAGCTCGTCGAAGAATATCTGGTTCAGCTCGTAGTCGTGGTTCTGCCCGGTGTGCACCAGCACGTGCGCGGTGCGGCGGTCGAGCTCGACGATCACGCGCGAGAGCTTGATCACCTCCGGCCGGGTGCCGACCAGGGTCATGACTTTTATGGGCATAGGATCGGGTCCCGCGGTGAAGGTGGCGCCGCCGCGCGCTAGCGCAGCAGATCTTCTTGCCCGGCGTTCCCCGGGTCGCCGGGCATCAGCCGGGTGCGCTTGAGCAGCCGGACCGTGTCGGCCAGGTTGAGCACGTTGTCTCCGGAGCTGTACTCGCGCGACAGCGCGCCGGCCTCGCGCGACTTGCCGCCCTTCAGTTCGGGGAGCATCGGGCGTATCGCGTAGTACGTGCCGCGCCTGACGCAATGGTGCATCTCTTCCTCGGACACCAGCACCTCGTGCAGCTTCTCGCCCGGGCGGATCCCGGTGACCTTCACCGGTATGCGGCGGCTGCCGATCAGCGCCTTCGCGATATTGACGACGGACGCGGAAGGCGCGCGCGGGATGAAGGTCTCGCCCGCTTTCGCGTCGCGCAGCGCGGCGAACACCGTGTCCACCGCCTGGTCGAGAGAGAGCAGGAAGCGCGTCATCTTCGGGTGGGTGATGGTCACCGGCCCGCCGTTGCGGATCTGGTCGTGGAACAGCGGGATGACCGAGCCGCGGGAGGCCAGCACGTTGCCGTAGCGCACGCAGATGAAGCGGGTTCCCGGGTTCAGCACGTTGGCGGAGATGAAAATGCGCTCCTGCAACGACTTCGTCATGCCCATGACGTTGACCGGCTTGCACGCCTTGTCGGTGCTGATTCCCACGACCGTGTCGACGCCATGGCCGTTTTCACGAATCGCGCGCACGATATTGCCCGCCCCGATGCAGTTGGTGAGTATCGCCTGCTCGGGGAAATACTCGCAGGTCGGCACCTGCTTCAGGGCCGCCGCGTTGACCACGATATCGGCATCCTTCACCGCCGAGCGGACGTCGCCGTAGTCGCGCACGTCGCCGATGCGGAACTCGAGCACGTTGCGGAAATTGTTGAAGATTACCTCGTCGGTGGTGACCGCGCGGTGGAGGTAATTCATGCGCATGTCGTGCTGCTTCGCCTCGTCGCGCGAGAACACGATCACCTTCTTCGGCGTGCCCAGTTCTCCGGAGAGCACGCGGTGGACGAAAGTCTTGCCCATCGAGCCGGTGCCGCCGGTGACGAGGATGCGCTTACCCTGGAACATCAGCCGTTGCCTTTCAGTATGTCGGATGCGAGTTCATCGAGCATGGCGTCCCACGATGGCGGCGCGTAGCCGAACGCCTTCCGGAAGCGGGTGGAATCGAGGCTGCGATCGCACCGCACGGTATCGTCGGGAACGATGGTGATGTCGAGCTTCAGCCTGCGGTTGAGCCGCGCGAGCAGGTCGAACTTGCTGATCGGCGCGCTCGATGCGTGGTAGAGGCCCCGGGCATCCGGGTGCCGGGTCAGCAGCATATCGATGAGACGCGCCAGCTCCATGGTGGTGAAACCGGAAAAAACCGCCTTGCGGTAGCCCTTGATGGCCTTTCCCCTTTGCGCGAGAAACCATTCGACGAGCCCTGTTTTCCTGTCGAGTTCCGGCCCGATCATCGAGGTGCGCAGGGTGATCGCGCCCGGAGCATCCACTTCTCCCTCGAGCTTGCTTCGGCCGTAGAGATCCACGGGATCGGGCCGGTCGGATTCCGTGTAGTTTCCCTTCTCCCCCGAGAAAACGCAATCGGTGCTGAGGTGGATCAGCTGCGCGGCGATTTCGCGGCAGGCCTGCGCCAGCCGGTGCGGGAACAACGCGTTGACCTCGTTCGCGGCTTCGATCTCGTGCGCCTCGGGGCGCTGCTTGACGATGCCGGCGGCATTGATCACGGCCTGCGGCCTGAAATCCGAGATGACCGCGGCGACGCGCCCGGAATCGCGCACGTCGGTTGCATCGAACGCGTTGCCCCGGTCGAACAGGCCGAAGCGCGAATAATCGGCGAGCGCGCGCCGCAGCGTCACGCGTGTTTCATGATTCGGCGAGAAGTGCC
>CAYSRR010000056.1:0-14304 GCA_964433375.1 uncultured Streptomycetaceae bacterium
CGCCGACGAAGCCCAGTACGTTGACGAGACGCTCGAGCTCGGGGATGCAGTTCTTCGGGGAAACGCCCGGGAACTGCGGCAACTGCCCGACCGGCGCGAAGTTCTCCGGCAGCAGCGCGCAGATGCGGTGGATGAGATCGTTGCAGATCGTCGTCCATTGCCGGCTGATCGGCTCGGTGCCGACGTGGTGCGCCATGCCGCCGGCGCGCGGCGAGAAGATGGTGAGGTCCCCGCCCCGCTCCGTCTGGAACCTGATCTGCGGCTGCACGCTCTTGATGAGCGCCTCGTCGCTGATGCCGAGGTCGGTCGTGGAAGGCCTGCGCGCGGCGTCCGCCAGCCCCGCGAGCTGCTTGTCGCGGAACGTGTGCAGCGCCTGCGGTTCGGTGGTGTAGTGTCCGTGGATATCGATGATCATGGTTGATTGGTCCCGGTGGATTTTCGTTATTGGCCGGCGGCCAATAACGAAAATCCTGCGGCTTCAGATCCTGAACGCCTCCATCCACAAAGGGAAACCAGCCTGTCGTCCTGCATGATGCCGATTTTACCCGACGCGGCCCGCCGCGGCGCCCGGCGGACGTCCGTTCTTCCCCGCGGGACAGGACACGCCGCGGCACGTGATGCGGGGCGAATGCTACGCGCAACCTCGAAATCCCCGCGCATCACGTATCCCGCATATTGAGCTGCACCTTGCCGGGACGCTTGCCAGCGTCGCCGTGCATCAGCCAGCTGCCGCAGCCGAGCACCAGCGCGCCGATCCAGAACACGGGGACGATGCCGAGCACGGTGCTGAGGAAGCCGAACGCGGCCGGCACCGCGGCCTCGATGCTCTTGTTCACGGTCTGCCGCAGGCCGATGGCCTCGCCCGAGCGCCCGGAAGGCGCCCGGTTGTACGACAGCGCCATCGACAGCGGCGCGCCGGAGCCGAAGCCCAGCCCCAGCACGAACGCGGCGGCGAGCAGCGGCGCGAACCCCGACACGAAGGGGAAGAACAGCGAGACGCCGCCCGCGACGAGCAACGAGACGCTGAACACCCGCTCCTCGCCCCAGCGCCGGGCGAGCCGCGGCATGACGATGCGCACCAGCATCATGGCCAGCGCGAACGAGCCCATGACGATCCCGATCCGGGAAGCGGAAAGCCCGATCGAGTGGCCGTAGATCGGCATCAGGAAATTGAACAGCTCCATACCCGCTTCGAGAAACGCCGTGGCGATCAGCACGCGCCGCAGCGGCGCATTGCCCAGCAGGTCGAACACGCGCTGCCTGCCCGGCGGCCGCTCCTGCCGCCGGTGCGCCGGCAGCCGCGCGGCAAACGCCAGCAGCGCCAGCGCCGAAACAGCCGGGAAAGCGGCGAGCAGCAGCCAGCTCGCGCGATGACCGATGCCGTCGATGCTGAACCCGGCCGTCATCGGCCCCAGCAACGACGTCACGCTGACGCAGATCGCGAACAGCCCGTAGTTGCGGGTGCGGTCGGCACCCTCCCCGATGGCGCCGAACAGGTGCTGGATCGCGACGATATAGAAGATGTAGCATGCGCCGGCCAGGGCCGCCGACACGAACAGCATTTCCAGCCCGGGGAAGAAAAACGGCAGCAGGAGCCCGGCGCACAACCCCGCGGAACCGACAGTCGCCAGGGCACGGAAGCCGTGACGGTCGGACAGCTTGCCGGCGTACACCGACAGCAGCGCCGGGAGCAGCGAGTACATCGCGTAGAGCACGCCGATCGTCGCCGGGCTCGCGCCCAGCTCGATGGAGGACAGCGACATCAGGACTTTGGCGCCCTTCAGGCAGCCATGGTTCAGCAGCACCACCAGCACGATCAGCCAGAACGCCATCTCACTCCTTGCACGCTCCGCGCTGGCGGGCACAGCCGCCTCCCGGCATCGGCACCGCATCGGCGAAAAAGACGGTATTCTAGCGTAAGCGTTTCGGCCCGCTTCGCATCATCTCCCGTTCAGAAAAGGAAACCGCATGCAAATCCGCAATATCGGCGTCGTCAGTCCCGGCGACATGGGCCAGGCCATCGCCGGCCGGCTGCAGGAGTCCGGCTTCAGCGTCCACGTCGCGCTCGACGGGCGCAGCGAGCGCACCAGGGGTCTGGCGAAGGCTGCCGGCCTGAACGACTGCGGCTCCATGGACGGGCTGGTCGCCACCTGCGAGCTCGTCCTTTCGGTCATCAACCCCGGCGAAGCGCTCCCGGTCGCGCGCCAGGTCGCGGCGGCGATGAAAAAGACAGGCCGCGGGATCGCCTTCGCCGACCTCAACGCGGTTTCACCGCAGACCGCGCGCGACACCGATCAACTGATCCGTGAAGCGGGCGGGATGTTCATCGATGGCGGCATCATCGGTCCGCCGCCGCGAGGCGAGAAGGACAAGCCGCGCATCTTCGTTTCCGGGCCGGACGCCACCCTGTTCGAGCAGATCAAGCACCCGAATCTCCTGGTGCGCATCATGTCCGGGCGCGTCGGCGACGCATCGGGAATCAAGATGTGCTATGCCGCCATGACCAAGGGCACCACCGCCCTGACGGTCGAGCTGCTGGTCGCGGCGCGCAAGCTGGGGGTCGAGGAAGCACTGGAGAAAGAACTGCGGGGATCCCTCAACGACGTCTTCGACTGGCAGATGCGCTTCATCGCCACCATGCCGCCGCGGGCGTACCGCTGGGTGCCGGAGATGCAGGAGATCGCCAAGACGTTCGGCGAGCTGGGCCTGACCCGGCGCATCTTCGAGGGCGCGACCGACATGTACGCGATGGTCGCCGCGACGCCGCTCGGCAGGGAAAGCCCGGAACAGGCGCGCAAGGCCGCGCGCAACGGCCTCGACGTCACGCGCGAGCTGGCCGACGGCAAGTAGAAAAAGCGTCGCAGGTAATGCGTCTCAGGTGAAGCGTCGCAGATGAATCGTCCCAGATAAGGCGTATTCGGCTACGCACTATCTGCGACGATTCATCTGAGACGCCGTATCTGAGACGCCTCATCAAACCCGGTACATCGACCTCCGGTCGCGTTCGAAGGCAATGATCTCCGGCGGCCGCTCGACGCGGCCCCTCCCGAGGCAGATCTGGCCGGCGCCGTCGAGCAGCAGCTCGCGTCTGAGGACGTGCACCTCCTCCCCGCTCTCGAGCGAAACGAAGGTGCCGTTGATGCTGTGGTCGAACAGGTAGAAATGCGTCCGCACCAGCTTGACGGTGAAGTGCTGGCGCGAGGCGAACTTGTCGCCCACCACGAGGTCGCAGTCGGGCGCGCGGCCGATCACGGCGCTGGTGCGCCATTGATCCACCCGCACCCGCTCCTCGTCGAGCGTCACCAGCAGGCTGCCCATGTCGCCGGGGATGACCTTGCTCGACTGCAGGTTGACGTCGGTGAGATGGGCGTTGTCGGTGCGCCACAGCACCTGGAACACCGTGGACTCCTCCTCGGCGCCCTTCAGCACCGCGTGGAAAACCGGGCGCACGCACGACTTGAGCGCGGCCGAAAGGTATTGCTCGGTGGCCGCGGTGGTCAGTATCTGCTCGGCGGTGGCGACCGCGGCGAGGTAGGCGGCGACGTTCACCGTGTCGCCGAACACGTCGCCCTCTTCCATCAGCACCGGCCCGTAATGCAGCCCGATGTGAATCGAGATCGGGTACCCGCCGGGACGGGTGTCCGCGACCTGCGCCTGCATCTCGCTCGCGGCGAGCACCGCCAGGTCGGGACTCGGGAAAACGCACATCACCTCGTCGCCGATCGTCTTCACCAGCCGCCCGTCGAAGCGCGCCAGCACGCCGGTGACCAGGGTCAGACAGGCATTGACGATGTTGCGGGCGGCGGTGTCGCCGAGCTTCTGGTAAAGGCTGGTGCTCTCGCTGATATCAGCGAACAGCACCGCCATCGTTCGGGCCTGTCGCGTCATGCGGCACGATTATATCTCGTCGCATAATGGCTAGAATGACGGTATGAAGCGCCTGCGGCATTCGTGGAACCTGACGCCCGCCGCGGCGATCGCGCTCCAGCACCGGCTGCGCTCGAAAGTGGTGCGCACCGGGCGGCCGCAACCGGTGCGATACGTGGCGGGAACCGACGTCGGCTTCGAGCGCGGCGGCGGCATCACGCGCGCGGCGGTGGCGGTGCTCTCCTTCCCGGGACTGGAACTGGTGGATCACGCGATCGCGCGCCTGCCGACGCATTTCCCCTACGTGCCGGGACTGCTGTCGTTTCGCGAGATGCCGGCGCTGCTGATCGCGCTCGACCGGTTGAAAACCCGGCCCGACCTGCTGCTGTGCGACGGCCAGGGCCTCGCCCACCCGCGCCGTTTCGGCATCGCCTGCCACATCGGCGTGACTTGCGGCATCCCCTCGATCGGCGTCGCCAAATCCCGCCTGGTCGGCGAGCATGGCCAGCCGATGCAGGTGCGCGGCGCGTGGGTGCCGCTGAAGGACCACGGCGAGGCCATCGGCGCCGTGCTGCGGACGAAACCGCGCACGCTGCCGCTCTACGTCTCCATCGGTCACCGGATCAGCCTGCCGCTCGCCGTCCGCTACGTCATGGCCTGCACCACGAAATACCGGCTGCCGGAGACGACTCGATGGGCCCATCGCCTCGCCTCGGGCGGCGGGGACGCGGAAGATGGGGGATAATGACTGATTCATCATTCCTGGAGTGCAAATGGCGCATCAGCCCGACACCAACATGGCCCTGTTCTGCGACTTCGAGAACGTCGCCCTGGGCGTGCGCGAAGCGAAATACGCCGAATTCGACGTGAGGAAGGTGCTGGAGCGGCTCCTGCTCAAGGGCAACATCGTCGTCAAGAAAGCCTACTGCGACTGGGACCGCTACAAGGACTTCAAGAAGTCCATGCACGAAGCCGCGTTCGAGATGATCGAGATCCCTCACGTGCGCATGTCCGGCAAGAACTCGGCCGACATCCGCATGGTGGTGGATGCGCTCGACCTCTGCTACACCAAGGCGCACGTGGACACGTTCGTCATCATCAGCGGCGACTCCGATTTCTCGCCGCTGGTCTCCAAGCTGCGCGAGAACAACAAGACCGTGATCGGCGTCGGCGTGAAGAAATCGTCGTCAGACCTGCTGATTTCCAACTGCGACGAGTTCATCTTCTACGACGACCTGGTGCGCGAGAAGGCGAAGCGGCCGGCCCGCAGGAAGCCGCTGGCCACCAGGCCGGAGGCGGCGAGCACCTCCGTCGCGGAAGGCGACAAGAAGCAGGAAGCGCTCGACCTGGTGATGGAAACGGTCGAGGCCCTGCTCACCGAGCGCGGCGCCGAGGAAAAGATCTGGGGCTCCATGGTGAAGCAGGCATTGAAGCGCAGGCATCCCGGCTTCAACGAGTCGTATTACGGCTTCCGCTCCTTCAGCAAGCTGCTCGACGAGGCGGAAGCGCGCAAGCTGCTCGCGCTCGAGCACGACGAGAAATCCGGCGGCGTCATCATCCGCAGCGCCAGCTCGGAATACTAGCGCCCGGAGAAGCATGGCCACAGTCCGGATCAACCTGCGCGCGCGCAGCCTGCCCGAGCGCATCCTCTACGGCGTGCTGCTGCTGGCGGTGCTCGCGCTCGGTTTCTTCTTCTTCATCGCCGCGCTCGTCGCGGGGGCGATACTGGCGGGCGTGGTCCTGCTGCGCTTCTGGTGGTTGAAGCGCAGGCTGCGGCGGGCCGCCGACGAGGAATTCATCACGACGGAATACACGGTCGTCGAGCGGGAAACGCTTGAAAAGCCGCCGGCGGACGCCGACGAGCGCCGGTAGGCGCCCCCTACTTCTTCTGCTGCAGCCCGTCATCCAGGCGCTGCAACTGCCGCTCGCTTTCCTGCTGCGCCTTTTGGCGCGCCATCTCCTCCTTCGCGCGCCGGGTTCCCGCGTCGTCCGGCGCCGCTGCCGGCGCGGGCTCGATGGACTGGCGATAGTGCAATTGCTGCTGTCGCTGCAACTGCTCCCGCTGCGACTGCTCCAGGGCCTGCCGCTTCCCCGCGTCCGCCGGCGCTGACTGCAGGGCTCTTTGCTGCTGCTGCATGCGCAGCCGCAATGCGTCCTGTTGCTGCTGGCGTTGCAACTGGTTCTGCTGCACTCCCCGCGCGCCGGCATCGTCTGCGCCCCACGCCGCGGCCCATGGCAGAAAGAGCACTAATGCCACGAATGTTTTCATTAATTTGTGAAAATTATCTGGCGGAACGCGTCGCGCAGACGATGGCGATATAACGAACCGCCCGCGCGCGGGAGCGGCTAGGTCCTGCGCACGTCCCACGCTCCGTCCCAGCCGATCGCCGGCGGATCCGATCGATAGGTTTCGCAACGCTCCAGGTACAGCCGCGACGGGCGGTCTCCGGGAAAGGCGGAGAGCGACTCGCTGAAGCGCGCGGCCGCCCGGTCCCACGACTGCTGGCGATAGAGCGCGAGCCCCTCCTTGAACGCGTGCAGCACCACGTCGAGATTGGGAAAAGTCTCCCGGGTGTGATAATCCAGCACCTCGTAGACCGGGACCGGGGCGTTGATACCCCTCACGCGTATCAGGTCGAGCTCGCGCATCTTCACGGCTCGCTTCAGCCGCGACGCCGTCGAATCGCAGATCAGCACGCTGGTGCCGTAGTACTTGTTCGCGTTCTGCAGCCGCTCGGCTAGGTTGACGCGGTCGCCGATGACGGTGTACTCGAGCCGCTTGGGCGAGCCGATGTTGCCCGCCACGCAATACCCGGTGCTGATGCCCACCCCGATGCGTATCGGCTCGTGCCCCGCCGCCGCCCGCCGTCCGTTCAGCTCGCGCAGCGCGACCAGCATCCTGCTGCCGACCGTCACGGCGTTGTCGGCATCCTCTTCGCTCGCCGTCACGGCCCCGAACACCGCCATGATCATGTCGCCGATGTACTTGTCGAGTATGCCCTTGTGCCCGTACACGACATCGACCATGTCGGTGAAATACTCGTTGAGCATCGCCACGGTTTCGCGGGCGCCGAGCCGCTCCGACAGGGCGGTGAAGCCGCGGATATCCGAGAACAGCACGCTCACGTCACGCCCCGTGCCACCCAGCACCGCCTCGCCCTTCTCCAGCAACTGGTCCACCACCGCCTTGCTCATGTAGCGGGACATGGTGTTGCGCAGCCGCTTCTCCCGGGTCAGGTCCTCCATGATCAGCATCGAGCCGATGCGCTCGTCCCGCATGTCGCGCAGCGGCACCGCGGTCAGGTTGACCGAAACCGCTTCGGCCCCATCGAAGTGGAGCGTGCCGTCCACCGTGCTGTCGATATTGCCGGTGCGCAGCACCTTCTCCAGGCTCTGGAACACCCAGCTGTTGCTCTCTCCGAAAACCTCGTGGACCGGCCGCCCGATCGTCTCCGCATCCGTCCGCCCCAGGATGCCGCGTCCGGAATCGTTGATCTTGCTGATCACGTTGTCGGCATCGAGCGTGATCACGCCGTTGCTCATGCTGCGCAGGATGCTCTCGTTGTAGCCACGCGAGTTGCTCACTTCCTCGAACAACCGGGCGTTCTCGATCGACGCCGCCGCCTGCGCGCAGAGCGCGGCGAGCCGCCGCTGGTCGCCGACCGTGAAGACCCCCTCCTTCTTGTTGAGTATCTCCATCACGCCGACCTTGTTGCCGCCCTTGGTGGCGATCGGCATGCACAGGATGTTACGGGTCTGGTAGCCGGTGCCCTTGTCCACCGCCGGGTTGAACCGCTTGTCGAGGTAGGCGTCGTTGATGCTGATCGGCACCCCGGTGGCGAAGCACTCGCCCGCGATGCCGGCATTGGCCGGGAAGCGTATCTCGCTCGCCGTCACTCCCCCGGCGACGCGCGAATACAGCTCGTTGCTCGCGCGGTCATAGAGAAACAGGGAGCCGCGGTCCGCATCGAGCAGCTGAGTGGCCGCGGCCAGGATCTTCTCGAGCAGCGGCTCGAGGAGGATCTCGGACGCGATCAGGCTCACCACGTCGATCAGCACCGCTTCCTCGCGCTGGGCGCGCTCGACCTTCTCGAACAGCCGGGCGTTCTCGAGCGCGGAGGCCGCCTGGGACGACAGCGCTTCCAGCAGTTGCTGGTCATCGGCGTCGAACTCGCCTTCCCGCTTGTTGAGCGCCTGCGTCACTCCGATCACTTCCTGCTTCTTGTTGCGGATCGGGACGCACAGCATGTTCCGCGTCCGGTAGCCGGTCCGGGTATCGACATCCCGGTTGAAACGGCCGTCGGCGTAGGTATCGGGAATGATGACGCCCTCGCCCCGTGAGAAGACCGACCCCGCGATTCCCTGGCTGGCGGAAAAGCGCACTTCGCCCATCGCGTTGCCCTGCATGACGCGGGAGAACAGTTCCTTCGTGTCCGGGTCGTACAGAAACAGCGAGCTGCGCTCGACGTTGAGCGTCTCGGTCACGACGTCCATCAGGCGCGGGAACAGCACGTCCAGCGACAGCGTGTCCGACACCCGGTTGGCGATGTCGACCAGCGCCGTGGTCCGGCGCATGAGTTCCGTGATGCGGACGAAGAGTTGCGTCTTCTCCGCGTCCGACAGGCCCTGCAGCAGCCGCTCGATGTCCGCCTGGTGCAGCCGGCGATCGAGGATGCCGCGGATGGTCTCGAAATTGATCTCCATGGCGACCGTCCGCGTCAGGCCTGCGGCCGCAGCGACAGCCCGGTCAGGCTGGAGGCGAAAGCGATGATTTCCTGCGCGGCCAGGGACTCGCTCACGTACTCCCCCTGGATGCGCTCGCAGCCCAGGGTGGACAGCGCCAGCGCGGTTTCGGCGTCCAGCACGCCTTCGGCGGTGACTTTCAGGCCGAGGTCCTTCGCCAGGCTGACGACCGCGCGGATGACTTTCGCATGCGGAGCGACGCGCTTCATGTCTCCCGTGAACACCGCGCTCAGCTTCACCTCGTCGAGCGGCAACCGCGCCACGTTGCCCAGCGAGGCCGCGCCGGTGCCGAGGCCGGCGACGCCCAGGCGCAACCCGTGCGCCTTCAGCCGCACCATCATCGCCTTCACCTGGTCGATGTCTCCCGCCAGCGCCGACTCGTGGATCTCCAGCACCAGCCGGCTGGGCGGCACGTTCCAGGTGCGCAGCGCCCGCCCCACGAACTCGGGAAAATCACTTTGCTGCAGGCTGCTGGCGGACACTTTCAGGCTGAGCGGGACCACCAATCCCGCTTTCGCGAATTCGGCGCAGTGCCGCAGCGCGTTGTTGAATACCCACCAGGTCAGCTCGCGCACCAGGCCGGAGGACTCGGCCGTCGCCATCGCCTGGGTTTCCGAAATCGGCCCCAGCTCCTCGTCCTTCCAGCGCAGCAGGCACTCGAGCCCGCCGATGCGTCCGGTGCGCGTATCGAGCTGCGGGATGAAGGCGAGATCGAGGGCGCTCTCTTCCAGCGCATGGCGCAGCCGCGCCTCGTAGCGCATGTTCAGCTCTTCGCTCTCGATATGGGCCGGGTCGTAGACGGCGGTGTGGTCCGTGCTGGCGCGCGCGGCCTGCACGGCGAGCTTCCCGTTTCTCACCAGCGTCTGGTGATCGGCGCCGTGATCGGGATAGACCGCGATGCCGATGATCACGTCGGGCACGAACGACTGGTCGCCGATCGGTATCGGCGACTCCAGCGCGGCCAGTATCTTGTTCGCGGCCAGGATGGCGACGCCCTCGCCCGCGATGCGCGGCAGCAGGCAGGCCAGCTGGTCGCGGCTCACGCGCCCGAGCTGGTCCTGCTTGCGCAGCACGCCCTCGCGCATGCGGCGGGTGACCCGCAGCATGTACGCCTCGCCCTTCTGCAGGCCCAGCAGGCGGTCCACCTGCTCGACTCTCGGAATCTGGATGAGGAGCAGGCCGAGCTGCTTGCCCTCCTGCCTGTGGGCATCGATCGTGGTGCGGAAAATCTCCATGAAGGCCGCATACTCCGGGGTCGGCAGCGTGCGCACGACGCCGCCTTCATCCTGCCCGCGCGCCGAAATCGACGCGAGCAGCGCCACCTGGAGGAAATTGAAGCGCTGGAGCGCGTTCAGGGCATCCGCGCACTTTTCCGGTTCGCCGGCATGCAGGCGCAGCGTGCCGCGCGTCATCGCCCCCTGGAACCGCAGGCAATCGCGGCGCATGCGCTCGATGGGCTCGGCCTCGGCGTCGAGCGCCCATTCGCCCAGCGCCGCGTAAACCGGCTCGGCGTCGCCCGAAGACCGGGCGGCGTCGAACGCCGGCGCCAGCGTTCCCGCGGCCGGGACGAACAGGTCGGGCGCGCGCTCGCGGACTTCCGTGAAAACCGAGGCGACCAGGGAAATGGACTGCGCATCGGCGCCGAACTCCCCCGCCAGGCGCGAGACCAGCGCCCGCAGGCCCACCCCCGCCTCTTCGCCGGGCCCGGCCTGCTCCGTCGTGTCCGTCGCGTCCGCCACGGCGTCAGAGGAAGAACTCGGCCGGGTCGATGGGAACGCTGCCCTTTTCCAGGGTGCGCTTGATGCGATAGGGCATGTCCGGGTTCACCTTGGGATCCTTGGCGAGATCGAGGATCAGTTGCGGCTTCTTCGCATTGCCCCTGGGGTCCAGCACCACCATGACGCGCGGCAGCAGGCGCCGCGCCAGGTTCTGCGCGATCACGATGCCCATCTCCCCCGAGTTCAGCTCGACGATCGAGCCCACCGGGAATATGCCGATGCACTGTATGAACTGCTCGACCAGCGGGCCGTCGAACTGGATATCGCGCCAGTTGTACATCATGCTGAGCGCGTTGGACGGCGCGAGCGCTTCGCCGTAGGGACGGGGATGCGTGAGCGCGTCGAAGCAGTCGACCAGGCCGGCGATGACGCCGAACAGGCCGATCTGCGGGCCCTTCAGGCCCTTCGGATAACCGCTGCCGTCGTAGCGCTCGTGGTGCAGCCCGGCCAGCGCGGGCAGCTCGGCCGGCAACCCGGTGGTTTCCCTGAGGATCGCGACCGAGTGCTCGAGGTGGCTCCTGCACAACGCCAGCTCGACGTTGGAGAGCGCACCCTTCTTGCCGAGCACTTCCTCCGGCACGCGCATTTTTCCCACGTCCTGCAGCAGGCCGAGCATGCCGAGGAGATCGAGCTGCTCGCGCGGCATCTGGAGAAAGCGCCCGAACGTGATCATGTAGATGGACACGCCCACGGCCCGGTCGAGGTTGCGCTCGCCCTTCTCCTTCATCTTGGCGAGCAGCAGCATCGCGTCGGGGTTGCGCACCACGCTGTCGGTCATGGCGGTGACGGCCTCCTTGACCCGCGGCGCGTCGATCGCCTTGCCGGCCCTGACCGTGTCAAGCATGTCCTTCAGCGTGACCTCGGTCCTGGCCTGCGCCGCGCGCGCGCGCGGCAATTCCACGTCGATGCTGGACTGCTCCTCGTACCTGGTCTTGTTCTTGATGGTCGTCAACACGCTCGGCGGCTTGGGCCCCGTGTTGATGGGGCCGCCCTGCGGCTTGCGGTCGACGAGGTCCGGGCCCTTCTCGGTGTCGATGGTGACTTTCTTGCAGTACTGCTTGAGGGCGTCGAGCTGCTTGTCGTTGTTCAGGATGAAGCCCTGGAACATGAAAGGCGTGCCTTCCCACGGGCGATCGAGCGCGGAGACGTACACGCCGAATTGCAGATCTTCGACCGGGACTTCTTTTTTCATGGGGTGGCGCCAGTGCCGCGGCCTCTGGCGGCAGCGGAAACGCGATTCTCCGTCCTGGCGCCGCGGCACGCAAGCGCTCCGGATGCTCGCGTCATCGCCAGGCGGCCCCGCGGTCCGGCCCCTGGAACCGGCTCAGAGAAAGAACTCGGAGGTGTCGATGGGCACGCTGCCCTTTTCCAGGGTGCGCTTGACGCCCGCCTTGTCGACGATCTTCTGCGGCTTGACCGGCCTGCGCCCGGCATCGAGGACCACCATGACGCGCGGCATCAGCCGCATCACCGGATTCTGCGCGATCACGATGCCGACCTCGCCCGAGTGCAGCTCGACGATGGCGCCCACGGGAAATATGCCGATGCAATTGATGAGCTGCTCGACCAGCGGACCGTCGAACCGGGTATTGCGCCATCCGTATATCAGGTTGAGCGCATTCGACGGCGACATCGTCTCGCCGTAGGGACGGCGATGCGTCAGTGCATCGAAGCAGTCGACCAGGCCCGCGATGCCGCCGAACAGTCCGATCTCCACGCCCCGCAGCCCTCGCGGATAGCCGCTGCCGTCGAAGCGCTCGTGGTGCAACGCGGCCAGCCCGGGAATCTCCGGCGGAAGACCGCTGGTCGCCTTGAGTATGGCGACCGAATGCCCGACGTGCGCGTGGCAGAGCTTGCGCTCCTCGTCGCTGATCGCCTCCCGCTTCCGCAGGAGCCCTTCCGGCAGCCTGACCTTGCCGACGTCCTGCAGCAGCCCCAGCATGCCGAGCAGATCGAGCTGATCGCGCGGCAACTGCAGGAAACGGCCGAACGTGATCATGTAGATCGAGACGCCGAGCGCGCGATCCAGCGTATGCTCGTCCTTCTCCTTCATTTTCGCGAGCAGCAGCATGGCGTCGGGGTTGCGCACGACGCTGTCGGTCATGCTGGTGACGGCCTCCTTCACGCGGGGCGCGTCGAGCGCCTTTCCCGCCCGCACCGTGGCCATCACGTCCTTGAGGACGGTCGCGGTCCCGGCGTGCACGGCGCGCGCGACGGGCGCCTCCGCCCTGATGCTGGCCTTTTCCTGGTAAGCGACCTTGTCCTTGATGGTCGACAGCACGCTCCCGTGAAAATGCCCCGGCTGTCCGCGATCGGAAACGTCCCGCCCCTTCTCCGTGTCGATGTAGACGTTCTTGCAGTACTTCCGCAGCGTCTCCAGCTGCTGCTGGCTGTTCAGCACGAATCCCTGGAACATGAAGGGCGTTTCCGTCCACGGACGGTCGAGCTCGGCGACGAATACCCCGAACTCGAGCGACGCGACTGGCACGACTTTTCTCATGGGATGGCGATCACGGCGCCGGCGGACGGCAGTGGGGCTATTTTCCCGGCGCCCGGGCTGCCCGGCAAGCCCGGGCGCGGCGGGCGGCTCAGAATTCGAATACGTCGTTGTTGTGCAGCAGGCGCGGCTGGATCTTGCCGGACAGCTCCTCGATTTCCTGCATGGTCAGCTCGATTTCGCTGGGTTTCAGGTGAGTGATGTAGACCTCGGCCTGGCGCTCGAACTTGGCCAGCTCCTCGGCCAGCATGGACGGGCACAGGTGCAGGGCCAGCTCGGCGAGCCGGCGCTCCTTGTCGGAAAAGGCGGTCTCGATGATCAGGAACTTGAGGTTCTCGATGCGGTTCACCAGCGGCCAGAGCGCGTCGTTCGGTCCGGTGTCGCCAGTGAAGACGAGGCTGCCCTTGCCGCTGTCGAGGTGATAGCCGACCGCGGGCACGGTGTGGTTCGCGGGCAGCACGGTGACCTTCCGGGCGCCGAGGACGATCACCTGCCCGACCTCGATCTCCTGGTAGCGCAGCCACGGCTCCTCGGGCGTGGGAATCTGGGTGAAATCGGGCCAGATGTCGCCGTTGAACAGGTGCCGCTTGAGCACGGCGATAGTGGGGCCCGTCGCGTACACCGTGACCGGCTTCGGCCGCAGCGCGCCGACCGAATCCAGGAAGAACGCGATCGAGTCGACGTGGTCGAGATGCGAGTGGGTGACGAAAATATGGTCGATCAGCGTCAGCTCGGAGAGCGAAAGATCGCCGACCCCCGTGCCCGCGTCGATGAGGACGTCCTGGTCGACCAGGAACGAAGTGGTTCGATTTTGCTGCCCGCCGATGCTGCCCGAGCAGCCAAGCACGCGAAGACGCATAGGGCCCCTATTATATCCGCCGGCCGGTCCCGGCTTACGGCCGGGCCAGCTTCTTCTGCATGCGCTGGTCGAAGCGCTCGACGTTGATGATCAGGCGCTCGTGTACGCCTTCGCCGATCGCCTCGCGCTCGTCCTCGGCGCGGATTTTCAGCGTGAGCGTGCGCCCCTCGATCTTCACCAGCTCCGCGTGCGCGCGCACGCGCAGGCCGACCGGCGTCGCCGCAAAATGCTTCACGTCGAGATGCGTGCCCACGGTCTGGTGCCCCGACGGCATGAAGCGCTCGACCGCGGCGAGCGCGGCGGACTCCATGAGGTTCACCATGATCGGCGTGGCCAGCACCCCGATCTTGCCGCTGCCGACGTGCGGCGCGGTGTCGCGCGTGCCGACCATGATTTCGGCGGTGCCGGTCAGCCCGGTCTTCAGCCCTTCGGGGAGATTCATTATCAGCCCTCGTGCAAACGCCCGAGAGGACGTTTGCACCTCGAATCCCCCCTCTCCCTCCGGGAGAGGGGCGGGGGGCAAGACCGGGAATTCGCGGGCCATGGCCCGCGCCGGTCGA
>CAYSRR010000057.1:0-14181 GCA_964433375.1 uncultured Streptomycetaceae bacterium
CGGCGCGCGATCAGCTGCGTGTACTGCGCGCCGAAGTCGAGGATGAGGATTTTTTCGTGCACCATGCGTCAGGTGAGGAGTAAGGTGTGAGGGGTGAGGAGGAAACCCTACGCTGCAAATCGGAGAAGACCGCTCCTCACTCCTAACCCCTCACTCCTCACTCCTCACTCCTCACTCCTCACTCCACCCGATAGTTCGGAGCTTCCTTGACGATCTGCACGTCGTGGACGTGGGATTCGCGGATGCCGGCGCTGGTGATCTCCACGAACTCCGCACGGGTCCGCACTGCCTCGATGCTGGCGCAGCCGAGATAGCCCATGCTTGAGCGCAGCCCGCCGGCGAGCTGTTGCACCAGCGGGGTGAGCTGACCCTTGTACGGCACCCTGCCCTCGACGCCCTCCGGCACCAGTTTGTCGGTGTCGGGCTCTTCGTCCTGGAAATAACGGTCCGCGGAGCCTTGTTGCATGGCGGACAGCGACCCCATGCCTCGGTAGGACTTATAGGAGCGCCCCTGGAACAATTCGATCTCGCCCGGCGACTCTTCGGTGCCTGCAAACAGGCTGCCGATCATCACCGCGTGAGCCCCGGCCGCGATCGCTTTCGCGATGTCCCCGGAATAGCGTATCCCGCCGTCGGCGATCAGCGGCACGTCGCCCTTGGCAAGCGCCTTGGCGACATTGGTGATCGCGCTGATCTGCGGCACTCCGATCCCGGCAACGATCCGCGTCGTGCAGATCGAACCCGGCCCGATGCCGACTTTCACGCCGTCCGCGCCATGATCGACAAGCGCCTTCGCGGCCGCCGCGGTGGCGATGTTGCCGCCGATGACCTGGATCCTGGGGAAACGGCGCTTCACCCATTTCACACGATCCAGCACGTTCTTCGAGTGGCCGTGGGCCGTATCCACCACGATCACGTCCACGCCCGCCTCGACCAGCGCCTCGGCGCGTTCATCGGTCCCCTCGCCCACGCCGATCGCGGCGCCGACGCGCAGCCGCCCCAGGCTGTCCTTGCATGCGTTAGGGTGCTCGGTGGATTTGAGGATGTCCTTTACCGTGATCAGGCCGCGCAATTCGAATTTCTTGTTGACCACCAGCACCCGCTCGAGGCGATGCTTGTGCATGAGCGCCAGCGCGATCTCGCGCTTCGCCCCCTCCTGCACCGTGATCAGCCGCTGGCGTGGGGTCATGATGTTCTTGACCGGCTGATCGAGCTTGGTCTCGAAACGCAAGTCGCGGTTGGTGACGATGCCGACCACTTTGCCGGAACCGTTGATCACCGGCAGCCCGGAAATCTTGTGCTGGGCGGTCAGCTTGAGCACATCCCGGACTTTCATCTCGGGACGGACGGTGATGGGATCCTTGACGATCCCGCTCTCGAAGCGTTTGACCTTGGTGACTTCCGCGGCCTGCGACTTGGGTGGCATGTTCTTGTGAACGATGCCGATGCCGCCTTCCTGCGCGATGGCGATCGCGAGCCGCGCCTCGGTCACGGTATCCATGGCCGCCGAGGCCAGGGGAATGTTCAGGGCGATGCCGCGGGTGAGCTGGGTGGTCAGGCTGACATCGCGCGGCAGGACGGTGGAGTGGGCAGGAACCAGCAGGACATCGTCGAAGGTGAGGGCCTTTTGCACCACACGCATGTTTTCTACCCTTCGCAAAAACCGTATTATACGCATGCGACGGTCAACGGTAAACGGAATGCGGCGTTAATAGATTGACTGGATTGATAAAATACCGCCCCGTTCCGATGCTTGCCTAAAGAGGAGTCAACCTGTGAAAGCTGCCATAGCGCTCGTGCTGATGCTCGCGGTAGTTCCCGCTTACGGCCAGTTGCTGAAGTGCGTCAGCAAGGACGGCAGGGTCGAATACGCCACTCAATGCCCGCCCGGCGCCAAGGAACTGCAAACCGGCATCAAGAGCACACCGGGTGGCCCCAAGCCGAGCGCGTCCCCGCAACAAAAATCGCTCGCGGAGCGCGAAGCCGATTTTCGCAAGCGCCAGCTCGAGGGCGCCGAAGCGCGCCAGAAGGAAGAAGCCAAGGCAGCGGAACAATCCGCGCAGCGCGAAGACTGCGAAAGGGCGCGCATCTACCTCAAGAGCCTGCAGGAAGGACAGCGCATCGCCCAGGTGGACCCCAAGACCGGCGAACGCGTGTTTCTCGACGACGCCAGCCGCCCCGCCGAGATCGCCAGGGCGCAAAAAGTCGCGGACAGCAACTGCAAGTGACGGCGGGCGACAGCCCGCCTTCATCTCCGTGCAAACGGGGATCCAGCAAGACAAGCATTCCCCGGATACCCGCATTCGCGGGGATGTCCCCGGACTAACCGCGCTGCGCCCGCTTGCGGCGCTCCGCTCGTTCACGCCGGGCCTGCTTGGGATCGGCGATCAGCGGGCGATAGATTTCGACGCGGTCGCCGTCGCGCAAAGGCGCATCGGGCTCGACCGCCTTGCCAAAAATGCCGATGCGCCCCCGCGCGAGCGCGATCTCCGGGTAGCGCTGCAGGATGCCGGAACGCTCGATGGCCTCGCGCGCGCTCGTTCCTTCCTCCACTTCGAGCGTGAGCAGTGCCTGCTCTCCGCGGAGCGCATAAACCACCTCCACGCGGATCGGCCTGGAACCCCCGGCGCTCGTCACTCGTCACCCATGACTGGCTGGCGAACCGTAGACCCGCTCGGCGCGACGGGCAAAGGCGTCCACCATCGTATCCGCGATGTGGCTGAATACCGGGCCGATGAGCTTTTCCAGCACGCGGCTTGAAAACTCGTACCGAAGGCTCAGCTCCACCTTGCAGCCGCGACCCGCAAGTCCGCCGAACCGCCAGCCGCCATCGAGGCGGCTGAACGGCCCATCCACCAGGCGTATCAGCATTTCCGCGGGCCGGGTTTTCATATTTTCGGTGGTGAATTGCTGCCGGATGCCCCGGTACTGAATGATGATGGTCGCGCGCGTAACGTGCTCGTCACGATGAGCCACCGCGGCGCCGCCGCACCAGGGCAGGAACGACGGGTAGTCCTCCACGGCATCCACCAGGTCGTACATCTGCTCCGGCGTAAAACTCACCAGGACTGAACGGGTAACCTCAATCACGTATTTCGCGCTCCAGGCTCCAGACCGAGGGCTTCCGGACACGCCCTGCTGTTAAAATGACCGCTCCCGCACCCCTCCCCCCGCCATGAGCATCGTCCAGAACCGCAAGGCTTTCCACGACTATTTTATCGAGCAGCGCCTCGAGGCGGGCATTGCGCTCGAAGGGTGGGAAGTCAAGGCGATACGGGCGGGACGGGTCCAGCTGCAGGACGCGTACGTCATCGTCAGCAACAGCGAGATCTTTCTCATCGGCTGCAACATCAGTCCTCTCGTTTCCACTTCGACGCACTTCGTTCCCGACCCGAAGCGCACGCGCAAGCTCCTGCTGCACGCGGAGCAGATCAGCCGGCTCATCGGCGCGGTCGAGCAGTCCGGCTACACGCTGGTGCCGCTCGACCTGCATTACAAGGACGGACGCATCAAGCTGGAGATCGGGCTCGCCAAGGGCAAGCGGCAATACGACAAGCGGCAGGCCGAGAAGGAAAAGGACTGGCGCCGCGAGCAGCAACGGCTACTGCGAACCAAGGGCTGACCACGCGTCAGGCGCGGGCCTTGCCCAGTATCCCCATTGGCGTGCCGCGGCAAAACGAGGGAAAGATGGGGTGGCTGATGGGACTCGAACCCACAACACCTGGAATCACAATCCAGTACTCTACCTTTGAGCTACAGCCACCATCGAAAAACAGTGTTAAGTGCTGAGTTTTGAGTGTTGAGTTACTTGAAAATAGCTCGTGCCCAACTCAAAACTTAACACTCACCACTCGCCGAAAGGCGGTTTGGCGCGCCCGGCGGGAATCGAACCCACAACCCCCGGCTTAGAAGGCCGGTGCTCTGTCCGTTGAGCTACGGGCGCTCAATGACCAGTCTGCCGCGTCCGGTCGCAGGTCGCAAAACAGGCACGCCAACCGTTCGGGGCGCGAGCCTTGGAAGCGCGCTCCAATATACTCTTGGAAGCCTCTGATAGTCAATGGAAAATTCTGGAATTTCCCGCGAAAATTAGCAACTTGCGGCTCCCTGTGATTTCATATATAAAGCGTCTTTTTTCGAGCAAATCCGTACATGCCTTCTGACCTGCACAAGCCCTTCCCCGCCTACAAGCCCAAGGGGAAAGAGGACTATATGAACCCGCGCCAGCTCGCGCATTTCCGCAAGATGCTGGAGGAAATGAAGCGCGACCTGTCCCAGGACATCGACCGCACCGTGCACACCATGCAGGACGAGGCCACCATCTTCGCGGACCCCAACGACCGCGCCAGCCAGGAATCGGATATGTCGCTGGAGTTGAGGAACCGTGACCGCGAGCGCAAGCTCATCAAGAAGATCGATGAGACCATCGCGCGCATCGATGCCGGCGAATACGGCTATTGCGATTCATGCGGGGTGGAGATCGGCCTGAAGCGCCTGGAAGCGCGTCCGACCGCGACGCTCTGCATCGACTGCAAGACCCTCGACGAGTTGCGCGAGCGCCAGGTGGCAAAATAAGCCGTCAGACGCCAACCGCCAGTTGCGAGCGGCCCGAAAGGTAAAACGAAAAGGGGCGAAAGTTTCGCCCCTTTTTGTATTTGCTGACGACTGACAGCTGACGGCTGGCGCCTACTGCGCGGTCTGCGGAGCCTTGGCCTCGCCTGCGACCGCCTTCATGGACAGGCGCAGCCTGCCCTTGTCGTCGGCTTCCAGCACCTTGACGCGCACCTGCTGGCCTTCCTTGAGGTGATCCGACACCGCGTTGACCCGCTCGTTGGCGATCTGCGAGATGTGGAGCAGACCATCCTTGCCCGGCAGCACGCTCACGATCGCGCCGAAATCGAGCAGCTTCAGCACCGTGCCATCGTAGATGCGGCCCACTTCCACGTCGGCCGTGATGTCCTCGATCCGCTTCTTGGCCAGTTCTCCGGCTTCCGGGGATACGCAGGCAATGGTGACGGTGCCGTCGTCCTGGATGTCGATGGTGGTGCCGGTTTCCTCGGTCAGCGCGCGTATCACCGCCCCGCCCTTGCCGATCACGTCGCGGATCTTCTCCGGCTTGATCTTGATCGTGATCATCCGCGGTGCCCAAGCCGAAAGCTCCGAGCGCGCCGCTTGCAGCGAACCCTTCATCTTGTCCAGGATGTGCAGACGGCCTTCGCGCGCCTGCACCAGCGCGGCATGCATGATTTCCTTGGTAATACCCTCGATCTTGATGTCCATCTGCAACGCCGTGATGCCCTGCTCCGTGCCGGCAACCTTGAAATCCATGTCACCGAGGTGGTCCTCGTCACCGAGGATGTCGGACAGCACCGCGAAGCGGTTGCCTTCCTTGATCAGCCCCATGGCGATGCCCGCCACGTGTGCCTTGAGCGGAACGCCCGCGTCCATAAGCGCCAGACAGCCGCCGCACACGCTCGCCATCGAGCTCGAGCCGTTCGATTCGGTGATCTCGGACACCACTCGCAGCGAATAAGCGAATTCCTCCGGCCCCGGAAGCATGGCTATCAGCGCGCGCTTGGCGAGCCGGCCGTGGCCGATCTCGCGGCGCTTGGGCGAGCCGACTCGGCCGGTCTCGCCGGTCGCGTAAGGCGGCATGTTGTAGTGCATCATGAAGCGGTCGCGGTACTCGCCCTGCAGCGCGTCGATGATCTGCTCGTCGCGGGAAGTGCCCAGCGTTGCGGTGACCAGCGCCTGGGTTTCGCCACGGGTGAACAGGGCCGAGCCGTGCGCCCGCGGCAGCAGCCCGGTACGGATCGAGATCGGGCGCACCGTGCGCGTGTTGCGGCCGTCGATGCGCGGCTCGCCGCCCAGTATCTGGCCGCGCACGATCTTCGATTCCAGCGCGAAGCAGATCTCCTTGACCGCATTCGAGTCCGGTCCGCCCTCGGCGCCGACCCCGACTTCGGTAAAAACCCGCTTCCAGATGTCGTCTATCGCCGCGGAACGCGCGCCCTTCTCCTTGACCTTGAATGCCGCGCGCAAATCGTTCTCCGACAGTTCGGCGATTCGCGCAATCAGCGCTTCATCCTTCGCCGGCTCCTTCCAGTCCCATGCTTCGGCGCCCGCCTCATCGACCATTTCGTTGATGGCCTGGATCACCTGCTGCATCTGCTGGTGGCCGAAGACCACGGCACCGAGCATCACGTCCTCGTTCAACTCCTTCGCTTCGGATTCCACCATCAGCACCGCCTGCTGGGTACCCGCCACGACCAGGTCGAGTTGCGATGTCTTCAATTCGGTCGCGGTCGGATTCAGGATGTACTGGCCGTCGGCGTAGCCTACGCGCGCCGCTCCGATCGGCCCGCTGAACGGGATGCCGGACAGCGCGAGCGCGGCCGAGGTGCCGACCATGGCCGGAATGTCCGAGTCGATTTCGTTGTTCGAGGACAGGACCGTCGCGACGACCTGCACTTCGTTGTAGAAGCCGTCCGGAAACAGCGGGCGTATGGGACGGTCGATCAGCCGGCTCGTGAGAATTTCCTTCTCGGAAGGACGGCCCTCGCGCCTGAAAAAGCCGCCGGGTATCTTGCCGGCCGCATAAGTGCGTTCCTGGTAATCGACGGTCAACGGCAGAAAATCCTTGCCTGCCTGCGCCTGCCTCCTGCCCACCACGGTGACCAGCACCACGGTATCTTCCATGCTGACCATGACCGCGCCGGATGCCTGGCGCGCGATCTCGCCGGTCTCCAGAACCAGCCTGTGCTTGCCCCAGATGAGTGATTTCTTGATGTGGTTCAAAGCGCTACCCCTTAAAAATAAAAAAAGACCGCGCCGGCGCGGTCCTGGATCGGTTAAAGATGCGTGCTGAACGGCCGCGACTGGAAGTTCGCGCGGCCGGGCGTGACGGCCAATCGGCCCCTGGCGTCGGCGTCCATGAAGGATGCCCTACTTGCGCAGCCCGAGGCGATCGATCAACTGACGGTACTTGTCGGCGTCCGCCCGCTTGAGGTAATCGAGAAGCTTGCGCCTGCGGCTCACCATGCGCAGCAGCCCGCGCCGCGAATGATGATCCTTGACGTGTGCCTTGAAATGCTCGGTGAGGTCCGTGATGCGCGCCGTCAGCAACGCAACCTGAACCTCGGGTGATCCCGTATCGTCCTTGGCACGCTGGTAATCCTTGACCAGCTGGGCCTTCTGGTTATTGGTAACCGCCATCGTTTTCTCCGACCGTCCTGTGATTTTGTCTGTCGATCAAGGCGCGCATTCTACCCTCTAACCCACGGTTTCTCAAGCAATTTAAGGGGTGGCAGGCAAGGCGCAGGGCTAACGAAAACAGCAAGTTGCCCGTGTTTCCGCCGATAGCAGGCTAACCCCTCGCGGTCAGGCGTTTGGGCACGATGCGACCCGGCCCGGTCACTTCGGCGACCCCCAGGAACTCGCGGTCAGGGCCATAAATGCGCGCCAGGCCCTCTGTGGCAGCCCCACCCCGCTCTACGGGCTGGCCCTGACTCAGTCGTCGCGTCTCGCCTGCGTCGAGGTCAAAGCGCGGCAGCGAGGCCACCAGGGCGTCAGCCGGCAACAACAGGCTGTCCCTGTTGCCAGGCGTCAACGGCTCGAGCTGTTCCAATGTGACCGCCCCCGAGTGCAGCGAAAATCCGCCAACCGCCTCCCGCCTCAACGCGGAAAGGCTGCCGCCGCAACCCAGCTTTCGACCGATGTCCTCGGCCAGCACCCGAACGTAGGTGCCCTTGCTGCAATGAACCCGCACCGACAGCTCGTTGCCGTCGAGGGCGACCAGGGCCAGGCTGCGGATGAAGATCCTGCGCGGTACACGCGGCAGCTCGTGCCCGGCGCGGGCCAGCTTGTAGAGCGGCTGCCCCTGGTGCTTGATCGCGCTGTACATCGGGGGCGTCTGCAGGATGTCGCCGGTAAAGTCCTTCAACACCGCTTCGACTTCTTCGCGCGTGACGTTGACAGGGAACCGGGCTGTCACCTTCCCCTCCAGGTCTCCCGTGCTGGTCGTGAGATCCAGCCGTATCGATGCCAGGTAGCCCTTGTCGGCCTCCAGCAGAAGATGGGAAAACTTGGTGGCCTCGCCCAGGCAAACCGGCAGCAGCCCGGTCGCCAGCGGATCCAGCGTCCCGGTATGACCCGCCTTGGCCGCCCCGTACAGGCGGCGCACTTTCTGGACCGCGGTATGCGAGGTGATGCCGGCCGGCTTGTCCAGCAACAGGACACCGTTCACCGCGCGCTGACCGGCCCGCCCGCCGCTCATTTCTTTTTCTTCCGTCCGCGGGCCGCGTCCTGGGCAACCGCGTCGTCGATCAGCCTGGACAGGCGCATTCCACGCTCGACCGATTCGTCATACTTGAACTGGAGCTGCGGCACTACCCGCAGCCTCATCCGGTGCGCGAGCTCGCTGCGCAGAAAGCCCGCTGCGTGCTGCAAGCCCCGGGTGGACTCCTCGACAGCCTGCTGATCGCCCAGCAGCGTGAAGAACACCCTGGCGTGGGACTGATCGTGGCTGACCTCGACATCGACGATGGTGATCATGCCCACGCGCGGGTCTTTCAACTCGAGCCGGATGATGTCGGACAGCTCGCGCTGGACCTGCTCGGCGATACGGCGGCTGCGGGGAAAGTCTCGTGGCATGACTGCAATCCGTCTCGGGTCAACAGGTCCCGGTCACGGGTCAAACGCCCGGCGACTCGCGACTCGTGACCCGCAGACGCGAGACTGCGCTACAGGGTCCGGGCCACCTCGACGACCTCGTACACCTCGATCTGGTCACCGACCTTGAGTCCGTCGAAGTTCTTCAGGGACAGGCCGCACTCGAAGCCGGCCTTGACCTCGCGCACGTCGTCCTTGAAGCGCTTGAGCGAATCGAGCTCGCCATCGTGCACGACCACGTTGTCGCGCAACACGCGCACCTTTGCTCCGCCACGGCGGACAAGCCCTTCCGTGACATAGCAGCCGGCGACGGTGCCGATCTTCGAAATCTTGAAAATCTGTCGTACCTCGACGAGGCCGAGGATGGTTTCCTTCTTCTCGGGGGAAAGCATGCCCGACAGCGCCGCCTTGACCTCGTCAACGGCGTCGTAAATCACGTTGTAATAACGGATGTCGATGCCGTTGCTCTCGGCAAGCTTGCGCGCGGCGGTATCCGCTCGCGCGTTGAACCCGATGACGACCGCCTTCGATGCCAGCGCGAGGTTGATGTCCGACTCGGTGATGCCGCCCACGGCCGCATGAACGATATTGACCTTGACCTCTCCGGTCGAAAGCCCGGACAAGGCGTGCGACAGGCCCTCGTAGGAGCCCTGCACGTCGGCCTTGATGATGATGGACAGCGTCTTGGCCTGGCCTTCGCCCATCTGCTCGAACATGTTTTCCAGCTTGGCCGACTGCTGCTTGGCCAGCTTCACGTCGCGGTATTTTCCCTGGCGGAACAGGGCGATCTCGCGCGCCTTGCGCTCGTCGCCAAGCGCCAGCACGTCGGCTCCCGCCATCGGCACATCGGACAGACCGAGTATTTCCACCGGGATCGAGGGCCCTGCCTGGTCTATGGTCTCGCCGTTCTCGTCCAGCATCGCGCGCACGCGCCCGAAAACCGCGCCCGCCAGCACGACATCGCCACGTTTCAGCGTTCCCGACAGAACCAGCACGCTTGCGACCGGTCCGCGGCCCTTGTCTAGCCGCGATTCGATGACGATGCCCTTGGCGGGCGCGTCCTTCGGAGCTTTCAGCTCGAGCACTTCCGACTGCACCAGTATGCTGTCGAGCAACTGGTCCACGCCCTGGCCGGTCTTTGCCGACAGCGGGACGAACATGGTGTCGCCGCCCCACTCCTCCGGCACCACCTGCTGCGCGGCCAGGTCCTGCTTGACCCGGTCCGGATTCGCCTCGGGCTTGTCGATTTTATTCAGAGCCACCACCATCGGCACCTTGGCCGCCCGGGCGTGGTGTATCGCCTCGATCGTCTGCGGCATGACGCCATCGTCGGCCGCAATCACCAGGATCACGATGTCGGTGACCTTGGCGCCGCGAGCGCGCATCGCGGTGAACGCCTCGTGACCCGGCGTGTCGAGAAAAGTGATCATGCCCTTGGGAGTGTTCACGTGGTACGCGCCGATATGCTGCGTGATGCCGCCCGCCTCGTCGCTGGCAACCTTGGTGCGGCGTATGGTGTCGAGCAGCGATGTCTTGCCATGATCCACGTGCCCCATCACCGTGACCACCGGGGCGCGCGGCTCCAGCTTGACCTCGGACGGCGCATGCTGCTCCTCGGTCAGGAACGCGTCCGGCTCGTCGAGCTTGGCGCGCTTGGCGACGTGCCCCATTTCCTCGACCACGATCATCGCGGTGTCCTGGTCCAGGACCTGGTTGATGGTCACCATGGTACCCAGCTTCATCAGCACCTTGATCACTTCGGCGGCCTTTACCGACATCTTGTGCGCGAGATCGGAGACGCTGATGGTCTCCGGCACCGTGACTTCCTTGACGATGGGCTCGGTAGGCGCGGCGAAAGCATTCTGCGCTTCGCTCTCATCCGCGTGCGCGGAATGCCCGGGGCGCGCCTTGCGCGCGCGCCAGCCCAGCCCGCCGGTGGCGTCACCGCGGGTCTTGATGCTGCGGCGCTTGACCGCATCGTCCTTCCAGACGACTTCCCTGACCTGCTGCTTCTTGGCCTTCTTTTCGGCTTTCTGCGCCTTCTCTTCAGGCTTGACCGTAGGCTTGTGCAGCGTGCCTTCCACGCTGGCCGCCGCCGCGGCCCCGGTCACCGGCTTGGCTTCTTCCGGCGCCTTGGTTTCCGCCTCCGCGATGGCATCGGTTTCTTTCTTGCGCCGCTTGTTTTCCGCGTCTTCGGCCTGCCGTGCCGCGAGTTCGGCCTGCTGCCGGGCTTCGGCCTCGCGCAATGCGATCTGCCCGGCGTCCAGCACGGGCTTGGCGGCCTCGACCGGCGCATCGGGCTCGGCCGCGTCGCGCTTGACCAGCACCCGCTTCTTGCGTACCTCGATCTGTATCGTTCGAGACTTGCCGAGACCGTCGGATTTCTTGATCTCGGTCGTCTGCCGCCGGGTGAGCGTGATTTTCTGCTTTGCCTCGCCCGCGCCGTGAGACTTTCGCAAGTGATCGAGCAACTGGGTCTTGTCCTTCTCGGTCAGCGGGGTATCTTCCGCCAGCGCCTTGTTCACGCCCGCGGCCCGCAGCTGCTCGATCAGCAGAGCCGGCGGCAATCCCAGTTGCTGGGCGAATTGTGTGACGTTGATTTGCGCCATGGGGTAGCGGACTTCAGGAAGCGGTGGCTTCAGTGAACCAGGGCGCGCGCGCGGCCATGATGAGCTGCTTGGCGCGTTCCTCGTCAAAACCCGTCAACTCGACCAGGTCGTCGGCCGCGAAATCGGCAAGCGCCTCCTGCGTGGCCACGCCTTTGGCCGCCAGCACGCGCGCGGTGTCGTTGTCCATGCCTTCGACCTTCATCAAGTCCTCGATGTCGTGCTCGACCTGTTCTTCGCTCGCGATGGCCTGGGTGAGCAGCGCGTTGCGGGCGCGGCTCCTCAATTCATTCACCGTGGCCTCGTCGAAAGACTCGATCTCCTGCATTTCGCTGATCGGAACGTAGGCGACTTCCTCGAGCGTATTGAAACCTTCCTCCACCAGGATGCCGGCCACTTCCTCGTCGACGTCGAGCTTGTCCATGAACATCGTTTTGACGCGCACCGCCTCTTCCTCGCTTTTCTTCTGCGACTCTTCCAGCGTCATGAGGTTGAGCTCCCAGCCCGTCAATTCGCTCGCCAGCCGCACGTTCTGGCCGGTGCGGCCGATCGCCTGGGCGAGGTTCTCCTCGTCCACCACGATGTCCATGCTGTGCGATTCCTCGTCCACCTTGATCTTGCTCACTTCGGCCGGGGCCAGGGCGTTGATCACGAACTGGGCGGGATCTTCGGCCCACAGCACGATGTCCACGCGTTCTCCGGCCAGTTCCGAGGTAACCGCCTGGACACGCGAACCGCGCATGCCGACGCAAGTGCCGATCGGATCGATGCGGCGGTCATTGGAATGCACCGCGATTTTCGCGCGCGACCCGGGATCCCTGGCCGCCGCCTTGATCTCGAGCAGCCCGTCCTCGAGTTCAGGCACTTCGAGCTCGAACAGCCTGGTGATGAATTCGGGGGCCGTGCGGGAGAGCACGAGCTGGGGCCCCCGGGCCACGCGGTCGATCTTCCAGACGTAGGCCCGCGCGCGGTCGCCGACCCGGAGGTTTTCCTTGGGAATCATCTGGTCGCGCGGCAGCACCGCTTCCAGGCGACCGGACTCGATGATGGCGTTGCCGCGCTCCATGCGCTTGATCACGCCGGTGACGAGATGTTCCTTGCGCGCAAGGAAATCGTTGAGTATCTGCTCGCGTTCCGCATCGCGAATCTTCTGCAGGATGACCTGCTTCGCCGTCTGCGCGCCGATGCGCCCCACTTCCAGGCCGCCGAGGGGTTTCTCGATGAACTCTCCCGCCTGGAGTTCCGGGTTTTCCTTGCGCGCCTCGCTCAACACGATCTGGCGCGACGGCTCTTCGATGGCATCCTCATCGTTCATCACCTGCCAGCGGCGGAAAAATGAAAACTCACCGGTCGCGCGGTCGACGGATGCGCGCACGTCGACGTCTTCCTGAAAACGCTTCTTGGTGGCTGACGCGAGCGCGAGCTCGAGCGCGCCGAACACGATTTCCTTGTCGACGTTCTTCTCACGCCCCAACGCGTCCACCAGCAACAGAACTTCACGGCTCATTGCGATCTCCAGCTATAAATCCGGCACCAGGCGCGCCGTTTCCACGTTGCCGATTTCCAGCGACACCGGCCTGCCATCCACCTCGAGCTGCAGGCGCCCCGCGCCGGCTTCACGCACCACGCCAACGAAATTGCGCTGTCCTTCCACCGCGACGCGCACCTTGATACGCGCCTTCTGTCCCGCGAAACGCACGAAATCCCGTTCCCCGTTCAGCAACCGGTCCAGGCCCGGCGAAGACACTTCGAGCCGGTCATACCCGACGTTCTCCACTGCCAGCACCCGGCCCACCTGGTTGCTCACCGCGGCGCAATCGTCCACGGTGATGCCGCCCGGCTTGTCGATGTAGATGCGCAGCAACCGCCCTTTGGCGGGCCGCTCCACGCCGACCAGTTCATAGCCCATGCCGCCCAGCGTCGTCTCCAGTAACCCGTTCAAATTCATCGAAAATCCGTTCCACAAACAAAAAATGGGCCGGCCAGCCCACTTTCGTCCCCCAGAAACGGGGGGTGCAAAGTGTAACAAAAATCCCGCCCAAATCCAACAGGTTGGGCGACTTTTCTCGGAAAAGTTCGGGATTCGTCCGGCAGGACAAGCCTTTGTTTTGGGGATTAATTCAAAAAGCCTGGCAGAGATTTGGTAGCCGCCCCGGAACCCCGCACAATAAATATCGGGACGTAATGCGGCGCTGGAATGACAATGTCGGCACGTTGTCGCTACGCTCAAGTAGGACATGGTCAGGGGAACAGCTCAAAAGCAAAAGCCCCACCTCAGTCGAGGTGGGGCTTTTGCTTTTGAGGGTGCCTGACGATGTCCTACTTTCGCACGGAATACACCGTACTATCATCGGCGCTGAGTCGTTTCACGGCCCTGTTCGGAATGGGAAGGGGTGGTTCCAACTCGCCATGGTCGTCAGACGTAGCTTGTTGGGCGTCCGCTTTCAGCCACCGGCTGTCGGCCAACGCCCGCAATGGGAAGAAGTAAAGGAAATTGAAAATGAGTCGATCGTATCTTGGCAAACCCTAGTTCACCCGAGCCTGGCTGAATACCAGCGCTCACGGTTATAGGATCAAGCCGCACGGGCAATTAGTACCGGTTAGCTCAAAGGATTACTCCTCTTACACACCCGGCCTATCAACGCGGTGGTCTTCCGCGACCCTTCAGGGGGATCAAGTCCCCGGGAAGTCTAATCTTAAGGCGAGTTTCCCGCTTAGATGCTTTCAGCGGTTATCTCTTCCGCACATAGCTACCCGGCGATGCCACTGGCGTGACAACCGGTACACCAGAGGTGCGTCCACTCCGGTCCTCTCGTACTAGGAGCAGCCCCCTTCAAACTTCCAACGCCCACTGCAGATAGGGACCAAACTGTCTCACGACGTTTTGAACCCAGCTCACGTACCACTT
>CAYSRR010000058.1:0-13862 GCA_964433375.1 uncultured Streptomycetaceae bacterium
TCCAGGGGTTCTTCGACATCCCGGTGGACAACATCTACTCGGGGCCGATCCTGCTGGGCGACGTGTGGAAGCACGGCTACAAGAACTTGGTGGTGGTGTCGCCGGACGTCGGCGGCGTGGTGCGTGCGCGGGCGCTGGCCAAGCGGCTCGATTCGGATCTCTCGATCATCGACAAACGGCGGCCGCGGCCCAACGTCGCCACGGTGATGAACATCATCGGAGAGGTCGAGGGGCGCCCCTGCGTCATCATCGACGACATGGTCGACACCGCCAACACGCTGTGCGAGGCGGCGGCGGCGTTGAAGGAGCGGGGCGCGGAGCGCGTGCTGGCCTACTGCACCCACCCGGTGCTCTCGGGCAAGGCGATCGAGCGCATCGCGGGCTCCGCGCTCGACGAGATCGTGGTGACCGACACCATCCCCCTGCGCGACGACGCGAAGGAGTGCAAGAAGATCCGCGTGCTCACGGTGGCGGGCCTGCTGGCCGAAACCATGCGGCGGATCAGCAACGAAGACTCCGTCAGTTCGTTATTCGTTGAATAACGAACTGACGGAATGATGAATTTTAAATGCTGAATTTTGAATTGCGATTTTGAATTCAACATTCAACATTCAACATTTAACATTATTTTTTAACCCGGGGCAGTCTGGTCGCGGACGCCCCATTTGACAGGAGTGTGCACATGAAGATCGAAGTGACTGCATTCCCGCGAGCGCAACAGGGATCGGGTGCGAGCCGCCGCCTGCGCTTGACGGGACGGGTGCCGGGCATCGTCTACGGCGGCGACAAGGCC
Source organism: uncultured Streptomycetaceae bacterium (assembly GCA_964433375.1). Lineage (GTDB taxonomy): Bacteria > Pseudomonadota > Gammaproteobacteria > Burkholderiales > SG8-41 > SG8-41. The sequence continues at coordinate 794 of CAYSRR010000058.1, forward strand.
GCGCAAAACGTCGAGGTCGAGCACAAGGCGCTGCTGCGCAACCTTGGCCTCGAGGCGTTCCACGCCTCGATACTCGAGATGAACCTCAACGGCGAGAAATTCCAGGCGCTGCTGCGGGACTACCAGATGCATCCCTGGAGGAAGCAGGTGGTGCACGTGGATTTCCAGCGCGTGGACAAGAACCGCAAGATCCACATGCGCGTGCCGCTGCACTTCGTCAACGTCGAGATCGCCCCGGGCGTGAAGGCAGGGGGCGGCGTGGTCCAGCACACGATGACCGCCATCGACATCCAGTGCCTGCCCGACGACCTGCCGGCGTACATCGAGGTCGACCTCAAGGACCTGGAGCTGAACAAGTCGCTGCACGTCATGGATCTCGCCATGCCGAAGGGCGTGGAACCCGTTTCCAGGCTCACGAAGGAAAACTCCTCGGTGGTGTCGATCCACGTGCCGCGCGAGATCGCGGTCGAGGAGGACACGGCCGCCCCGGTGACCGAGATCATCGGCGAGGTGAAGGCCGAGGGCGAAGCGGGCGCGGAAACCGCCGCCGAAGGCGACAAGAAGGAGGCGGGCGCCGAGAAGAAGGATGCAGGCAAGTAGTCATTGCTTCCCGTATGAAAAAAATCCCGCCATGCTGCACGGCATGGCGGGATTTTTTATAGGCGACGGATATATCCAATGAAACTGATTGTCGGTCTTGGCAACCCGGGCGACCGCTACCAGCCCACGCGGCACAACGCCGGGTTCTGGCTGGTCGAGCGCTTCGCGGCGGAGTCGCGCACGTCGCTGCGCAAGGACGCGAAGTTCCAGGCGCTGGTCGGCCGCCACGAGGCGAGCGGCGCCTGGCTGCTGCTGCCGCAGAATTTCATGAACGCGAGCGGCCGCCCGGTGCAGATGCTGGCGAGCTTCTTCAAGATCGCGCCCGCCGACATTCTGGTGGTCCACGACGAGCTCGATTTCCCGCCGGGCGCGGTGAAGGTGAAACAGGGCGGCGGCGTCGCCGGCCACAACGGGCTGAAGGACATCTCGGCCCGGCTGGCGTCGCACGACTACTGGCGCCTGCGCATCGGCATCGGGCATCCCGGCGACCGGAATGCGGTGACGGAATACGTGCTGCACCGGCCGGCGCTGGAGGAGCGCGCCGACATCGATGCCGCGATCGGGCGCGCGCTCGAGGTTTTTCCGCTCGTGCTCTCCGGCGACATGCAGGGCGCGATGCTCAAGCTGCACAGCGCGCCGGAGCCGGCGCCGCGACCGGCGAAGGCGGAGAAGCCGCGGCCGTCGCGCGCGGCCGCAGCCCCGGACAAGCCGGAGCCGGCATCGCCTGCCGGCACGCCGGCTGCCGCCGGCAAGCCTGAAAAAGCGGGCGGCATCGGCTCGTTTTTCAAGAAACTGCTTCCCGACTCGAAGCCGGAACCCAGGAAATGAGCCTGAAATGCGGCATCGTGGGCTTGCCCAACGTCGGCAAGTCCACGCTCTTCAACGCGCTCACCCAGGCCGCGATCCCGGCCGAGAACTACCCGTTCTGCACGATCGAGCCCAACGTCGGCGTGGTGCCGGTACCGGACCCGCGCCTCGAGAAGATCGCGGGCATCGCGAAACCCCTCAAGATCGTGCCCGCCGTCGTCGAGTTCGTGGATATCGCGGGCCTGGTCGCGGGCGCTTCCAAAGGCGAGGGCCTCGGCAACCAGTTCCTCGCGCACATCCGCGAGACCGACGGCATCATCAACATGGTGCGCTGCTTCGTGAACGAGAACGTGGTTCACGTCGCCGGCCGCGTCGACCCCGTCTCCGATATCGAGATCATCCAGACCGAGCTTGCGCTCGCCGATCTCTCCACCGTCGAAAAGGCGCAGGCGCGCAATGTTTCGAAGGTGAAGTCCGGCGACAAGGAGGCGATCAAGCTCGAACCCCTGCTCGCCCAGGTCCGCGCCCACCTCGACCAGGGCAAGCCCGTGCGCAGCCTGCGCCTCGAGCCCGAGATGCTGCCGCTGTTGCGGCCGCTGTGCCTGATCACAGCCAAGCCGGCGCTCTTCGTCGCCAACGTCGACGAGCACGGGTTCAAGGACAATCCGTTGCTCGCCCGCGTCGAGGAATACGCCGCGCGGGAGGGCGCCCCGGTGGTGGCGATCTGCGCCGCCATCGAGGCCGAGATGGCCGGCATGAGCCCGGAGGACAAGAAAGTCTTCCTGCACGACCTCGGGCTGGAGGAGCCGGGGCTCGACCGGCTCGCGCGCGCCGTCTACAGCCTGCTCGGGCTGCAGACGTACTTCACCGCGGGCGAGAAGGAAGTGCGGGCCTGGACCATCCACAAGGGCGACACCGCGCCGCAGGCCGCCGGCGTGATCCACACCGACTTCGAGCGGGGCTTCATCCGCGCGGAAGTCATCTCCTACGAGGATTACATCGCCTGCGGCGGCGAGCAGCGCGCCAAGGAGGCCGGCAAAATGCGCCTCGAGGGCAAGGAATACGTCGTCAGGGACGGGGACGTCGTTCTGTTCCGCTTCAACGTCTGACGGTCAGTGGACGCCCGGCCATGCAGGGCGCCTGACCGTCTGCGCCGGATCGAACGGACGCGGATACGCGCCATTCATCCGGCGCCGCCGCCCATACTGCGGAACCAGGGTCTTCCCATCGGCACGACGCCGGATATACACTAACAAGCACCCAGAACGTGGCTCGGGCATGAGGAGAACGTGGATATGCTGAGAGCAATCGCATGCGGGTTGCTGCTGCTGGGCCTGGCGGGCTGCGCCCAGATGCCGGGCGGATCGGCCGACACCGAGCGCCTGCGCAACGCCATCGCCGTCGATGATGTCGGTTATCTCCAGGAAACGGTTCGCGCGGGCAAGATCGGCGTCAACCAGCGCATCCCGGTACCGGGCTACCCGGAAGGCGCGCCCCTTCTCACCGTCGCCGCGCGCTACGGAGCGCTGAAGACGACCCGCTACCTGATTTCCGCCGGCGCCAATGTCAACGCCCGCACCCCCGTGGGCGAGACGGCCCTGATGCTGGCTTCCTATTTTTCCGGGGACGCCCGCGGCGGCGATGGCTCCGGCGAGCACGAGAGCGTGGTGCGCGTGCTGGTCGAGGCGGGCGCCAGCCTGGAGAACGAGCCGCACCATTACACGCCGCTCGCCTACGCCGCCTACCAGGGACACGACCGCATCGTCCGCTACCTGATCGAGCGCGGCGCCCGCGTGAACGGCGACGCGGAAGGCGGCGTCGTCTACGTCAACACGCCGCTGATGATGGCGGCGATACAGGGCCACGCGGACACGGCGAAGTGGCTGCTGCGGGCCGGCGCCGACCCCCGGGTGCGGATATACTTGGGGAGCACGGCGGCGGAGCTGGCGCTGAAGAACAACCACAGGAACATGCTCTCCACGCTCCGCTGCGCGGAATCCCTCGCGCCGGGCGAAGCCTTCGTCCAGAAGTGCGCCGGGCGCTGATCGCGCCATCTTCGGAGAAGCGTGATTCATGAGTTGTGATTCGTGATTCGATGGTGCTGACGTTTTGGGGCCGATTCACGAATCACGCCTTTGCAGCGGCGGGCTTGAGGCTGATCACGACGACCCCGACGAGTACCAGCGCGGTGCCGGCGATCTGCAGCGGCGTCATGGCTTCTTCGAGCCCGAGCCAGCCGAAGAAGATGGCGGTGACCGGGCCCAGCGCGCCGATGATGGCCACCGAGTTGGCGCCGATGCGCTTCAGCGCTTCCGAGATCATGAACACCGGGATGACCGTGCTGACCACCGCCATCGCGATGGCGTAGCCGTATACCGGCGCCGGCAGGTCGAGCGCGGAGAGGGGGCGCAGCAGGAAGAACTGGAGGATGCAGGCGATGCTGGCTGCGGTCATCGCGTAGGCGGTGAAGCGCATCGAGCCCACGCGGGCGATCACCTCGGCGCCGGCGACCAGGTATACCGCGTAGCAGAGCGCGCCGCCGAACACGAGCCCGGCGCCCAGCCAGAAGTCCCGCTGCTCGCCGCCCACGGCGTGCCAGAACACCAGCACCAGGCCGAGGTAGGTCAGCGCGAGCGCGGCGAGTTCCCGCCGCGTCACGCCCTTGCGCAGGATCACGGCGGACAGCACCACCACGATCGTCGGGTAGATGAACTGCAGCAGCCGGCCGAGCCCGGCGGCGATGTACTGCAGTCCCAGGAAGTCGAGGTAGCTCGCCAGGTAATAGCTGAGCAGCCCCAGCCCGCAGACCGCGGCGAACTCGCGCCCGGCGAGCGGGCGGTGCTCCGTGCCGCTCCTCACCCAGAGCGCCGCCGCGATGAAGAACGGCACCGAGAACACCATGCGCAGCGCGAGCAGTGTCACCGGGTCGGTGACGTAGGCGTAGGCGAACTTGATGAAGATCGGCCGCAGCGAGAAGAAAATAACGCCGCCGATCGCAAGCAAGAGGCCGGCGGCAAGCCAGCCGCGGGTTTTGTGAGTGGGAGCGCCTGGGGTCATGGTGCGGTAAGCTTCGTAATCATAACAACAGAAGCGTCGCAGGTAAGGCGTCGCAGATATAACGTCTCAGATACGACGTCGCAGATAAGGCGTCCCGAAACGACGTTGTAAGGCGCAGTACCTGAGACGCTTCACCTGAGACGCCTTACCTGCGACGCTTTATCTGAGACGTAGTACCTGAGACGCAGTTATCCCTTGGAAGAAAAAGCCCATCCTCTCCTCGCGCTCGGCGTGCGCGATTTCCGCCTGTACTGGCTGGCCCTGGTCACGCAGGTCATCGGCCAGCACATGTTCGCGTTCACGCTGGGCTGGCTCGCCTTCGAGATCACGGGATCGCAGGCGCAGCTGGGCTTCATCCATCTTTGCGGTTTCGTGCCCCAGTTCGTCCTGACGCTGCTGGGCGGCGTGCTGGCCGACCGCATCGATGCGCGCAAGCTGATCGGCGCCGCGCAGGTCAACGCCGCGCTCGCCATGATCCTGGTCGGGCTGGTGACGTTGCTCGGCGTGGCGCAGTTGTGGCACCTCGCGCTCGGCGCATTCCTGTGGGGGCTCTCGGCCGCCATCGACGAGCCCGCGCGCGCGTCGTTCTTCCCGCGCCTGCTGCCGCGTCCGCTGCTGCGCTCGGCGGTACCGCTGATCTCCATGGCGTTCGGCAGCAGCCGCGTGATCGCCCCCTCGATCGCGGGGTTCCTCATCGCCGCGATGGGCGCGCCGGCCACCTTCCTGCTGTGCGCGGCGACGGTCAGCACGATGATCGCGGTGCTGTTCCTGGTTCGCCCCGCGCACGGCGCCGCGCGCTCGCATGGCAGCCTGCTCGACAGCTTCACCGACAGCCTGCGCTACATCCGCGCCAACGAAGCCTTTGCCCGGGTCATCGGCGTGGCGCTGCTCCATGCCACACTGGCCATGGGCTTCATCCACATGCTTCCGGTGTTCGCCAAGCTGCTGCAGGTCGATTCCCGGGGCCTCGGCATTCTGGCCTCCGCCGCCGGCATCGGCGCGCTGGCCGGCTTCCTGTCCTACGGCTGGCTGCAGTCGCGCATGGCGTGGCGCAGCCTGGTGGTGGGCGCCCTGACGCTCTACAACGTGGCGTTGATCGGGCTCGCCTTCAGCGACTGGTACTGGCTGTCTTTCTTCGCGATCTTCGTGTCCGGCCTGTGCCACGCATACTTCCTGACCTGCGCGCAGGTGATGCTGCAGACCCTGGTCGAGGACCATTACCGCGGGCGGGTGATGAGCGTGTTCGCGCTGGTCTGGAGCCTGATGTTCCTGAGCGGATTCCTGCTGAACGTCGCCGGGGAGTGGGCGGGCCCGCGCCTGGCGCTCGCGGGCGGCGCTGTTATCATGCTGGCCTACGTGTGGCTGTCGCTGGTGCGCGCGAAAGCGCTGAAGAATGTCGTCCTCGCGCCCAAGCCGGGCTGAAGCGAATGGGGCGTCGCAGATAAGGCGTCTCAGATACGACGTCTCAGGTAAGGCGTCCCAGATAAAACGTTTCCTGCAACAGGAAGTTGCTTGCGCGCGGCCAGCAATTGGACTCTTGGTGGACGCAGCGGGCGCGACCTGCTGCAATACCGTCAAACCGATAAACCAAAGGAGCGCTCGCAATGCCGATCATCGATTCCCAGGTCCACGCCTACGAGGCGAACACCCCGAAGCGGCCGTGGCACAACGTGCCGAACTGGCCCCCGAGCGCCACCGGCGACGAGCTGGTGGCGGCGATGGACAAGCTCGGCGTCGACGGTTCGATCCTCATCTCCGCCTTCTCCATGTACCACTACGACGCGAGCTACGCGGTGGAGGTGCAGAAGCAGCACCCCGGCCGCTTCGCGCTGGTCAAGCCGGTGAACCCGGACGATCCGGCCGTGGTCGAGCAGATCGCCGAGTGGAAAAAGCAGCCGGGCGCGAAGGGCATCCGGGTCATCGTGACGACGGAGCCGGGACGCAACCCGGCCGACGCGGGTCTCGACCGCGTCCTGCGCGAAGCGGTCCGGCAGGATTTCCCGGTCAACATCCTGTGCTGGGGCAACCTGGAGCGGGGCACGGAGGTGATCGACCGCCATCCCGACACGCGATTCATCATCGACCATCTGGGCATCATGCAGCCCAAGGCGCCGCCCGCGCCGCCGCAGCCCTGGGCCGACCTGCCGAAGGTGCTCGAACTCGCCAGGCGCAAGAACGCCGTGATCAAGGTGAGCGGCGCCTGCACGCTGTCGCAGAAGCCGTATCCTTACCCGGACATCTGGGACCCGCTCGCCCGCGTGTTCGACGCCTGGGGCTTCGAACGCTGCCTGTGGGGCACCGACTGGACCCGCGCCTACGCGGTCGTCAACTACGAGCAGGCCGTCGAGCCCTTCCGCACGACCGACCGCCTCACCGACGGCGAGCGCGCGATGCTGATGGGCGGCGCGTGCGCGAAGGCGTACGGCTGGACGCCGAAAAAATAAGGATGAAGGATGAAGGATGAGGGATGACCGTCATGCTTTGCATGATCAACCCCGTCCCTCCCTTTCACTGTCATCCGGTCGGAAGTGGTTCTACAAAGGCAAACGGCGGCCAGTTGGCCGCCGTTTGTTTCTCTGCGCTGGTTATCTGACTGGGCGATAGCGCAAGGGAAGGGCCTGCTTTTGCGCGCGCGGCGCGCAGGTCATCCTTCATCCTTCCACGTTCATCCTTTGCTTTTCAGCAGCCGGACATGCACCTGCCGTCGCCGTTGAACTCCATCGTGCGCCCGCTGAGGGCGAGGTAAGTGTCCGGCTTCAACTGCTTCATGAGCGCGGCAGTCTTCGATTTGGCCAGCAGCTTTCCGCCTTGCGTCACGGGCTCGTTCACGTGCGTGAGGATCACCGATTCGGGGCGGATCAGCCTGTTGATCGCATGCGCGCCCGACTGGAAGATGCCGGGGTTCACGCCGAGATTCAGCACGGCGAGGTTGGCCTTGTGGAACTCGTTGATGATGGTTTTCATCTCGGAGTGGATCGCCGTGTCGCCCGAGAGGTAGGCGACCAGTCCGTTGGTGAACTTGACGACGAAGCCCGTGGCGGGCCCGTATTCGCGCTCGGCGCCGTCGGCCTTCAGGCGCGCCTGCTCCTCCTTCGAAAGCAGCGACGGCGGGGCGTTGTTCACGTGCGCGGCGTAGACGATCGTGATTTCCACCGCCTGCGATGCGCCGTCCGCCTTCGCGGTGAACACGCCCCCCATGTCGATGCGCGAGGTGCAGGCGGCCTTGACCGGCACGGTGGTGGTCCCGCCGGGGTTCGGGCACACGGGCAGCGGCTTGCCGAGGATGCCCTGGACCTTGTTGCTCACGAAACCGGCCATGGCGCGGGTCGTCACCAGCGCCGCGTTCTGCGCGGCGACGACGTCCGCGGTCGTGGAATTCGGCGCGGGCACCCGTCCCGAGTTGGCGCAGGTTCCAGCGCCCGGCGCCTTCAGCTTGAGGTTGCCGACGTGGTCTCCGTGCATGTGGGAGAGCAGCACGAGATGGATCGTGCCCAGCCGCGGGTCGTCGCCGCCGGTCACGTTGTGCGCGGGGTCGTAGAGCAGGCGGATGCCGGTCGGGTCCTCGAAGATCATCGCGCGATCGTTCGCGCACAGTTCGCCGGGGTGGGAGCCGACCGGCGTGATCTTCACGTTCTGGGCGAGCGCCGGGAAGGCGGCGAGCGTAAGGGCAAGTGCTGCACAGGCGATCTTCATGTCGTTTCTCCTCCAGTAAGGCAGTGTTGAATGGTTGTTCGGACTACCGGGTCCCGCAATCTTAACCGAGAACCCGCTTTCTGACCGTATCCGGCGTGCCGGCGAGGTCCATGTCCGCGAGGGACGGCCCGCACTTCCACGGGTCGACCCCAAGCAGCACGCCGAGAATCTCCGCGAACGCGCGGTGCAGCGGCGCCGCGATCCCCGCCTGCTCGCCGAGCTGCACGCACGGCACGATGGCATAGGGCAGGTCCACCAGTTCCCACTCGCGCCAGATGTCGGGCTGGAACGGGGGCAGGGACTTGTAGACCGGGTTCTGCAGCGCCTCGTAGAAGGTGCTGCCCTTGAAGCCGTAGTACTGCTCGATCGCCTTCGTCATCGGCGTGTGCGCGACGCCGTAGGCTTCGCACACGAGCTTGCGCTCGGCGTCGAGCGCGTCGCCGAGCACGCCCGACACGGGCACCACGCACTCCTGGTAGAAGCCGAGTTTCCTGCCGTCGAGCTTGGCGCGCTCGGCCATGCCGATGGCCGGCAGCACCATCGCCGGGTGCACGATCAGGTTCAGGTTCTCGAGCCCGGTCTGGAGCACCGACGACGCGGCCGAGAAATCGGGGAACAGCGGCTTCAGCGCCGCGAGCGCTTCCTGCGAGCGCGACGCCGGCACGGTCGCGATCTGGATGCCCTTGCGCAGTCCCTTGGGCGTCACCACCGTGCCGCTGAACCGCGCCGCGTGCGTCGGCGCGGGCGCTTCGGTGACGAGCACGTCTTCGCGGCCCGCCTTGCGCAGCAGCGGCGTGAGGCGCGCGGCCGGCCAGTAGCCGTGGCTTTGCACGTGCACGACGGCGCCGCGCGCGAACTCGGGGATCATCGCGCTGAACTTCGTTTCGAGCTGGTGCATGTCCACTTCGATCAGCACCGCCTCGGCATCCTTCAGCGCTTCCGCGGTGGTGTCGCAGATCTTCGCCAGCTTCGCGAAGCCGGTCTTCTTCGAGATGAGGTGCTGCGCGTCGCCTTCGATGGTGAATCCGCCCGCCTTGCGCAGCTCGGGAAGCTGATCTTTCTGCTCCGGGAAGACCGTGAAGCGGACCTCGTGGCCCGACATCGTGAAATCCGACGCGCACACGGCGCCGATCGCGCGCGCGGTATTGCCGATGACTGCGACTTTCGACATCCAGCTGCTCCTTCTTGATAGGTTCGTTATTCCGGGTCGAATGATAAGCCAGTCGGCGGTGCCTGTGGTGCGACTGCAGGGTCAGACCCCATCAAAAAGACATAATAATCAAATTATTGGGAGACCTCTTCGCGGGATTTTTTTGCCGTCGATTTGACCTGCCTCCCGATCGATACGATAATCGTCATACGATTAGTTGATCGATAGGAGTGCCATGGAGACCGTCACGATTTCGCCCAAGTTCCAGGTCGTCATTCCCAAGGATATCCGCGAGAGGCTCAAGCTCGCTCCCGGACAGAAGGTGCAGGCAATCGTCTACGAGAACCGCATCGAGTTGATTCCGCAGCGGCCGATGAAGAAGATGCGGGGGTTTCTCAAGGGGGTGGACACCAGCGTGCCGCGCGAGGATGACCGCGCGTGAACGTCGTCGATTCGTCCGGCTGGCTCGAGTATTTCGCCGACGGTCCCAACGCCGCGTTTTTCGCCGCGCCGATCGAAGCGACACGCGAGCTGCTGGTGCCCACGCTGAGTCTCTACGAGGTGTTCAAGCGCGTGCTGCAACAACGCGGCGAGGAACAGGCCTTGCAAGCGGCGGCGCTGATGCAGCAGGGGCGGGTCGTCGATCTCACACCCGCCATCGCGCTCTCCGCTGCCAAGGCTAGCATTGAGCGCCGCCTGCCAATGGCCGACAGCATCATGCTCGTCACAGCACAGGCTCACGGCGCCGTCTTCTGGACGCAGGACGCCGATTTCGACGGCGTCGTAGGCGTGAAGTACGTGGCGAAGAGGTAGCGTGCCTCCCTCCTGGGGGGACAGGCCGCCAGGGTAGTTCAAAGACTTCTCTTGTCTCTCGCCCGGCGTCTGTCTTGGGTTCACGCCGCGCCGGCGACGGGCGCGGCCTCCCGCCTGTGGCGGGGCAGCCAGAGCGACAGCGGCAGCGCGGCGAAGCCGAGCCCCGCGGCGACGAGGATGGCCGACGTGTAGTCGCCCGAGTGGTCGAACAGCACGCCGCCGAGCCAGCCGCCGAGGGCCATGCCGGTGCTCGCGCCGATCATCTCGAACGAGAAGATCGAGCTCAACGGCGCCTTCGGGCCGAACAACTGCCGGTTGATGATCGGGAAGCCGACCATCTCGCCGCCGTAGCAGAGGCCGAACACGACCGAGAAGGCGTAGAAGTGCCACGCTTCGGTCGCGAAGAGCAGCGCCAGTATCGACGCGCTCTGGCCGAAGATGGCGAACGAGAGGACGGTGCGGCCGCCGAACCGCTCGGTGAGGAGGGAGAAGCTGAAGCGGCTGATGATCGACACGCCGGCGATCGTGCTCAGCACGCCCGCCGCCTGCAGGCCGGGAATCCCGTGGTGGGTCGCCATCGAGACGCCGTGCGCGAGGATCACGGCGTGCCCGGCGCAGCCGAGATGGTGGCAGCCCGTCAGGAGCCATACCGGCCGGCGCGCGAGCACCGAGCGCAGGCTGACCGCTCCCGCCGCCGACGCCGGCTTGTCCTTCCCCGCCTCCGCGGCGCCGTAGGCCGACAGCCCCATCTCGGCCGGGCTGGTGCGGATCAGCATGGAGAACAGGAGGAGGATGACGCCGAAACCGAGCCCGAGCACCATGAACGCCGATTCCCAGCCGCGGGTTTCGATCAGCCAGCGGAAGGTCGGCGCAAACATGGCCGGTCCGGCGCCGAGCGCGGCCCAGTAGAAGCCGAGCGCGAGCCCCATCTTTTTCTCGAACCAGCGGGTGACGATGACCGGCAGCAGCACCTGGAACGCCGCGTTGCCGAGGGCGCCGACGAACAAGCCGTAGAGGACGTAGAGGTGCCACAGCTCGCTGATCATTCCGAGCATCACCGTGCCCGCGGAGATCATCACCGCCGCGCCGAGCATGAGCGTGCGCGCGCCGTAGCGGTCGCCGAGCCAGCCGAAGACCAGCATGGCGGGCATGCTGCAGAGAAACGCGAGCGAGTAGGCGAGGCCGATGTCGCCGCGCTTCCAGTCGAATTTTTCGACCAGCGGATCGATGAGCACGGCGAACGACGCCGAGTCGGCGCGGCTGATGATGCTCAGCACGCACGCCGCGGCGAGGACGATCCAGGCGTAATGCACGCCGGACTTGCGGATGAAATTCATGCTCGAGGGGGCTTTCAGTCCAGAATGTGGCGCAACGAATTATCGAGGCGCCGCCATTCTCGCACACGGGAGGAAACGGAGGCGCACTGCTTTACGCGAGGCTGGCGAGAAAGCGCAGCGACGCGGCGAGCAGGAACAACCCGAACGCGATTTCGAGCGCCCGGCGCGACAGGGCGTGGGCCATTCTTGCGCCATAGGCCGCGGTGAAGCTCGAGACCGGCGCCATCAGCGCGAACCCGATCAGCGACACGAAGCCGATCGACAGCGGTGGCAGTTGCGCCTGGTGCGGCAGGCCGGCGACGATGTAGCCGAGCGTGCCGGCGAGCGTGATCGGCACCACGATGCCGGCGGAGGTCGCGACCGCCTGGTGGATCGGCTTCCCGTAGAGCGTGAGCACCATGGTGGCGAGCGAGCCGCCGCTGACGCCGGTGAGCGAAGCCATCAGTCCGACCGCGAAACCGTAGAGGCGCGCCAGCGGATGCCGCGGCAGTTCGTCTCCCAGCCGCCATGATTCCCGGCCGAACAGGAGTTTGCCGCCGATGATGGCCGCCATGACGATGAAAGCGATCTTGAAGACCGGTGACGGCGCCACCGTGGCGATTCCCGAACCCACGGCGATGCCGGCGACCACGCCCGGCGTCCACCGCCGCACGACATCCGCGAGTACCGCGCCGGTCGCGCGATGCGTCAGGTACGAGCGGATGTTGGTCGGCGCCATGATCGCGAGCGACGTGCCGATGCAGAGTTGCATGTGCACGGCGTCCGGCACGCCGAGGAGGCGGAATACCTCGTAGAGGACCGGCACCGCGACCACGCCGCCGCCGACGCCGAACAGACCGGCGAGCAGTCCGGCCACCACGCCGCCGGCCATGATGGCCGCGGCGAGGAAGAGCAGTTCGTTGAGCGGCACGCCGGGCATGTCGCTACGATATCAGGATCGGCATGAAATCCGGGAGGCGAGAGGAGAGGGAGGTGGAACGGCTTTTCCGTCTATCGTCTATCGTCCGGCGCGCATCTCCGACTCTCCCGGCCGCAGGCCGTCGAGCGACCACGCGCCGATGGCCACGCGTATCAGCCGCAGGGTGGGGTGGCCCACGGCGGCGGTCATGCGGCGGACCTGGCGGTTACGGCCTTCGGTGATCGTGAGTTCGATCCACGCCGTGGGAATGCTGGCGCGGTAGCGTATCGGCGGCTCGCGCGTCCACAGCCAACCGGGTTCGTCCACCAGCCGCGCGTCCGCCGGCGCGGTCAGGCCGTCCTTCAGCTTTACGCCGCGGCGTAACGGAGCGAGCGCTTCGTCGTCCGGGATGCCTTCGACCTGGGCGAGGTAGGTCTTCTTCGTCTTGTGGCGCGGGTCGGCGATACGCTTCTGCAGCGCACCGTCGTCGGTGAGTAGCAGCAGACCCTCGCTGTCGTAGTCGAGCCGGCCCGCCGGGTAGACCTCCTTCACCGTCACGAAATCGGCCAGCGTGCGCCGGCTCGCGCCGTCGGTGAACTGGCAGAGGACGTTGAAGGGCTTGTTGAAGGCGATCAGCACCGCTTTTCAGCGTGAGGTGTGAGGAGTAAGGAGTGAGGAGAAAACAAACCGCGAAGCGGAAAGAAGACCCACCTC